>CALFJC010000111.1 GCA_937877655.1 uncultured Selenomonadales bacterium
CTTAAAAACGCCTCGATAATTTCGGGCGAAAAACGATATTTGATAACCTGCGCGGAAGAATAAAATCAATCATACGAACAGCAACGCGCTTAAAATTTTTTTCATGAATTTAACTCCTTGTCATGCAGAGAAATAAATTTCTCCACGTCGTTAAAATACTTAAAGTTTTCGTTGAGCTTGTCAAGATTCCAATCCCACCACTTAATCCTTAAAAACGCCTCGATAATTTCGGGCGAAAAACGATATTTGATAACCTGCGCGGGGTTGCCGCCGACAATCGCATAGGGCGGAACATTTTTAACAACCACGCTGTCCGCCGCAATAACCGCGCCGTCGCCGATAATCAGCGGCTTGTCGGGATTTGTGCACTTGAATACACATCTGCGCCCGACCCAAACGTCATTGCCGATTAAAATTTTGCAAGTGCCTTGCGGCGGCAAAAATTCTTTTCTTGACGCCCAACCGAAATACCATGCCGGACAAGAGCTGACCTTTCTGTAATTGTGATCTCGATTCTCGCCCAAGACGAAAAGTATTTTTCGGGCAATCGGACAAAAATTTTTAATATGAACTTCGCCCGCGCCTTCAATTTCCGCATCGTTTATGTAACTTCTCGCACCTAACGAAAGCTTTAAATTTCTGTCTTTCACAGAGTAAAATTGCGGATAAACGGTTTGCAAGCCCAACTTAAAAGCGGGCTTTTCCAAAACGCCGTAAGCGACTTTCTCGGTAAGGAAACGTGAGAAATTCAAATTTTGCACACGAAAAACCAAGCCGTCGAGAATTTTTTCTCGTGGAAATTTCATCGCCTCAAGCAGTTTCATTCGTTCATAAAAAATTTTCTTGGAAGAAATTATCGCAAGGTCAAAATCAAGAATTTCATTTAACTCGCCTTGTCTTCCGTCGGAATAAATTATGTTGATTTTATCCTTTTCAAGTTCGGCGCGAGCGACAATTTCCAAATTGCCGCGTTTAACTTCCGCATCGTAAAAAGGTTTCAGCTTCGGATAAATATCGTCGGTACCAAAAATTAAAGTTTTGTATGCCATAAAATTTCCTCCTCATTTGTCATGCAGAGAGATAAATTTTTCTATGTCATTGAAATACTTAAAGTTTTCATGGATTTCATCAAGGCTCCAGTCCCACCACTTGATCCTTAAAAGCGATTCGATAACGTCTTCCGAAAATCTGTACTTGATAATTTTTGCGGGGTTGCCGCCGACAATGGCGTAGGGCGGAACATTTTTTACAACAACGCTGTCCGAAGCGATAACTGCGCCGTCTCCGATAATAAGCGGCTTATTCGAGTTTGTTGCTTTCAAAATGCAACCGCGCCCGCACCAAACGTCTGAGCCGATATTTATTCTGCAAAATCCTTGCGGCGGCAAAAATTCTACCGGAAATTTCCAATCAAACAGATTTAATTCAAACGAACTGACCTTTCGATAATCGTGTCCGTTGTTTAAGCCAAATTCAAATGTTATATTCCAAGACAAGGAAGAGAAATTACCTAAAGACAGTATTCCAATGCCGTCAATTTTCGCGTTTTCGTTGATGTAGCTTTTCTTTCCTAATGTCAGAATTGAGATGTCGTTTTTGATTCTGTAAGCTTGAGGATATATTGCAGACATTGAGGCAGAAAAAGAATTTTTATCTTCCAATATCCCGTAAGCTATGTTCTCGTTTATCAGACGTTGAAAATCCAAGTTTGGCACTTGAAAAACCCTGCCGTCGATTATTCGACTGCGCGGACAACCTTGCGCCTCCAAAAATTTCATGCGTTGATAAAAGTTATTCGTGGAAGAAATTATCGCCAGTTCAAATCCCTGAGAATCATCAACCCCCCCCCCGTTTACCGGCGGCGTTGACAAGGTTAATGGTTCCGTTTTCAAAAACGGCATGGGCAGTGATTTCCAAATTGCCGCGTTGAACTTCCGCGTCGTAAAAAGGTTTCAGCTTGGGATAAAGATCATCGGTTCCAAAAATCAAAGTTTTTAACGCCACAAAATTTCCTCCTCAATTAATTTCTTCGGCTCCGAGATAGGCGCGAATGACTTCGGGATCGTTTTGAATTTCGGCGGGCGTGCCGTCGGCAATAATCATGCCGTATTCCAAAACGTAAATTCGCTCGCAAATGCCCATGACCAAACTCATGTCGTGTTCAATCAGCAAAACCGTTAAGCCGAATTGTTTTCTGATCCAGCGAATCATTTCCATCAGTTCTTGCGTTTCTTGCGGATTCATACCGGCGGCGGGCTCGTCGAGGAGTAAAAGTTTCGGCTTGGCGGCAAGAGCACGAGCAATTTCCAATCGCCGTTGCGCACCGTAAGGAAGATTTTTCGCAACTTCATAAGCGTGTTGTTCAAGCTTGAAAATTTTCAGCAGGTTCAAAGCTTCTTCCTCAATGGATTTTTCTTCGCCGAAATATCTCCCCATGCGCAAAACCGTTTCAATCAAGCCGTATTTAACATGGCAATGATAAGCGATTTTTACATTGTCAAGGACGCTGAGTTCGCTGAAGAGTCGAATGTTTTGGAACGTGCGGGCAATGCCGCGTTGAGTAATTTCGTAAGGCTTGAGTCCGACAAGCGACTTGCCGTCAAAAGTAATTTCGCCCGTCGTCGGAGCATAAACGCCCGTTATCAGATTAAAAGCTGTCGTTTTGCCCGCGCCGTTCGGACCGATAAGCCCGATAAGCTCGCCCTTGTCTATGTAAATGTTGAAGTCCGAAACTGCCTTCAGCCCGCCGAAAACTTCGGAGACATCAACAGTTTCAAGCAAATGTTTGTCAGCCAATTTTTATGTCGCCTCCTTCGCGCCCGAAATTTTATCCAAGAATTTTTTTATCGGTTTGATATTCGTAATTTCCATGTAGCCGAACAAACCTTGCGGGCGATAGAACATCATCAAAATCAAAGCCAGCGCGTAAATTATCATGCGCGCTTCGGGGAAGGACGCCAATGCCGCCGAAATAAAAGTTACAACGAATGCGCCCGCGATTGAGCCCGTGATGGAGCCCATGCCGCCCATTACAACCATAATCAAATAGTTGAAGGAAGATAAAAATGTAAACGAAGTCGGGCTGATTAAATAAAATTGGTGCGCAAAAAGTCCGCCCGCGACTCCCGCGAACGCCGCGCCCAATGTAAACGCCATGACTTTATATTTCGTTGTATTGACGCCCATTGCCTCCGCCGCAATTTCATTTTCGCGAATCGCTATGCAAGCTCGCCCGTGCGAGGAGTTCACGAAATTTTTTATAAAGAAAAGTGTAACGAGCATTGCGGAGAAAACCCATGTGAAATTTGTTAAATGCGGAATGCCTTTAAAGCCCGCTGCGCCGCCGACATAATCGATATTCATGATGACAATACGAATTATTTCGCCGAGTCCGAGCGTCGCTATCGCCAAATAGTCTCCGCGCAGGCGCAACGTCGGCAAGCCGATTAAAAAGCCCAAAATGCCCGCCGCTATCGCCCCGCAAATCAAAGCGACAATCAGCGGCAAGCCGAATTTTACCGTTGCCACAACGCCGACATATGCTCCGACCGCCATAAAGCCCGCGTGCCCCAATGAAAATTGCCCCGTGTAGCCGTTGATTAAATTCAGACTCGCCGACATGATTATGTTCACGCAAATTAAAATTATGTTCAGCTCCCAAAATGAGCCGATAATTTTTGTGCTGATCATCATCTGAAGGACGCCGTAAAGAATCAATCCGAAAATCAGCATCACCAAATCTCTTTTTCTGGCTGAGTTCATAGAAATTCCTTTCTTCATTCTTAATTCCTAATTCATAATTCTTAATTCCTAATTGCCTTTCAAACTTTTTCATTCGTGTTCTTGCCGAAAAGTCCGCTCGGTTTAATCAGCAAAACCAAAATCAAAATCGCGAACGCCGCCGCATCTCTGAACGTCGAAGAAATAAAACCGGAGACCAACGCCTCGACAACGCCCAAAACTATTCCGCCGACAACCGCGCCCGGCAAAATTCCTATTCCGCCCAAAACCGCCGCCACGAACGCTTTCAAGCCCGGCATAATTCCCATAAGCGGATCAATCGTGTTGTAGTAGACGCCGACCAAAACTCCCGCCGCCGCCGCCAATGCCGAGCCTATGCAAAATGTCATCGAAATAACTTTGTCCGAATCAACGCCCATCAACTGCGCGGTTTCCGTGTCGAAACTCGCCGCCCGCATTGCCTTGCCGAGTTTGGTTTTCTGGACAATGTAAGTCAACAAAGCCATTAAAACAATCGTTATTCCCAAAATCAAAAGTTGTTGCCCGTTGATTATGAAGCCGCCGACATTGAAAGAAATATTCGGCATGACTTCGGGAAAAGTGCGCGGCGTCGGCGTCACGAAATACATGCTCGTATATTCCAAGAAAAATGAAACGCCAATCGCCGTTATCAGCAAAGAAATTCTCGGCGCGTGACGGAGCGGCTTATAAGCAATTCTCTCAACCAACATTCCCAAGCAAGCCGTCAACGCCATTGAAATTAAAAGCGCAGGAAAAATCGGCAAGCCGCCAAATGTGACTGCCGCGAAGCCGATATACGCGCCGACCATGTAAACGTCGCCGTGCGCGAAGTTTATCAACTTTATTATGCCGTAAATCATCGTGTAGCCCAGAGCAATCAGCGCGTAAATGCTGCCCAGACTCACGCCGTTTATCAACTGCTGAACGAGTTGATGGATAAAGTCCATAAAAAAACCTCCTTGAAAATTTTCAAGAAGGATTTTAACTTTTTACGGCGATATTGTCACGCTTTATTTTTGAGATAATTGCAAGTGACTTCGCAAACCATCTGCGGCGTATGACTCAACATGCATGGCGGCTCCGCATTTCCGCGCAGGCAAGTCCACCAGTTGTCGCCGTTGACATACAAACAAGGTCTGCAAATTTCAGAAACAAGATTTATATTCCAATCATAACCGACATAATTTTGATCACTCGGTCCGAAGAGTACCAAACATTTTGCCCCGACAGCCGTCGCCAAATGAATCAAGCCGCCTTCGCAACCGACATGTAAGAGACTGTTCGCCAAAATATATTTCGTCAGCTCCAAATCACAGCCGAGAAAATTTCTGTCGGCATTTTCAATTTTAACATCTCCTCTCCCGCCGCATTGAACAATCTCAATCTGCGGAAAGCGTCTCTTCATTCGGGCAACGTATTCGCGAAAATATTTTATCGGTCAAGCCTTTACTTTCGGACGAGTTTTCTTGCGTTCGCTTATGTTGGTGTAAAAAGTTATGTACTTGTCAAGCTTAAGGGCGTCGAATTTGCGTTTGAATTCGGGCGAGAGCGGAATATTAATTTTGTTGTCGCGAATCGGAAGAGCTCCGTCGCAGGAAAGAAATTCGTAACAATTTTTATTTAAGATGGAAGCCGCAATCACGTTGCGAAGAGCTACGGCAGTTTGCCAAGCACCGTAAGGATAAACATTTTTCTTGTTGTATTCGTCGATTTTGACAAAACTTTCCAGAAGAGCCGGTGCCATCGCTTCCATTCTTTTTATGTTGGCATTTTCCAACAAAATCACGTGACAGCCGCCGACGCACAAAGCCGCATCATAATTTTTATTTTTGTCTTCGTAAAACTTTTGGTAACTGAAAACGCCGTTCAAATTTTTTATGTCGCCGTAAAAAGCTTTTGCAAAATGTTTATGCGCTTCGCTTATGCAAAAAAAATCGACAACACAATTTGGCGCGAGTTCAATTAAAGCTTCCAAAACTTTTCGGGCAATAACAACGTCGCCCATGCCCGCCAGAGAATAAAAAGCAATCGAGACTTCATCTGATTCAAAAGCAAATTTTTCTTCAGCCATAAAAAAACCTCCCTGAAAAATTTTCAAGGAGATTTTAACTTTTTACGGCGATGTTGTCACGCTTTATTTTTACCAACATTCCCATTCGTATTCAAAAATTTTTCTGTAAAAACTGTTGTTGCCGATTTCATTTGCGTAACGTCGGACGTGTTTATTGGCAATGCGGCGCAAAAACTTTTTGTGATAAGAATATCTTACGAAGTGCGCCTTTCCATTCCGACTGCAACGAAAAATTCCGGAAATGCCGTCGTAGTAACTGCAGCGGAGAAAATAGTACTGCGCGGCTTAATTTGCGGAATTATAACTGCGGCAATCGTTGCGTTCAATTCGTCGGGTGTCATTTAACCTTCGGGAGCAATTTTCGCACGGAGCTCGCGCATGCCGTCTTTTGTCTCGATAACGACGATGCCTTTAATCGGATTGTGAGTCGCCGCGTCCATTGTGATTGTGCCCGTGCCGACTTTCAAATCTTTAATCGTCTCAATATTGTCGCGGATTTTTTGAGAATCTTCGCCGCCGCGTTCAATCGCGTTGATTAACATTTTGCCCGCGTCATAGCCGAGAGCCGCAAAAACGTTCGGATCAGTTTTATACTCAAGTTCATATGCTTTGATAAAGTCTTGAACTTCGTCGTCGCCTTCAAAGTAATGCGTGCAGAAATAAGTATTGTTCAGCGCGTCCTTGCCGGCAATGTCGACAACTTTGCTGTCATCCCAACCGTCGGTGCCCAAAATTGCGGCGGTTATGCCGAGCTCGCGAGCCTGCTTGACGATTTTTCCGACTTCCTCATAATAAGCGGGAACAAAAATCACGTCGGCATTTGCGGTTTGAATTTTCGTCAACGCCGCTTTGAAGTCTTGATCTTTCGCAAGGAAAGCTTCTTCCATTACAACTTGTCCGCCGTCCGCCTCGAATTTTTCTTTGAAAATTTTTCCGAGACTCTTGGAATAATCGGAGCTTGAATCAAGATAAAGAACCGCGGTTTTCGCGCTCAAATCTTTTGCGGCGAATTGCGCCATGACTTCGCTCTGTTGCGGGTCGATAAAGCAAGAGCGGAAAACATACGGCTTAACCTGTCCGTTCTCAACCGTGACGTCGGGATTCGTTGCGGCAGGCGCGATAATCGGAACCATGTTATCGGTTGCAACTTGAGACTCGGCGATAACATTTGCAGTGACTGCCGGTCCGATAAGCGCAACAATTTTGTCGTCGGAAATTAATTTAGTCGCGGCGTTGACGGCTTCAGCCGCTTCGGATTTGGCGTCAGCCTCGACGATTTTAATTTTTTTGCCGTTGATGCCGCCCGCGTCGTTGACTTCTTTAATCGCCAACTTAAGTCCGTTATTGGCATTCGCGCCGTATTGTGCGACGTTGCCCGTCAGCTCGAAATTGGAGCCGATAACAATTTCATCGCCCGCCGCTTTGTTGCCTTCGCCGCCGCCGCCCGAAGAACCGCTGTCTCCGCCGCAACCCGTGAACAACGCGCTTGCCAAAATTCCGCAAGCAATCATCGATGCCAATCTGAACTTCTTTTTACTGAAAAACAATTCTAATCAACCTCCAAAATTTATAACGTTGGAAACTTTTTGCGCAAGTATATTTAAAAAGCTCTTAAACGTCAAGATTTTTTCATAAAAAAAACTCCGCAAATTCAAACGCGGAGATAAATTCCAAAAAAAAATTCTGCGCGGAAACTTCAGCCTTTCCAACCCAATTTCCTGGCTGTGACAAAGTCGGCTCGCGCTTTTTTTTCGTCGCCGAGTCTTTGATAACATTTGCCGCGCATTCTCCAACCTTTATAATTATTCGGTTCGATTTTGATGAATTTATTGAAGTCCGAAAGAGATCTTTTATATTTTCTCAAGTTGTAATAAGCAATTCCCTGATTGTAGTAAACCGAAGGATAATCGGGATTGAGTTTAATCACTTTCTCGAAGTCAGCGGTTGCCGGCTCGTATTGTTTAAGTTCGCAAAAAGCACAGCCGCGAAAAAAATATGCGTCGTCCGAATCGGGATCTAGTTCAATCGCATCGAAAAAATCTTTAACGGCGAGCTTGAATTTATTTTTTTGAGAGTAAACGCGTCCGCGATTCAAATACGCAAAAAAGTTATTCGGATTGAGTTCAATCGCCTTATCGAAGTCTTCAAGAGCCGCATCATATTTTCCCGTTTTCAAATAGACCATGCCGCGCCCGATATAAGAATTGTCATAGTTCGGGTCGAGCTCAATCGCCTTGCTGAAATCTTTAAGAGACAATTCATATTTTTCCAAAACGGCATAAGTATTGCCGCGCCCGACATGCGCCAAAACATCCTTAAAGTCGTTATCAATCGCTCTGTTGAAATCTTCAAATGCCGCCTGATATTTTTTCAGACGAAAATAAATGTTGCCGCGATTGACATACGCTTCTTTAAAATGCGGATTGTATCGAATTGCATTTCCGTAATCTTGAATCGCCAAATCATATTGTTGCAATTCACTGTAAATGAGACTGCGATTGAAATAAACAGACGAATAAGCGGGCTCGATCTCAAGAGCTTTATCGTAGCTTTGAAGAGCCAAATCATATTGTTTCAGCGAAGCGTAAGCTGAGCCGAGCATCGAATATGCATAAACGTTATTGGGATTTAAATCTATCGCCTCGTTGCAAAGTTTTATTGTGCCTTCAAAATCGCCCGCATCAAAAAATTTTACTGCCTCATCCGATTTTTGATCCGAAATGGAAATTTTATCTTTGTCGGAATAATCTTGGGTGTTCATGTTCAAATCCCTCCGAAATTTTTGAAAGGATTATAACACAAAAAAATCCTCCGGCACTTTTAAAAAGTGCCCAAACAGCAGTCGCGCTTTACTTTTCAAAAAAATTGAACGTGTTCGCCGCGCCTTAACGAAAAAATTTTCAAGCCTCAATCGGAATCAGTCGGAAAGTTTCATATTCAAAAAGTCCGCGAGCCGTCAATTTTATTTCGGGAATGACAGGCAGGGACATAAAAGTTAAAGTCATAACTGGTTCAACTTCTTTGCTGATTCCAAGTTCGACGTGCGCTTTTTCGTGAAGGGCATCGAGTTTTTCTCGCATTTCTTCGCCGCTGATGTCGCTCATCAAGCCGCCAATCGGCAACGGTATCGACGAAATAATTTCTCCGTCCTTAACCAAAACCATTCCGCCTTCCATTTTTATCAGAGCGTCGACCGCGCAGAAAATTTCTTCATTGCTGACGCCCGCCGCAATTATGTTGTGCGAATCATGCGCAACCGAAACTGCAACCGCGCCGCTTTTAATTCCGTAGCCGTTCAAAAATCCCAAGCCGATTTTTCCCGTCGCCTTGTGACGCTCGATAACCGCAACTTTGCAAACGTCCTGCGCGGGATTGAAAATAAAATCGCCCGCCGCGTCGAGTTTGACTTCGGCGATTATTTTTTTGCTCACGACGCCGCCCGGCAAAATTTTTATCACATTAACCTTGTCGCTCGTCAAATGCATTTTCAAACTGTCGGCGGAAAAATTTTTAATTTTGACACTGCCGCGCATTGAAGAAATATCGGCGGGAATAATTTCCGGCAAATATTTTCCGTTCTCGGCAACAAGCTCGCCGCCAATCCAAACTTTTTCGACATTGAAATTTTTAAGATCGTCAAGCAAAATCAAATCTGCGCGGGCACCGATTTTAATCGCGCCCCTGTCGTAAAGTCTGAAGGCTTCGGCAACATTAATCGTCGCCATTTGAACAGCGGTTATCGGAGAAATTCCTTCGGCAACGCACATTTTTACGTTGCTGTCCATATGTCCCAGTTCAAGAATTGTTTTGGGCTGTCTGTCGTCCGAACAAAGCAAAACGCGGCGATTGTTGGCGGGCGTAACGCCTTTAATCAACTTTTTCAAATCGTGACAAGCCGAACCTTCGCGAATCAAAACATACATGCCCTTTGCAATGCGTTCATTCATTTCTTCGGGCGTTGTGCATTCGTGATCTCCGACAATCCCCGCGCAGAGATAAGCATTTAAATTTTTCCCCGTGACATTCGGCGCGTGCCCGTCAATCAGCTTGCCGAATTTTTTTGCGAGCAAAATTTTATCCAAAGCTTTTTCGTCGCAGTTGATAATCCCCGGCGCGTTCATGAATTCTCCGAGCCCGAAGAAATTTTCATCGCCCAAAAGTTCAGCCATATCCTCCGCCTCAAGAATCGCGCCCGCGTCTTCAAAAGGCGTCGCGGGTACACAACTCGGCATTGCATAAATTATGTTGAGCTTTGTTTTCTGCGCGG
The DNA here is from genome assembly GCA_937877655.1 of uncultured Selenomonadales bacterium. Classification (GTDB taxonomy): domain Bacteria; phylum Bacillota; class Negativicutes; order Selenomonadales; family Selenomonadaceae; genus Quinella. Next base: position 10,101 of record CALFJC010000111.1, read on the forward strand.
CGTCGAGCATGTATTTTAATCCGCGCAGTCCGCTGACATTTGCAATTTCATGCGGGTCGGCGACAATCGAAGTCGTGCCTCGCGGAACAATTATTCTGCCGAGCTGTTCGGGGCTTATGTAGGAAGATTCAATGTGAATATGCGCGTCGATAAAGCCCGGCGCAAGAAATTTTCCTTCCGCATCAAAAATTTTCTCGCCGTCGTATTCGGCTTTGCCCATGCCGATAATTTTTCCGCCGAAAATCGCAACTTCGCCCGAAATAATCTCGCCGTTGAAGACGTTGACGATCTTGCAATTTTTTATGACGAGATCTGCTTTACGTCTGCCCGCCGCCGCCTCAATGGCAATGCGTAATGAACTTTTCCCTTCTCCCATTTCCCTTTTCCCTCACAAGAAAATATATTTCAGAATGAACAGCACCGTCAAAATATACATGAGCGGCGTAACGTCTTTTGCTTTGCCCGAAAAAACATGCAGGATTGTATAAGAAATGACGCCGAAGCAAATTCCCTCCGAGATCGAATACATGAACGCCATTGAAAAAATCGTTATGTAAGCCGGTATCGCCGTCAAAATGTCGTCCGTCCAATTTATTTTGGCAACTTGTTGCATCATAAGGAAGCCGACGATTATAAGCGCGGGAGCCGTCGCGAACGCGGGAATTGCCAAAAATATCGGTGAGAAAAATAACGCCGCCAAAAATAAAAATCCCGCCGTCAATGCCGTCAAACCTGTCTTGCCGCCTTCGGCTATGCCCGCCGATGACTCAACAAAGGTTGTTATCGTCGAAGTGCCCAACAATGCTCCCGCCGTCGTTCCTACCGCGTCCGTCAAAAGTACTTGCTTGATTTGCGGGAGCTTGCCGTCTTTGTCGAGAAGATTTGCCTTCGTCGCGCAACCCACGACGGTACCTAGGGTATCAAAAAAATCGATCATCAAAAATGAACAGAGGATCGTAAAAAATTCAAAAGAAAAAATCGCGCTTAAATCAATTTGCATGAAAGTCGGAGCGATTGACGCGGGCATTGAAATTATTCCGTTCGGAAACAAGCTGAAGAATCCTTTTTCGGGATTGGGAACATAAAGTCCCGTCGCTTGACAAATCATGCCCAAGCCCCAAGTTAAGATTATCCCGAGTAAAACCGAGCCCTTGACATTTTTTATCAGCAAAAACGCCGTTACCAACATTCCGATTAGTGCAAGCAAAACAGTTATTCCTTCGGAAGAAAACATGCCGCTTTCAATCGAATGTTTAAAGGAATAAAGCGTGACGAGTGTCGGTCCCGCAACAACAATATGCGCGTTCTGAAGTCCAATGAAGCTTATGAAAAGTCCTATTCCAACTCCGATAGCAATTTTCAAGGATGACGGGATTGCATTAAAAATTGCCTCGCGGACATTTGTCAACGTCAGAACAATAAAAATCAGCCCTTCTATGAAGATGGCAGAAAGGGCTTGTTGCCAAGTGTAACCCATTCCTATAACGCAGCTATACGCAAAATAGGAGTTAAGTCCCATCGCCGCGGAGAGCACCAGTGGCATATCGCTATATGTCGCCATTATGAACGTTGCGAGTGCGCTCGCCAAAGCTGTCGCCGTAAAGACTGCTCCCGTATCCATTCCCGCCGCACTAAGTATCAAAGGATTGACGGCTAGTATATATGAAATCGTGACAAAGCTCGTCACGCCCGCCATGATCTCCGTTTTAACATCTGTGCCGCGTTCCTTTAGTTTAAAAAATTTGTCCATAGATAATTCCTTTCTTCTTTGAGATTGCGGAAAGAATTTTACACGAAAAATTTTTTTGCGTCAAAAAATTCTCTTCGATTGACAGAAAAAACTCTGCTGTGTTAAACTTGAATTGCTTAAATCATCAAGACAACACGGCAGAGCAATAACTACATTTTGATTCTAACACGCTCGCGCCGCGCTGTCAACGAAAGGAGAAATTCATTTATGGAACCTGAACCTTACGGAATTGTTTATCTGCTCATCGATTGTACTTGTGATAAAGGATACATCGGGCAGACAACCCGCTCGTTTGAAGAACGTTTCAGAGGTCACAAGCACGGCGACCAGTACATTGACCACGTAATTAGAGAACGCGGCGAGGATTTAATCGAAACAGCAATTTTGAAAGTCTGCTACAGCAAAGAGGAGCTCGACTAATGGGAAAAACGCCTTATTAAATCGTTCGATACAATGGCTCCCAACGGTTACAATCTCACCGAAGGCGGCGAAGGCAATATACCTTGCGACGAAACGCGGGCGAAAATTTCTGCGGCAACGAGTGGCGAAAATAATCCGTTTTTCGGCAAGCGTCATACGGCGGAGTCGCTGGCAAAAATGTCTGTGTCTCATCAAGGCAACACCGCATGGGTCGGACGGAGTCATCGCAGAGATTCCAAAGCTAAAATTTCTGTAGTAAGGCGTGCTGACAGCCCTTTCAAAAATTTGATTGCAGAAATGGACAAGCGGCAGATGTCTTACAAAGAACTCGCGGAGCTTTTGGGATTGCCTCGCCCAACTTTACCCGAAAAGATGCGCGGCATTAAAAGATTCAGCGCGGTAGAAGTCATTAAACTTGTTAAAATTTTCGGTTTGCCTGCAGAATATTTGTTGGCTCGCGACGACGGGATACCTTTTTCGGTATGCAAAGACAGCCCGTTTAAAAATCTTTTAATTGAGATGGACAAACACAAGATAACCTACAGAAAACTGGCGGAGCTTTTGGGATTTAAAAACGACGCGACCGTTTCAGAAAAAATGAGCGGCAAGTTGAATTTCACGGCAGAAGACATTGTCAAGCTCGTTAAAATTTTCGGCAAGCCCGCAGAATATTTGCTTGAACGCGACGACGGACTCAACGGACTTTCGGCAATAATATCGGCTGAGGAAAAATCCGCAAAGATGTCAAAGGAGCATCGCGGCAACAGCCCTTACAAAAATTTGCTTGCAGAAATGGATAAGCGAAAAATTTCTTATAAAGAACTCGCGGAGCTTTTGGGCTTGGCACGCGCTTCTTTTTCCTTCAAAATGCGCGGCAAGCAGAATTTTACGGCGGAACAAATTACAAAGCTTGTTGAAATTTTCGGTAAGCCGGCAGAATATCTCATGGCTCGTGACGCGGAAGGTTGAGAAGAAAATTCAACGTTGGAGCGCGGCGACAGCCCGTTTAAAAACTTGTTGAAAGAAATAACTGCGCGGAATCTTTCTTACAAAAAACTTGCAAAGCTTATGGGATTATCATCAGCCGCAGTTTCTCACAAAATGCGCGGCAGAATTAATTTCACGGATAAAGACATTGCAAAGCTCGTTGAGATTTTCGGTAAGCCCGCCGAATATCTCTTATCTCGTGACGCGGAAGGTTGACGCTTTTTCGTTTTGCGGACAAAAAAAGAAAGCCTGCTGAAATGCAAAGTCGCAGGCTTTTTTTATGGAACGGATTCAACAATCATTTAATTTCGGTTGCACTTTCAGACAATGACGGAAACGCCGTCCGGAATGAGCGAGACAGTTGCCACCTTTCCTTTCAACTCGAACGCACGAGAAAGTGCTTCGTCAAAAGTTTTGGAGTGTTCCATATGCATTCCCGTTATCAGTTGAGGATCGCACAAGTCGGTTACCATGATGACTGTATATTTGCTCAAAATGCGGCAGAGAATTTGCGCCTCCCACTGGTCGGGCTTAGTCTCGTTGCGCGGAATATGCGAAAATTCTTCAAGAAGTTTTTGCGGAGTCGGGGCGTCCGTTACCATTTTGCAGAAAGATTCTCCGCCGTGCCCGTCGCTCAAGCCCGCAACCATGATGATAACGCCGCCCGTTTTGCAATTCGCTTCCGCCGCCGTCATGCCCTTGACTGCTTGATAAATATTTTGGTCGAGAGGATAACCGCCGTTCGTCGTAATCACAATGTCGGTCGGATTTTTTTTGACTTTAGACATTTTGAGCACGAATTCGCAACCCGTTACGTGAGCTTTTTCCGAATCACCGGCAAAGGCGGCGATAACTTTTTTCTTCGCGTCGATAACCACGTTCAAAATAAAAGCGAGTTTTGCCTTCGCGGCGGCGAAAAGCATATCGCGATGAATCGGGTTGCCGTCAAGAATTCCTGTGCGGGCGTGCGGGCTGGAGATAAATTCGCTGCAATGATTCGCCATGACGGTTGTCGCGGAGGCAATGCCCGGCAAAATCGCCTTTCTGCCGCCGGAAAAGCCTGCAAAGAAATGAGCCTCGATAAAACCTTCCGCAATTAAAAGATCCGTGTCGATTGCAAGCTTGTTTATGAGAAGCTTGCCGCCCGAAGGCAACGTTCCCAAGTCCGCCATTTCGTCATCATGCGAGCGGTGCACTGCAATTTTTTCCCTTGCAACAATTTCTTCCCCGTAACGATCAATAAGTTCTTGGCGAGTTGTCGGGCGGTGAAAACCCGTCGCGATTAGAATTGTGATTTCAATATCGGGATTCGCCGCACGAATGCGCCGCAAAAGAATCGGCATGGTTACACGGCTCGGCACGGGGCGCGTGTGGTCGCTTGAGATAATGACCATGCGCCGCTTGCCCTGCACAAGTTCTTCAAGCGATTTTGAGCCGATTGGATTATCCAGTGCACGTTCAACAATTTCCTGTTCGGTGCCCGTCGGTTCAGCGTGATTCGCCGCAAGTGTGCAAACAAAATTTTCGTCGGGTATTTCAATCGGCATTTGCATTTTGTGATAAGGAATTTTTGTTTTCATAACCTTTTCTCCTTAGGCGTAACAAATTTTGCCGGGATTCAAGATGTTGTTGGGGTCGAAAATTTTTTTCACGCCGCGCATTATAGCCAAACTTTGAGCCGGCAGAGATTCTTTCAAGTAAGGTTGTTTAACAAGCCCGATGCCGTGTTCACCTGAAACTTGCCCCTTGAGTTCGCGAGCCTTTTCGTACATGCGATTCATTGCGCAATTCATCAGCTCTTGCCATTTATCTTCCGTCAAGTCGTCGCGCAAAATGTAAACGTGTAAATTTCCGTCACCCGCGTGTCCGAAAGACTTTATCCTTATTCCAAGTTCCCCGCGCAGATCGTGCACAAATTCCACAAAGTCATTAACTCGGTTGCGCGGAACAACAACATCAACTTCGTCCATCATGGACGTATTGCCTTTTATCGCCTCCAAGAACGCGCCGCGTGCCTTCCAAACGGGAGTACTGCGCTCTTCGGTGTCGGCAATAAGTAAATCAATCGCGCCCTGCTCCAAACAAATTTTCGCAACGTCATCATAGTACTTGGTAATTTCTTCTTTGCTGTTGCCGTCGAATTTTAAAAGGAGATAAGCATCCGCTTGGTTGTCGGGAAATTTTCTGCCCAAATATTCTTCCGCGTCCAAAATAACTTCGCGCTCCATGAATTCAATCGCGGTCGGCACGGCTTTTGACTTGATGATAAGCGGCACGGTTCGGATTGCTTGCGCCAAAGTCGGAAAGGGAATAAGCAAGCTGATATTGCATTTCGGCAACGGCAACAAGCGAAGAACGGCTTTTGTAACGAAAGCCAGCGTGCCTTCCGAGCCGATAATCATATTTTTCAAGTCGTAGCCCGAAGAATTTTTAACAACTTTTCCGCCGAGTTCAAGAATCGTTCCGTCCGCCAAGACAACTTCCAAAGCGCGAACAAAATCGCGGGTGACGCCGTATTTAACCGCAGTCATGCCGCCGGCATTTGTGCTGATATTGCCGCCGATTGTTGCGGATTTTTCGCCGGGGTCGGGCGGATAAAAAAAGCCCTTCTCTTCGACATAAGCGCGAAGTGTCATAATCAAAACGCCCGGCTCAACCGTGAGCGTCAAATTTTCCTCGTCAAGCTCCAAGATGTGATTCATAAGCGTTGTGTCAATCATGATTCCCTTTTCAATCGCGACGGACGCGCCGACAAGCCCGGTGCCTGCGCCGCGCGGAGTGACGGGGATTTTTTTTTCGTTCGCGTAAGCCAAAATCTTTGAAACTTCCCGCGCAGAAATGACGCGTGCCACCAAGTCCGGATAAGAACGCTTAACGGTAAGTTCGTCGTGGCTGTACTCCTCGTTAATTTCGTCGCGCCAGAGAATTCGCTCGCGGTCAAGGAAAGTCGCGATAACCGCCAAGTCTTTCTCGTCCATTTTTTTGTAGCTCATGCGATGCTCCTCCCCTGCCTAATTTTTTCAATGAGTTTCGGAACAATTTCATAAAGGTCACCGACTACGGCATAATTTGCAACCTTGAAGATTGACGCCTTCGGGTCGGTGTTGATTGCAAAAATTTTTTCGGAATGTTCCATGCCCGCCACGAATTGAACGGAGCCGGAGACGCCGCAAGTAATGATTAGTTTTGGGCGAACGGTACGCCCCGAAAGTCCAATCTGCCGCTTCGGCTCAAGCCAGCCGCCTTCAACCAATGGTCTCGTACAAGCAAAATCTCCGTCCAAAACTTCGGCAAGTTCGCGAACAAGATTTAAATCTTCCTTTTTCTTTATGCCGCGCCCCGCCACAACCAAAATTTCTGCATTTTCAATGCCGATTTCTCTCGGTTTTTTGGCAATGCTCAAAATTTCAACCTTGCTCGTGAATTTTTCGGCGTCCACTTCAAGCGGCTCGATACTCCCTGAAATTTCTTCGTTGCGCTTTGGCGCGTCCATAATTTTGTAGCGCACGGTTGCCATTTGCGGACGATGATTTGGCGTAAGAATTTCTGCCATGATGTTGCCGCCGAACGCCGGGCGAATCTGGATGAGATCCGTATTTTCGTGAATGTCAAGAACTGTGCAGTCGGCGGTTAATCCGGTGTGGAAACGAGCCGCGACTCTCGGCGCAAGTTGACGACCAACGGGCGTTGCTCCAACCAAAATTGCCGCTGGCTTGGCTTTGTTTATAAAAGTTGCAAAAGCTGTTGCGTAATTTTCAATGTCAAATGCTTGCAGTTTCGCTCTGTCGCAGACAAAAACTTTTTCAACGCCGTAATGCAAAATTTCCTGCGCGGGCTGAAAAATATTTTCTCCGAGAAAAACTGCATAGACAGGCTGATTAATTTTGGCGGCAAGTTCCTTTGCCTTGCCGATAAGTTCATAGGTGACGGGATGAATTTTGCCGTCCACGTGGTCGACATAAACCGCAATGCCGCGCCAAGCCGACTTATCGATTTGCGCGAGAGTTTCCTCGACGAATTCAAAAACGCCCGCGCCTCTTTTCACACACAATTTGCAAAGACGACAGGCGGCGTTGATTTCAATCTTGCCGTTGATATTTTCCATTGCTCCGAACGGACAAATTTTAATAAGCGCGGCGGCATCTTGCACCCGTTCATTATGCACGATTAATTTTCCCATGATTGTCCTCCCGTTAAGCCGTGAACTTCATTTTCTTTAACGCGTCATAAATTCGTTCGGATAACTCGTCGGCGGAACCTGTCCACGTTTCTTGAACTTTATCGGACTTCGGCGGGAAGATGCGTTGAACTTTTGTCGGTGAACCGTCAAGCCCGTAATGTTTGGCATTTTTGTCCGCCATGTCGTTTAGCGTGTAGCAACTGATTTCTCTGTCGGCAGTTGCCTTTTGCTTTTTGTAGGAAGGAAGGCGCGGCTCGTAAATATCTTTTTGAACGGTGATAAGGCAAGGGAACGGAACTTTTAATTTCTCAATGTCGTCGCTCATTTCCATATCAACAACTATATGATTGAGTTCAACCTTGTCGATATTTCGGACATTACAGACGCAGGGAATGCCCAATGCTTCCGAAACTTCGGGACCGACTTGAGCGGTGTCGCCGTCGGTGGTTTGCAACCCGCAGATTATCAGATCAAACTTGCCAAACTTGCGAATGCCTTGCGAAAGAGTGTAGCTCGTGGCTAAAACATCCGCGCCGCCAAATTTTCGGTCGGTGATAAGCCCGCCTTTGTCCGCGCCCATTGCAAAAGCCTCGTACAATATCGCTTTGGCTTGCGGCGGTCCCATGGTTAAAACGCTGACATTGCCGCCGTATTTTTCGCGGAGCCTAAGCCCCGTCTCCAATGCAAACAAATCGTAAGGATTCATTTTTGCATCTGCGCCGGTTCGTTTCAGAACTCCCGTCACGGGATCAACTTCGACCTTATTTGAGCCGGGAACTTGTTTAATGCACACCAGAATTTCCACAATCCATCTCCCCTTTGTTTTATCCGAAATCGGCGAGAATTTATTTCTTGGAATTGATTTTAGTATCTTAGCATACCTTCAAAAAAACGGCTACAAATATTTTTGAACATTTTTTGGGCATTGAGTGACAACGCCGAAAAAAAAGACGAAGCCCTTTCTCGCTCCGCCCGAAAATTAGCCGACGTTTTTTAATTAAGAATTACGCATTACGAATTACTAATTGCTAATTGCTAATTGCTAATTCCTAATTGCCTTTCAAATTCCTTCGCCGTCAAGCCCCGTGAATCGCTGTTGAATCGTTCGTTCAATTTGAGTGACTCGCCCCTTTTGAATTTTTACAACCAATCGCCCGTAAAGGAGCCGCGAAAATTCTTTGCGAATCTGCTCACTCAAATTTTTTAAAAGTTCCTCGCTCAACGGCGAAAATTTCGTTGACCAATCGGACAGCCGCCGCCGAAAAATTATTTCGACCTGCATTAAAACTCCGTCCTGCGCCACAAAAATTATTTCGCCCGAAGAAATTTTCCTCAATTCCTCAAGTGCGAAACTCAAAACTTCATCGGGTATCGCACCAAAATTTTTTCTGACCATCATAAGCCTCGCGAATCTTTTCAGTGAATTCTTCCGCGCCGAGCCGTTCAAAAGTCAAACTCAAACGCTCGCCCATTTTAGCGCGTTCATTGAAAAAATTCAACGTTGCCTCAATAACTCTGTAAAGTGTCTGCTCGTCTTTAATCAGCGGCAGAATTTTTTTCCCGACAGAAATTTTATTGCCGTATCGCCCGCCGAAAGAAATTATAAAGCCCGTCTCGCAGTTCAGAGCCGCCGCCTTGCAAATTTTGACGCAACGCCCGCAGTTTATGCACTTGTCGCGATTAATCGCCCAAATTTTTTCTGCGCGATTAATTTCAATCGCTCCGGCGGGACAAATTTTTTTACACGCTCCGCAAAAAATACATTTCTCCGGAATCCAATTCGGCTCGGCTCCGCCCTTTATGCCAATGTCATTTTCTTCTGCCTTGAGACAATTATTCGCGCAACCCGTCACGCCTATTTTAAATTTGTGCGGCAATTCGCGTCCGCCGTAACGTCGATCCAATTCGCGAGCAATTTTCAGCGTGTCGATATTCCCCGAAGAACAAATTGCATTTCCTTGACAAGCCGTTATCGTTCTGATTCGCGCCCCGCAAACTCCGACTTCGACGCCGCCCGCCGCCAATGTCGCTTTAACTGCAGGAATGTCATTAAATTTTATGAACGGAATTTCTATTCCCTGCCGCGAAGTCAAATGAATGTATCCCGCGCCGAAAATCTCGGCGACAACTTTTATCGTGCCGAGTTGCTCTGCCGTAAAATGTCCGCCGACATTTTTTAATCGCATGGAAAAATAATTCTCCTGCCGCTGTTGCATGAAACCGTTGCTCTTCAACTCTTTTAAAATTTTCTTGTCCATCGTCAAAGTCTCCCAAAATTTTTTATCGCCCTGCTCAAGACGATTACAACGAAAATATTTACCGCCGCTTTCAGCAAAAGACCCGGCGTCGACGCAAGCCCCGCGCTTAAGCTGTCATAAAGAAATGCGCCCGCCAATGTGTAGCCCGCCGCCATAACGAGACTTGCCGTTATCAAACTCAACAAAAAATTTTTTTCGCGCAGTCGCCAAAAAATTTCTGCCTCCGCCGCCTTGATTAAAATTGTCGGCACTATCCATATCGGAAAGCCGCTTAAAAAATCTGCCAATGCCGAGCCGATTACTCCGCTTAAAATTCCGACGCGCCGTCCGCCAAAAATTACCGATAAAAAAATTGCCGCGTCGCCCAAATGTGCGTAGCCGAGCGGGATGGGAATTTTCGGTACAAATGTTGCCACGAACACAAACGCCGTCATCATCGCCGCCAAAGTTAATTGCTTCGTCTTCAACTTAATCACCTGCTAAATCACATAATCAAAATAAAATTTCAGTGTGCGGAATTGATTCAGGAAAAAATATTTGTTGGAGAAGTCGGCAAGTTCGCGGGGATTTTCTACTGCGCGGAACTCCCTCAATAATTCTTCAAACTGCGCGGACGTATTAACTTTTAAACCGAAGCCGCGCCCGTTGACATGCGGAACTTTTTCAAAAGTGTAATCGGCGAGCCGCCCGATTGAAATAATTTCGGCGTCGCGAATTTTTACGAACGCAGATTCATTCAACAAAATTATGTCGAAGTCGGCAGGATAATCGTAGCTGAAGCCCGCCGTTTGAATTTTATCTCCGACGCGATAAATTTCATTTTGCGGCTCGGCAACCTGCGTGATTTTCCTTTGTTCCACGTCGTAATAAAATTCGTCAAAAAGTTCTGCGCGGAAATTTTGCTCGCCATTGGTAAAAATCGTGCCGTCCGCCTCCGAATTTTCGGCACTCAAAACAATTCCTCCGCCTGCAACGTCCCAACCGTCAATCAGAACAAATCGCCCCGTCGCGGGACATTTTCCGAAATCGTCAAACGCAATTTTTTCTTTGAGCTTGAAAATAATTTCTCCGACATCATCGCGCTTGAGTTTGACGGAAATTTTTTGACTTTCCAAAGTTGCGGCGTCGATTGTGCGAATAATTTTTTCAACCGTCGCTTCAACCTCAGCCGTCGCCATTTTCAATTTGTAACTTTTGCCGACCGTCAAAAAATTTTTCCCCATCCAAAAAACCGATGCCCGCAATCGATTTGAAATTTGCGGCGCGTTGCCCGTCGCAATTATTTCTCCGCGCTTGTTGAAAAATTCATCCTCAACAATTATTCCGACGCTCTCGCCCGCCCGCGCAGAAATTTTTTTATCGCGCTCCTGCCACCAAGCAAACTCTTTTACAATCGTCTCTCGACCTTCGGGGAAAATTTTTATCTTGTCGCCGACATGCAAAGTTCCCGCCTCAATTCGCCCGACGATAATTCGCCGCTCGTCAAATTTGTAAACGTCTTGAATCGGAAATCTCAACGCCGCCGAAAAATTTTCCTCAATGCCGCCGATTTTGTCCAGAGTTTCAATCAAAGTTTCGCCCGCGTACCAAGAAAGATTTTTTGAACGGCTTGTAATGTTGTCGCCCAAAAATCCGCTTACCGGTATAAATTTTTCGGGCATGACCTTAAGCGGCGCAAGAAAATTTTTTATCTCGCTTACAACTGCGCGGAAAATTTTTTCGTCCCAATCGACGAGATCCATTTTGTTGACGAGGACAAAAATTTTTTTTATGCCCAGCAAACTCAACAGGTAAGCATGTCGCCGCGATTGTTCCCGCACGCCCGATTGCGCATCTATTACCAAAAACGCCGCGTTCGCATTTGCCGCCCCGCTTATCATGTTTTTCAGAAATTCTTTGTGTCCCGGCGCGTCGATTATCAAATAATCCCGCGCAGGCGTCGAAAATTTCAGTTGCGTTGTGTCGATTGTAATTCCCTGCTGCCGTTCTTCGGCGAAGGCGTCGAGCAAATAGGCGAACTCAAAATTTTTGCCCGTCTCATCCGCAATGCGCTGAACTTTATCGATAATTCCCTGCGGCAAAGATTTTGTGTCGTAAAGCAATCGCCCGATAATTGTGCTCTTGCCGTGATCCACGTGTCCGACGAAAACAATTTTTAATTCGCTCATAAAGTGCACACCTTTCAAATGCAATCAAAGACAGCGGAAAAATTTTTTTCATTACTCATTACACATTACTAATTACTCATTACATATACCCTTCGCGCCGCAATTTTTGCAAAGCGTAAGAATCCTCGTTATCTTGCGCCCGCCCCGCACGTTCGCCGACATTCGTTGACTTCAGCTCTTCAATGATTTTTTCGAGAGTATCAGCCTCCGAATCAATTTGCCCCGTGCAACACGCACAACCCAAACTCCGATAACGCTTGCCGTTTTTGGCAAAATACAAATCGATTATCGGAATGTTTTCGCGGCGAATGTATTCCCAAATGTCAAGCTCCGTCCACGAAAGCAAAGGATGAACTCTGATGTGATGTCCTTTCGGAAAATCTGTTTTGAATTGATTCCAAAACTCCGGCGGCTGATTCGTATAATCCCATGCGTCCGATTCGTTGCGCTCGCTGAAAACTCTTTCCTTTGAACGAGAGCCTTCTTCGTCACGCCGAACGCCGACAATTAAGCCGTCAAAGCCGTAAAGCTTGACAACTTGCTTTAAACCTTCCGTTTTCAAAAGTCTGCAACATTCAAGCCGCCCAAGCGCGGGACTCGCTCCGATTTTTACGGCGTCCCAATTTGTGTGGACAATTAATTTTATTCCGAGCTCTTTTGCCACGCGGTCGCGATATTCAATCATCGCCGGGATTTTTCTCAACGTGTCGACATGAATGAACGGGAACGGCACATGCCCGAAAAATGCTTTTTGCGCCAGCCAAAGCAAAACCGTTGAATCTTTTCCGATTGACCAGAGCATCCCCAGCTTGCCGAGTTTGCAATAAGCTTCCCGCAAAATGTAAATGCTCTCCGATTCCAATTCGTCGAGTCTGTCCATAAAATTTTCTCCTCCAAGGTTGTTGGCAAATTAAAAATCAGAATGTGACAAGGAATTTTTTCGACCGGAAAAAGAACCGTCACCTGCTAAATTTACCAACAGACTCTAAAATTTGTTTGCTTGCGATTTATCAACTTCCAAAATAATTTTTTCGCCGTCGGGCTTGAGGATTTTCCAAGTTAATTTTGTCGCCGAGTCTTCGGCAAAAAGTTTCGCGCCCACGCCGCCCAAATCAGCCGAAAGCATGTAAGCAATCGCGTTGACGGGACAAATTTTCACGCAAGCACAGCAACCCCAACAATCGCGAATATCTCGGCAAGCCGCGCAGGTATTTTTTATTTCAAGCAAGTTGCCGGGACAAATGTCTACACACCGCCCGCAACCGACACAAATTTTTTTATCAATTACAATCAAAGTCATCACTCCAAAAAGGATTTTAAATCTCCGCGCAGAAATTTTTTCGCAAAGGAGGTTTTTACTATGGGAACAATCTATAAGTTTCATTGTGAAAAATGCGGATACGTTTTAGAAACAAACTTGGGATTTGACATTTTTGAGGTAGTGGAACTTTACAAAAAAACTTTGACAGCAGGGCGCAATGGTGAGTTTGGGGAAGAAGTTCAGAAATTTTTATTAGAAAATCCTGACGGCGAAATTGATTGCAAAAATATTTTGAAAAAGTGTACTGTATGTGGCAAATATGAAACGATTCAAGATTTGACAATGTCTTTGCCGAAAAAAGATATTTTCGGCAGAAAAGGACGTGAGATTTTTAAGAAATATCCTCACAAGTGTAAGCATTGCGGCGGCAAGGTTGAAATCTTAACTGAGTCCGATATTTTTGAGAAAAAATGTAATATGAATTGTCCCTATTGTCATATAGAAATGATTGAAGATGAAAGGAAATATTCGACCATTTGGGATTAAAGCTCCCGAAAAATAATTTTTGTTTTGCCGTCGCGTGTTACCGAGTTCACGAACAGATTAAATTTTTCGTCACGATTCGGAAAGTCAAGATTTTGTCCGAAGCCCGCCCAACGAGTTTCACGCCGCGCCCTCATGTGTTCAATCAAAACTTTTGCAACCGTCAATCGCTCGCGCAACTCAAAAATTTTTAAAAGCCCGTACATGTCGGCGGCATGAAGTTTCTCGGACAATTTTTCTATGCGTTCAATATTTTTTGCCGCCAAAGTTAATTGCCGCTCGCTGAAACGATAATTCTGCGTCAAGCCGCCCGCATATTCATCCATAACCGTCTGCATTGCAATTTCCAAATCGTCAACGCTGAACGGCGAATCATTTTTAAAAAATTTTTCAAAGTCGTCCGCGTCGAAGTTAATCTGCGCGGGCATTTCAATTTCATCCAGAGTTTCGGAAATTTTTTCGGCGACAATCTCCGCTTCGGCAAATGCGCCCGTGACATATTTTTGAGGACAGCCGCCCGCAACGTCGCCCGCCGCATAAAGATTTTGCAACGTCGTTTTTCGATTTGCATCAACCCAATAACCCGCCGCCGTGTGTCCGCCGACTATGTAAGGTTCCGTGCCCGCCACTTCGACATTAAAATTTTTCGGCGACTGATTCGTTTCAAGCCATTTCAAAGTTTGTGCGGGCGACATGTTCAGATAAGCCTCGAATAAATTTTTTTCCTGCTCGGCGGAAATGCCTACGGTTTTTAAAAAACAAGCACCGCGTCCCGCCAAAATTTCACTCGTCACCGCAAAAACTCGCTCGCTCGTCGTGTTGCCGTAATTTTTTTGATAAAGTTCGCCGCCGGAATTAATCTGCGCCGCCCCGACTCCCTGCGCCAAAGTTCCCGTCGGAGCAATCGTATCTTTGCAACGCAACGCGATAAATCTCATTTCAAAAGTTGTCATCTCCGCGCCGGCGCGAATGCCCATTGCATATCCCGCGCCCGTGTTGAAAGGCGGATACCACATTTGATGACGAGAGCCGCCCGCATGATTCGGCAAATAAATTCCCGCCGCTCCACCCGTTGAAATCAGCGTAACTTTCGCCGCGAAGCTGTAAAAATTTTTTTCACGAGTGCTGAAACCGTAAGCCCCCAAAACTTTATTTCCGCCAAGAAAAAAATCGGTAACGTTGACATGATTAAAAATTTTCACGTTCGGAAAATTTTTCACGGCGGCGGCAAGAATCGGCTTGATATTTTCGCCGTTGATTTTTACGTTGCGCCAACCGCGCAGGACATATTTTCCTTGCAAATCTTTTTGAATAACCAAGCCGAGCCGTTCAATAATTTTTGTTACGTGATTCAATCGCTCCGACATCGTAAAAAGCAAATCGCGGCGGGCAATTCCGTGCGCGTCGTTGAAAGCGTAGTCGACATAATCTTTCGGCGTGCGCCCTTCGCCGATATAAGCGTTAAGAGCATTGACGCCCGCCGCCAAACAACCGCTCCTGCGAACGTCCGCCTTTTCGACGACAAAAATTTTTATTTCGGGATTGATTTCGGCGAGCCGAATTGCCGCGAATAAACCTGCCGCCCCGCCGCCGATTATCAACACGTCGGCTGTTAAAAAAATTTTTTCCATTACGGTTGCTCCAAAACAAATTTTATAAATTCTTCCGTCGATTGTAAGTCTGAAAGTTTTGCCGTGTACATTTGATTTCCCATTTGCGGAACCATCATTTCAGGCATTCGCTCGCACATGACAATATTTTTTCCGTAACGCGACAAAATTTCTTCGTGAGTATGAACATATTGATGACAATCGCGGCGGCTCGCATAAGCGCAATAAAAATGTTCGCCGTCATCTTTCAACTTGCGCTTGTCGTCGGTTATCATGTCCGCCCAAATTTGATAAACGTCCGTCGAGTGCGCGAAGTTCATCATATCGGGCGTATAACCTCCCGCCGGACGCATGTTGACTTCCAAGCCGACAAAATCTCCAACTTCGCTCAAGCCCGCCTTCGCCTTCGTCAAGCGGAAAAATTCCAAGTGAACAAAGCGACTTTTGACGCCGAACGCTTTTGCCGTCGCCCGTCCTACTTTGCAAAGTTTTTCGGGCGCATAAGCTGCCGTGTAATACGACAAATCCAATTTTTTCAAAACAATATCCATAACCGACGGAGGCCAAACCGTCATTGATTCAAGCAACGGCTCGGAGTTTGAATTCAAAATCGCGTCGTAGGAACAAATATCGCCCGTCACAAATTCTTCCATAACGTAGGGAACTTCGGGCAATGTTTCAAAAAATTTTTCCAAGTGCTCGTCGTTCTCCAGCTTGAAAGTATCGCTCGCGCCCACGCCGACATCGGGCTTGACGATAACGGGATAACCAACCTCCGCAATAAAATTTTTTGCCGCCGTCAAATCGGTAATTTTATGGAGCCGCGCAGTCGGAACGCCCGCCTTTGCGTAATAAATTTTCATTGCCGATTTATTTTTTATGCGCCCGATATTTTCAAATTGCTCGCCCGTCGTTATATGAAAATCCGTCCGAAGCCGCGCATCCTGTTCAAGCCAAAATTCATTGTTCGATTCAAGCCAATCAATTTTTCCGTATTTGAAACTGAAAAACGCAACCGCCTTAAACATTTCCTCATAGTTGCCGAGATTCGGCACGAAATAATATTCCGTCAAAGCCGCCTTGAGTTCTTCGCGCAATTCGGAAAAAGGAGTATCGCCGATGCCCAAAACGTTGACGCCGTTTTTGTGAAGACGATCGCAAAAATTCCAATAGTGCTTCGGAAATTGCGGCGAGATAAAAATAAAATTCATCATTGCGCCTCCTTCAAAAATTGCGGCAGAAAATACAAAATTTGTTTCTTCCACCAGATCCAATCATGATCAACGTCAAAGCCCCAAAAATCTGTCAGCGCATTAATTTTTTTCTCCGCAAAAATTTCGCGCATAATTGCGGTTGTTCGCCGCCCTTCTTCTTCCCAACGCCCTTGTCCGACGCAGAGAATTATTTTTTTCCGATTGTAAATTTCAATGTAAGGATGATTCGGCGTCATATTGGGCAAAAAATCTGCGGGAGAATTTTCATAGAGCACGGGATTCAACCAACCGTCAAAGAAAAATTTTGCGTCATAAACGCCCGACAAAGACAACATACCCGAAAAAAGTTCGGGGCGACGCAGAAAAACAATCGTTGCATGAAGTCCGCCCAAACTGCAACCCGCTGCAACGGGCAGATTTTTTTCGCCGATAAACGGAACGACTTCTTCGATAATGTAATTGTAATAAGCTTCCTGCCGCGCCGCCCGCCAAATTTTATCGCCGTAAATATTCGACCAAGTTTCAATGTCAACCGTGTCGACGCAATAAAGTTTGATCTGCCCGCCGTCAATAAAGCGCGACAATGTTTCAATCATGCCGAAGTTTTCAAAGTTATCGCTCATGGCGTCCTGCGTCGGGAAAATCAGAAAAGGGACGCCGCCCTTGCCGTAAATTTTAATCGTCATGTTTCGCCGCAAATGTTTGCTGTGCCAACAAATTTCATTCATCAGATTATCACCGACTCTCTGCGCTTGGCGGCGTTTTCGATAACTTGCGTTTTGTCGCCGTCGAAGCCGTAAATTTTATGGATAAAAACAAAAGCCTCGTCGCCTTCGTGCAAGGGCGTCTGCTCCAAGCCGCGAAATCCTCTCAGCAACTGCCCTTTGACTTCAATATCAATTTGAATCACACTGCCGCGAAAATATGTTCCGAGAACAATTCCTTTTTCTGTCGTCACGGGCATAGGTTGCGGCATTTCCTCAATCGCGGCGGCTATTTCCAAAAATTCGGGGCGCAAAATCCCCGCGTGGCTTTCGTATTCATCAAAGCCTTTGAAAATCGTATAATCGGGAACTTGTACGCTCTCGCCGATAAATTTTGCTACAAAAGGCGTTTTGGGCGATTGATAAATTTCGACGGGCACGCCCGCCTGCTCAATCCGTCCGCGATTTGTGATAATAATTTCGTCGGCAACTTCAACTGCCTCATCTTGGTCGTGTGTCACGAAAATTGCAGTTATGCCCAGCTTGTGAATTGTATGTTTCAACCAGCCGCGCAGTTCCTGACGAACTTTGGCATCAATCGCGGCGAACGGTTCATCAAGCAAAAGCAATTCCGGATTGGGCGCGAGTGCTCTTGCAAAGGCAACGCGCTGACGTTGTCCGCCGCTCAACTGTAACGGGTAACGTTGAGTAAAATCTTTCAGCCCGATAAGCTCCGCCAATTCCTCAACGCGCTTTTTAATTTCGGCTTTGGATTTTTTTTGAACCGTCAAGCCGAACGCAATATTGTCAAAAACCGTCATGTGCTTGAACAGCGCGTAACTTTGAAACAAAAATCCTATTCCGCGTTCGCCGGGCGGCAAATCATTTACGCGACGCCCGCCGATAAAAATATCGCCGCTGTCGGGAGTTTCAAGCCCCGCGATCATTCGCAAAATCGTCGTCTTGCCGCTCCCCGAAGGTCCGAGCAAACCGATTAATTTTCCGCGTTCAATGTCAAAACTCACATTGTCCGACGCCTTGAAATTTCCGAAATGTTTATTGATATTTTTAACCTGAACTTCAAAAGTCATTTGAATCACTTCCTGGTGGTTGTTGGTAAATTCAAAATCGGAATGTGACGAGGAATTTTTTCGGCTGACGAGGCGTAAGCGCGACGGCGTACTAAGGTACGTCTAGCGCGCAACAACGAAGTCAGGCGGAAAAATAACCGTCACTTGTAATGTTTGCCGACACGCTCTAAACTTGCGGCGCGACTTTCGGCGGAGAATTTAATTTCGGCGTATCGGAACTTTTATCGTCCGTCGAAAATTTTTCTTCGGCAACATCTTTACCGGCGCGTTCAACCAAATTGCGCAGAATCAAAATTATTATCGCCAAGAAAACCAAAATCGACGCAACCGCAAATGCCGCCGTGAAATTGTATTCGTTGTATAAAATTTCAATGTGCAAAGGCAGAGTGTTTGTTTTGCCGCGAATGTGCCCGCTCACAACCGAAACCGCTCCGAATTCTCCCAATGCCCGCGCAGAGCACAAAATTATTCCGTAGCCCAATGCCCATTTGATATTCGGCAAAGTCACGCGGCGAAAAATCGTCCAGCCGCTCGCGCCCATTGTCGCCGCCGCTTCTTCTTCAGACCGCCCCTGACTTTCCATAACGGGAACCAATTCGCGAGTTATGAAAGGAAATGTCACAAAAACCGTCGCCAAAATTATTCCCGGTACCGCGAAAACTATCGCCAAATTATTTTCCTGCAAAATCGGATAAAGCGGACTCATTCTTCCAAAAAGCATTATGAAAAATAATCCCGCCACTACAGGACTGATTGCAAAAGGTAAATCTATCAGCGAGCCGAGAAATGTTTTCCCGCAAAAATCAAACTTCGTTAAAAGCCACGCCGACGCCAAGCCAAAAATTGTGTTCAATACGACCGCCAAAATCGTCGCCTCGATTGTCAGATAAAGTGCTTTCAGCGCAAATTCGTCCGTCAACGCTTTGAAATAAAAATCGACGCCGCGAGCCAATGCTTCCTTCGCAACCAAAAGCAACGGCATGATTAACATAACGAATAAAAAACTTGCCGCAACAAATATCAAAAATCTTTTCAGCCAAATCGACTCACGCATTGACGACACCTCCAATCTTTTTCAACTGTCGCGATTGCCAACCGTGAATTCCCAACAAAATTGTCAACGATAAAACCATCATCACGATAGCGATTGCCGCCGCCGATTGATAATCGAATTGTTCAAGCTTCGTCATTATCATCAGCGGCGCAATTTCTGTTTCGTAAGGCATATTGCCCGCAATGAAAACTACCGAGCCATATTCGCCGATGCCTCTTGCGAATGCCAATGCAAAGCCCGTCAACAGCGGCGAAAGAAGTTCGGGGAAAATTATTTTGCTGAAGATTGTCCGATTGTTCGCGCCGAATAAATTTGCCGCCTCTTCCAACTGTGGATCGAGTTCCTTCAAAACCGGTTGAACACTTCGCGCCACGAAAGGTATTCCGACAAAAATCAGCGCGATTGTGATTCCCAGCGGAGAAAATGCCGACTCAATTCCGATGCTGTAGAAAAATTTTCCGAGTAAGCCGTTTTGTGCGTAAAGCGTCGTTAGGGCAATGCCCGCGACCGCCGTCGGCAACGCGAAAGGCAAATCTATCAGCGCGTCCATTATTTTTTTCCCGCGAAAATCGTAGCGAACCAAAACCCAAGCGATTATCAAACCGAAGAACGCATTTATCAAGCCCGCCGCCAATGCGCAGAAAAAACTAACTCCGTAAGCGTGAACGTTGCGCCAATCGGTTACTGCCGTAAAAAATTTTTCAAAGCCCATGCCGCTCGCGAATAAGACGAACGCCGCCAGCGGTATGAATAAAAACAAACTTACAAAAGTCATCGTAATGCCGAGCGTCAAATGTCGTCCCGGTATCACGTCGTTTTTGCCAAACATTTTCAATCACTCACTTTTGATAAATCTGGTCGAAGGAGCCGCCGTCCGCAAAATGTTCGTGCGCCTTAACCCAGCCGCCGAA
>CALFJC010000112.1 GCA_937877655.1 uncultured Selenomonadales bacterium
GCTGAACGTCTTCATCAAAAGCGTTCGCCGTCATTGCGATTATCGGAACTTTTTTGCGTCGGGATGATCCAATGCACAATTTTTGTTGCGCAAATTTTTCCTCCTGTCAATCTTGAATCAGTTCCTGAAGAGTTTTATAAAGTTGTTCGGGGTCGGCGGGTTTTGTCAAATGAGCATTCATGCCCGCTTTGAGTGATCGCTGAACGTCTTCATCAAAAGCGTTCGCCGTCATTGCGATTATCGGAACTTTTTTTGCGTCGGGATGATCCAATGCGCGAATTGCTTCCGTTGACTTCAAACCGTCCATTACCGGCATTCTTATATCCATTAAAACCGCGTCATAAAATCCCGGCGGCGACGCGGCAAATTTTTCTACGGCAATTTTTCCGTTCTCTGCGTGATCCGAGATCATGCCACGCATTTCCAAAATCATCATCATTATTTCCGCGTTGACGGGCATGTCTTCCACAACCAAAATTGTCCGCCCTTCCAAGTCGGCAAGTTTCTTTTCGGGGACGCTTTGTTTTTTGCGAAGGAAAGCTTGTTTAAATTCGTAAAGGACATTGGTCGAGGCAAGCGGTTTTGACATAAAAGCATCAACGCCCGCTTTGAGCGCTTCTTCTTCGATCTCATACCAATCGTAAGCCGTCAAAACGATAACTGCCGTTTCGTTGCCCAAAATTTCTCGGATCTCGCGGGTAAGTTCCACGCCGTCTTTTTCGGGCATCAGCCAATCAACCAAAATCAAATTGTAATCTTCGCGGCGGGCATGACGCAATTTTATCATTTCCAGAGCTTCCGCGCCGCTCGCACAGGTTTCCGCCTCAATTCCGACTTCGCCCAAAACAGATTTTGCATGTTCGCGAGCAAGTTGTTCGTCATCGACAATCAACACGGAAAAATCTTGCGGGCGCATTTCGTGCGAGTCTGTCGAATCGCCGCGAGCAGAATCTTTCAGCGGAAGATTGACGACAAATTCCGTGCCGACGCCTTTTTCAGATTCAACCGTTATCGAGCCGTTCATCATCTGAACAATATTTTTCGTAATGGCAAGCCCCAAGCCCGACCCGCCGTAGCGCGAAGTTGTGGTATCGTCTTCTTGGCTGAACGGTTCAAAAATTCTCGGCAGAAAATCTTTGTTCATGCCGATTCCGGTATCTTTTATCGTAAATCGGAAATTGGATTGTCCGTCGAATTGCGCGGTGCATTCGATAATGAAAGTAACTTTGCCGCCCGCTTCGGTGAATTTAATCGCGTTGCCGAGAATATTAACCAAAACCTGCTCAAGCTTTGTGTCGTCGCCGATATAATATTTTCCAATCGCACCTTTCAATTCGCATTCGTAAGTTAAACCTTTTTCCTGACATTGCGCGTCCATCAAACTGTTAATCTGATAGATAAAGGACGTGAAAGAAAATTCTTCGTTGCGAAAACTCATGCGCCCGCTCTCAATGCGGCTCATGTCGAGAATGTCATTTATAATCGTCAAAAGATAGCGGGCACTGGATCCGATTTTTTCAAGATGTCCCCGCACAATTTCCGACAAATCTTTTTCGTGCAGAGCAATGTTATCAAGTCCGATAATCGCGTTCATCGGAGTTCTTATTTCGTGACTCATGCGCGACAGAAAAGCCGTCTTCGCAACGTTCGCTTGTTTTGCCTCGTTGAGAGCGAGTTTAAGGCGTTCATTTTGTTCAATTTGCTTGCGCTGAATTTCGGTTGTGTCACTTTTGAGAAGGATAAAAAAATCTGCGCGGGGATCGATTGTATAAAAATCAAGCCGCTTATGAAAAATTTCGCCGTTGATATTGCAGGCGATATTTACGACATAAGGCTCCGTCTTTTTGATTTTCTCTTTAATCGTCGAGAGTTTAAGAGCTTCCTGCAAATTTTTCTTAAGATCGTCTTCGCCGTCAAGC
Source organism: uncultured Selenomonadales bacterium (assembly GCA_937877655.1). Lineage (GTDB taxonomy): Bacteria > Bacillota > Negativicutes > Selenomonadales > Selenomonadaceae > Quinella. Next base: position 1,920 of record CALFJC010000112.1, read on the forward strand.
ACGGGAAAAACTTGATCGCGCAAATATTTTTCGTAATTGCCTTCGCGAGTCATCGGGAAAATACTGCCCTTTTTGATAAGCGAGGCGTCACCGACAACCACGCTGTATTTATCATTGGCAAGGTAAGCAACCATATCGAATTGCCGCGCCAAAATTTTATCGAGCAATGCGCCTTCAACTTTTTCTTTGCCGGCTTCCTGCTCCACAATAAAAATTATCAGCTCGTTTGAAATGGGATGTCGCGTCAAGACTGCCCGATAATTCACGTAGCAATAATGCCCGTCTTTGCGTCTGGAGAAAAGATACATTGACAAAGAAGTTTCGCCGCGCCGGAATTTCGCTTTGATATTTTCCGCGTCAAAATTTAAAAGGAAATTTTCGCGCTCTTCTTCAATGGGATAATTCACTGAACGCAGATTAATCAATTCGGAGTAAGGGCGAATAACAGAATCCGTCCCGAATAAATCTCTGCCCTGAACGTCTTCAACTTTGTTGCGTGTGAGATTGACTCGGAACATGGAAAGAGTTCTTTCATTGGCGCGATAAAAATTGTCGCCAATCGTCATGTAAGTTTTTTGAAGTCTCTGCGCGTAAATTTTAGCCGCAGTCACGTCGAAGAAAGTACAGTAAACATAATTCTCGCCGAAGTCGTCAATGAAAGTGAAATTCACATTGAACCAAACGACGTTGCCTTTTGCCGTGACGTAGCGAATTGTTAAATCTTTTGTGCTGTCTTCGGAAATTCGGCGGCGGAGCATTCGTCTTACGGCAAGCCGATCGTCGGGATGCGTGAAGAAAACAACACTGCGTTCATTCAGACGTTTCATGGCGTAATCGATTGTGCATTGCATCATGCGGGCAAAACCTCGCGATACAAAAACCGCCTCAAATCTTCCGTCATTTCTTTCGCGCAGGAGAAGTTTTGCGCCCTCGATTTTTTTCATTGAAGTTATAAAATTATTTCGCGCAGTTTTTTTTGCGTGTTCGGTTATGTCAGTCAAAATAAATCCAACGTAAGGCGCGGGCAAATTTTCAAGCGGCGTCGATAAAATTTTTTCTTCGGCAAGCAAATTATTTTCTTCGACAAGCTCGCCGATAAAATCGGTTTTTTTCTTAAGATTTTGCCACAAACGAGCAAACGGCTCATTACCGAAAACAATACGATAATCGCGCAGGGAACCGTCCGCATTTGTGACGGGCTCGCAAATAATTATACTTATTGGCAGTTTTTCAAAGTTTGACGTATCGAACGGCAATGAACTGTTCATAGATCCATCCTCACTTTCAAAAAATTGGGGGGAGAGACTCGTCCTGAATCTCTTCCCCCGATTATAACAGGTATCTTGTCTTTTTGTGAAGAAAAATTTCAAATTTCTTTCTTGCGTAAAGAAGACGCGGAGAGTGTCCCCTTTTTTCTAAAGTGGACTGCGCAAAACCATCTCGGCGTATCCTTCGATTGATTCAAACATGAAATTTATTTTTTAAACTACTTTTTCTTTGTTGCGCCAAAGAAAAAGTAGCAAAAAGAAACGCGCTTAGACCGGCAAAGAAAACATCCTGTTTTCGTTGCCGGCGGGCGCACATCCCTGTGCGCCCGTTCTTCGCCACCCGCTACAAATCTTTTCATTACTCATTGCTAATTACTAATTGCTAATTGCTTTTTAAATCTCTTTCAAAAATGCCGCGTATCCTTTTTTCGTCTCGTAAATGTCGATTTTGGAAGTCGCCTCCCATGGCGCGTGCATGCTCAAAACCGCAACGCCGCTGTCGATAACTTCCATTCCGTATTTCGCCATCATATAAGCGATTGTTCCGCCGCCGCCCAAATCAACTTTGCCGAGTTCCGAAAATTGATAGTGGACATTGTGTTTGTCGAGAATTTCGCGGAGCTTGCCGACATATTCCGCGTTGGCGTCGCTGGAGCCGCTTTTGCCCCGCGAGCCCGTAAATTTATTGAAGACCATTCCTTTGCCGAGATAAGCAACATTTCTTTTTTCGTAAGCATTGGGATAAAGCGCGTCGAAGGCACTGGAAACGTCGGAGCTCAGCATAAAAGAATTTCTTAAGGCGCGGCGCAAAGCAAGTTCGCTGTATTGCCCGCAAGCATTTAAAAGTTCGGCAAGAGTATTTTCAAGGAAAAATGACTGCATACCCGTCGCGCCGTAACTGCCGATTTCTTCTTTGTCGACGAGCAGACAACAAGCGGTTTTTCCTAAAGTTTGATTGCGAGCCTCAAGCATTGCGACAAGCGAAGTGTAGGAACAAACGCGGTCATCCTGCCCGTAGCCGAGCACCATACTTTTATCAAAACCTAAATCGCGGGCTTTTCCGGCGGGAACAAGCGCGAGCTCCGCCGAAAGAAAATCTTCTTCCTCAATGTCGTAATTCTCTTTAAGGAGCTTGAGAATATATTTTTTGACGGACTCTTTATCGTTTTCCTTAAGCGGATAATTTCCAACGAGGATATCCAACTTTTCGCCTTCGATAACTTTGTCGGCAGTCTTTTTTAATTGCTCTTGCGAAAGATGAATCAGCAAATCGGTCACGCAGAAAACCGGATCATTTTCTTTTTCGCCGATAACAATTTCAATGACGCGCCCGTCCTTTTTGACAACGACGCCGTGCATTGCCAGCGGCAACGTCACCCATTGATATTTTTTTATGCCGCCGTAATAGTGTGTGTCAAGATAAGCAAGCCCGCCGTCTTCGTAAAGCGGATTTTGTTTCAAATCCAAGCGGCAAGTGTCAATGTGTGCGCCGAGAATTTTCAAACCTTTTTCGAGCGGCTCCGTCCCGATTTGGAAAAGCGCAACGGTTTTTTTCATGCAAACGCAATAAACTTTATCGCCCGCCTTGAGTCGGGTTTTGTTTTTAATCACGTCGTCAAGATTTTTGTAGCCGACGGCTTCAGCCTGTTTAATCGCCTCTGTGACGCTTTCACGTTCGGTTTTGCAACGGCTTATGAAATCGATATAACCTGCCGCCAATTTCTCCATAGCCGCCTTGTCTTCGTCGGTGTATTCGCTCCACACGGAAAATTTCTTGTCTTGGTCTTCAGACATTTTTCGTTGCTCCTTTTCGATTTGAATTTTTTTCCACTCGCGCAATTTTTCTCTGAGCGAGGAAATTTGTTCATTCAGTGAATCTTTATTGTCCATTGATCCGATTAATCACCTCTCAACTTTTAAAAAGCAACTTTTAAAAAGTTGACAAACAGCGGTCGCGATTTGCCACTCAAAATTTCGGAGTAATTCGCCGCGGTTGTACGCAACGCTGGCGCATTGCTAGTTTCGCCAGCCGCGCCTTCAATTCAAAAAATTTTTTCGCCGATCATTTTATCGTTAATGATCCTCAAAAAATTTTCGGCAGAATCTGCGCGGTTAAATAAATTTCTGAGTTCCGCGCCGCCCGTCAAGCCCTTTGTGTACCACGCGGCATGTGCTCGCATTTCGCGGACGCCGATTCTTTCGCCTTTGTAAAAAATAATTTTCTCCAAATGACGGCGCATAATTTCGGCGCGTTCCTCAAGAGTCGGCGGCGGAAGTTTTTCGCCCGTCAAAAAATATTTCAGCAGGCGATTGATAATAAAAGGATTGCCCTGCGCGGCTCTGCCAATCATGACGCCGTCCGCATTTGTCACTGAAAAAATTTTATCGAGCGAATCAAAATCTTTAACGTCGCCGTTGGCAATGACGGGGATTTTCACGGCGGATTTGACTTTGGCAATTTCTTCCCAATCCGCCGCGCCGGAATAAAATTGTTCGCGAGTTCTGCCGTGAACTGTAATGAAGTCGACGCCCGCATTTTCAGCCCGCTTTGCAACTTCGACGGCATTAATATTTTCCGCGTCCCAACCGAGACGAATTTTCACGCTGACAGGCAGTTTAACAGATTTTTTGACGGCTGACAAAATTTTTTCGAGGAGCGCGGGATTTTTCATAAGGGCGGAGCCTTCGCCGTTCTTGACGATTTTTGGCGCGGGACAGCCCGCATTAAAATCAATGACGGCAGCCGAGCCGAGTTCTTCGACAAAAGCCGCCGCCTCCGCGCAGATTTTTGGATCGGAGCCGAAAATTTGAATCGCAACGGGACGTTCTTCCGAGCAGGTTTCAAGCAGTGCCAAAGTTTTTTCGTTGCGATAATGAATGCCCGCCGCGCTAACCATTTCCGAAAACATCAGCAGATTTTTTTTTGCGAAGTTGTCAAGAAGTTCTCTTACCAAAATTCTGAACGCGGTATCCGTGACTCCCGCCATCGGCGCAAGAAAAATCGGAGTCTTAAAAATTTCTTCCGTTGTCATTGGGAATTTCTTTCGTGTAAAACGCGCAAGCCCGACAGTGTCAAGAAATGATCGATTTTATCAATCGTCTTGGATTCTTTGTGAATCATTTTGGCGAGCCCGCCCGTCGCGATAACTTTTGCCTGCCAAGCCGCGCCCATTTCCGCACGAATTTTTTCTACAATCGTATCAATCTGCCCGACGTAGCCGTAAATAATTCCCGACTGCATACAAGAAATTGTGTTGTGTCCGATAATATTTTTCGGCGGAACAAGTTCAATGCGCGGGAGTTTTGCGGTCGAGCTGAAAAGAGATTCGGCGGCAGAAACAATTCCCGGGGCAATTACGCCGCCCAAAAAATCTCCCGTTTCGGAAACAACGTCGAAAGTCGTTGCTGTTCCGATGTCAATCACAATCAGCGGTCCGCCGTATTGCTCGAAGGCACCGACGACATTAACAATTCTGTCCGCGCCGATTGCTCGCGGATTTTCGTAATTGAGTTTGATACCCGTTTTGATACCGGGACCGACAATCAGCGGGCGAATTTTGAAATAACGCTCGCACATTTTGGTTAAAGGCACAATCAGCGGCGGCACAACCGACGAAATAATTATGTCTTTGATGTCGGAAATTTTCACGCCTTGATAGCGAAAAAGATCGTTAATCAACATGCCGTATTCGTCGCCCGTTTTTTGTTGGTCGGTTGAAATGCGCCAATGCTTCATCAAATTTTTTCCGCTGTAAGTTCCCATAACAATGTTGCTGTTGCCAATATCAATAACTAAAAGCAAATAATCAACTCCCAAAAATTTTTTACGAAAGATAATTGTGTGGCGGAAGGGGCGGCACGGAAAGGCAATGCGTAATTCGTAATGCGTAATGAAAAGATTTATAGCGGGTGGCGAAGACACGGGCGCACATGGACGTGCGCCCGCCGGCAACGAAAA
>CALFJC010000113.1 GCA_937877655.1 uncultured Selenomonadales bacterium
CTTGTTTTGAACGTTTCAAGGAAAAAGTTAAATATTGGCTGACGTTTAACGAAATTAACATGACTCTTATGTCGCCGACTGTCGGAAACCTTTACAGCGTCGGAATTATTCAAGACGAAGATTTAAATCGGACTTCGCCCTGCAAATTTGACGAACTTAAAGACGTTCCGCAACAGAGAATTGAGGCTTTGCACAATCAATTTGTCGCATCGGCAAAGGCGGTTATCATCGGACACAAAATCAATCCTGAATTCAAAATCGGCAACATGATCTGCCACGTAACGCGCTATCCTTTGACGCCGAACCCGAAAGATATGTTGGAAACTCAACGCACTGATAATTTATGCAACGATCTCTGCGGCGACGTGCAAGTTCGCGGTTTTTATCCCTACTACGCCAAAAAATTTTATCAAGACATGGGAATTGATACCGCATTCATGGAAAATGAGGACGATAAAAAAATTCTTCGCGAAGGCAAGGTTGATTTTTACACTTTCAGCTATTACATGTCGAGTTGCGTCACTTCCGACGAAAACGCCGCTAAAATAAACGACAGTATGCTTGGCGGCGCGAAAAATCCCTACCTGAAAGCGAGCGATTGGGGCTGGCAAATTGATCCGGACGGTTTACGCTGGACTTTGAACAAATTGGCTTCGCGTTATCCCGATACTCCGATTATGATTGTCGAAAACGGCTTCGGAGCCTTTGATAAGGTCGAGGCGGACGGAAAAATTCATGACGATTATCGAATCAGCTATTTCCGTGAGCATATTCGCGCAATGGGCGAGGCGATTGAAGACGGCGTGCCGCTTATCGGCTACACGACTTGGGGCTGTATCGATTGCGTCAGCGCGGGCACGGGGCAATACGCCAAACGTTACGGTTTTATTTACGTCAATCGCCACGACGACGGCACGGGCGATTTTTCGCGCAGTCGCAAAGATTCTTTCTATTGGTACAAAAAAGTTATCGCCTCCGACGGCGAAGATTTATGAATCATTGACAAAAAAATAAATGTGTGATAGATTTTTCTTGCAACGTTAAAATGCTACTACACAGTAAATACTCAACATCAGCTCACAAACGAAAACCCCCGCACAGAATGAGGGACTGTACGGGGGTTTCGTTTTGCGGTTTTTATCTACTTTCTTTTGTTGCCCCAAAAGAAAGTAGCAAAGAAAAAGGGCTCGCCGCTTGAACATCCTGTTCAAACGCGGCGTCGTGGGGCGGCATCCCTGCCGCCCCCTCAATTACTCAATTACCCGCAACGTTTTTAATTACGCATCGTCTTTCGGAGGAAGCGATATGGACGAAATTAAAATTATCAAAAGCGAATATGTGACTTCGGCGGTGAGCAAAAAAACTTGTCCGGAAGAACTTTTGCCGGAAATTGTTTTTGTCGGGAGGTCGAACGTCGGAAAATCTTCGCTGATAAATTCCTTGACGAACAGAAAAAATCTCGCGCACACTTCGGGGACGCCCGGCAAAACTCAAACGATAAATTTTTTTCGCGTCACGCTGAAAACGCCCGATGAAATTCGCCACGAAATTTATTTTGTCGATTTGCCCGGCTACGGCTACGCCAAAACTTCAAAAACCAATCGCAAGCTCTGGGCAAAATTTATCGAGGAATATCTTTCGAGCCGCCGCGATATAAAATTTGTCTGCCAACTTATCGACATGCGCCACCCGCCTATGGAATCAGATTTGAATTCTTTCGCAAGCCTCGTTGAAAAAAATTTGCCCGTGCTTGTCGTCGCCACAAAATCCGACAAACTCGGCAAGACCGAACGACAAAAAAATCTCAACGTCATAAAAAATTCTCTCGGCGTTGACGCGGAATCAATTCTTCCCTACTCGTCAGTAAAAAATGAAGGGCGTTCAGATTTGCTTGACGTTATCCTTAACTCTTTGATAAAATAGCAAAGCAACATTGGACGTTTGATAAAAAATTTGCGCCGTTAAGCGTGTGGCGGCGCAACGGAGGGTTTAAGATGACAAGGCTTTCAACTTTCGACAAAGCTCTGTTGAATCTTTTGCAGAGCGATATTCCGATTTGCAGTCATCCGTTCGCGGAAATGGCAAGCCGTCTCGGCACGGACGAAGCTACGGTTCTTGAAAGACTTCGCGAATTAAAATCGGCGGGATTTTTGCGCAGGATAGGAACTTTTTTTGATTCAAATCGTCTGGGCTATCAAGGGACGTTGGTCGCGCTGAAAGTCGAGCCGTCGGCTGTCTGCGCGGTTGCCGAAGCTGTCAATCGCTATCCCGGCGCAACGCACAATTACGAGCGCGAAGGAATTTATAATCTTTGGTTTACGCTGTTGACGCCCAACGCCGAGTACGAAAAAAATATTTTGGCAGAAATAAGATCGTTGCGCGGCGTCGAGGACATGTTGAAACTCAAGGCGAACAAAAAATATAAAATCAATGTGCAGTTCAAACTCCAATAACTTGGAGGGTCGGAGTTGGAAATTTTAAACGAGCAGGACAAGGCGATTATCAAAGCATTGCAGGAAGATTTTCCGCTGTGCGAGGAGCCTTATAAAATTTTGGCGGCTCGCGTCGGAATCAGCGAAGAAGAATTTTTGCAACGGGTTAAGGAGCTGGTCGAAGAAAAAAAAATTCGCAAGATGGGCGCGGTGCTCCGACATCGCGAAGTCGGTTTCAATGCCAATGCCCTTTGCGCGTGGCAAGTGCCGCCCGATAAACTCGACGATACCGCGCAGATTATGAGTTCACATGTCGCAGTTTCACATTGCTACGACAGAACGCCCGCGCCGAATTGGAATTATAATCTTTATACAATGATTCATGCCAAAACTCGCGAAGAATGCGAAAAATTTATCGGCGAACTTTCAACTTTAACGGGCGTCACCAATTACAAAATCCTTTACACAAAAAAAGAGTGGAAGAAAACCGGCATGAGGTACTTTTGCGAATAAGGAGCTGTCGACAAGGCGGCTCTTTTTTAATTAGGAATTAGGAATTAAGAATTAGGAATGAACAATTTCTTATTGATAAAAGGTTAGAAATTGTTTTATAATCTGCGCGGAAATTTTTTTGGGAGTGAGAAATTTTGCCGACATTAGATTGGACAGGTAAGGCGGACGCGATTAAGGCGGCGGCACTTTTAAAAAGTGCCCAAACAGATGTCGCGCCTTGTCACTTAAAAATTTGAACTAATTAGCCGCGGTTGTACGCAATGTTGCGCATTGCCAGCTTAGAATTTTTGGGAGTGAGAAATTTTGCCGACGTTAGATTGGACAGGTAAGGCGGACGCGATTAAGGCGGCACAAAAAATTCCTTATCGGCTTTTGGAATTTGAAGAGTCGCTGAGTTGCGGCGAAAAAAATTCGGGGAATATGATTGTGCAGGGCGATAATCTCGTGGCGTTGAAGTCTCTGTTGCCGTTTTATCGCGGGCGCGTCAAATGCATTTACATTGACCCGCCGTATAACACCGGCTCGGCTTTTGAACATTACGACGACAATTTGGAGCACTCAACGTGGCTTTCAATGATGTATCCGCGCCTTGAACTTTTGAGAGAATTTTTGTCGGACGACGGAGCAATTTTTATTTCGATTGACGACAACGAACAGGCGCATTTGAAATTGATTTGTGATGAAATTTTCGGCGCAAAAAATTTTGTCGCGAACGTCATTTGGGAGAAAAAATATTCGCCGCAAAACGATGCGAAGTGGCTTTCCGACAGCCACGATTTTATTTTGGTTTATGCGCTGAAAAAAGATTTGTGGCGTCCAAATCTTTTGCCGAGAACCGAAGAAATGAACGCCCGCTATAAAAACCCCGACAATGACCCTCGCGGTGTGTGGAAGCTAAGTCCTTTGCACGCAAAAAGCGGCACAAATATTGACGAATACACTTTTCCGAACGGTGTGAAATGGTCGCCACCGCCCGGAACTTTTCACCGTTATTCGGAAGAAACACTGCAAAGCTTATATGAAAACAATAAAATTTATTTCGGCAAGAACGGCAAGAGTACTCCGCAATTTAAAAGATTTTTATCCGAAGTTCAGCAAGGTTTGGTTTCAAAAACAATTTGGTTTCGTGGCGAATGCGGCGACAATCACGAGGCGAAACGCGAAATGAACGAACTTAATTTGGTTTTCGACACGCCGAAGCCGACGCGCCTTATCGAAAAAATTTTACGTCTATCGACGGAGAAAAACTCTCTCGTGCTTGACGCCTTCGCGGGGAGCGGGACGACTGCCCACGCCGTAATAAATTTGAACGCGGCGGACGGCGGCAACCGCAAATTCATTCTGATTGAGGACAAAGAATATTGCAAGACGATAACAGCCGAGCGCGTCAAGCGGGTTGGCGGCAGTTTCAATTTTTTCAAAATGGGCGAGCCGATTTTCGACGAGACGGGCAAAATAAATTCGGGCGTGACTTTTCAACAACTTGCGGCTTATATCTGGTTTAAATTCACGGGCACGCCTTACGCCGAAAAAAAATCGCCGCTGATAGGAATTCACAACGGCGCGGCGTATTATCTGCTCGAAAAACCTTTGACGAAGAAAATTTTGGAGACATTGCCCGCATATGACGGCGCGAAAATAATTTTCGGCAAGGCGAGCAGAATCGGCGCGGAGGATTTAAAATCGCTCAACATAACTTTTCGGCAGATACCAAAAGAAATTCGGTGATTGAAAATGTATCTGAAAAATTATCAGCGGCAGACGCTGGAGACATTGGCAAAATTTTTAACGGAAGCAAAAATAATCGGGAGCGCGGCGGCATTTGCAGAAAATCAAAACGCGCCGAGTTATCCGCGCAGATATTTTGAGTTGAGAGGCTTGGAGGACGCGCCGTATATTTGCCTGCGACTTCCGACGGGCGGCGGCAAAACACTTTTGGGCGCGTGTTCAATCAAATTGGCGGCGGAAAATTTTTTGGAGCAGGAATATCCGTTGGTGTTATGGCTCGTCCCGACAGATACAATTCGCCAACAAACTTTGAAACTTTTACGCAAGCCGCAAAGTTTTTATCGGCAAGTATTGGAAGAAACTTTCAAAGACGCGATAAAAATTTCCGACATAACGGAGTTTCGGCAACTTCGCCCGCAAGATTTGAAGCAATCATTAAATATTTTCGTGGCAACATTTCAATCTTTCCGCGTGACGAACAGGGAAGGACGAAAAGTTTATCAGCCGAATGAATTTTTGGAGCCGTGTTTCCGCGACATTCCCGCGCAGGAAAAATCTTTCGGGAATTTAATTTCATATTTGCGCCCGCTGATGATAATCGACGAGGCGCATAATTATTCAAGCGAATTGAGTTTGGAGATAATGCAAAAGTTGCGTCCGGCGGCGGTTATCGAATTGACGGCGACGCCTGCGCGGAATTCAAATGTTTTATTTCAAGTTAGCGCGTCGGAACTCAAAGCGGAAGAAATGATAAAGTTGCCGATAGAGCTGACGGAAAATTTTTCGTGGGAAATGACAATCGACAGCGCGGTACAAAAACGGACGGCGTTGGAAAAATTGGCGGCGCGTGAAAAGGAATATATCAGACCGATTGCGCTTTTCCAAGCCGAAAATCGCGACAGAGAAATTACGGTTGACGTTGTGAAAAAATATTTGATTGAAGGCGCGAAAGTTCCCGAAGAACAAATAGCTGTGGCGACGGGCGAGCGGCGGGAATTGGACGGAAAAAATTTATTTGCGCGGGCTTGTCCGATAAGATACGTGATAACGGTACAGGCACTCAAAGAAGGTTGGGATTGTCCGTTCGCGTATGTTTTTTGTTCGCTGGCAAAAATTCACTCGTCGAGGGATGCCGAACAACTTTTGGGCAGAGTTTTGAGAATGCCTTATGCGGCGCGGCGAAAATCTTCCGAATTGAATAAAGCTTATGCGTTCGTTGCGGTTGAGGAGTGGCGGACGGCGGCGGCGAATATCCGCGACGATTTATTGAACATGGGCTTTGAAAATCCCGAAGCGGAGCGCGAATTGATTCAGCCGCAACTTTTCAACGAGACACGAACGATAAAAATTCGGACGGACGAAAAGCCCCGCTTGGACAATTTGAATTTATTTTTGCAAGGCGCGGCGGTTGTCGAAAGAACTTCGGACGGTTATGAAATTACCTTTGAAAATATTTCTGCGGAAGATTTAAAGGAAATTGCAACCAATGCGAACAAAATTTTCAAGAACGAAAACTCCCGCGCAGAACTTTTGACGGCGATTCATCACGAAGATTTTCAGCCGCCGCAAAAAAAATCTCCTGCCGAGCGCGGAGAAAAATTTGAAATGCCAATGCTCTGTTTGGATTTCGGGGACGGGGCGGAGGTTGCCGCGCCGGAAGATTTTTTGCCGGAAACTTGGCAGTTGACGGGCAATTACGATACCGACTTGCCGAATTTCCGAAATGACATTGAGTCAAAAACTTATGAATTCGACGTGGCGGGGCATAAAGTTAAGGAAAAATATGTCGGCGACGAGTCGCAAAATTTATTTTACGGCGAGACAAATTGGACGCAAAACGAGCTTATCTTTTGGTTTTCGGATAAAATTCTTTCGCCCGACTTGGAATATAACGACTTGGCAGAATTCATTCGCAGGATTTTAAATCGTCTTTCGGCGGAGAAAAATCTTTCGCTTGCAGAAACGGTACGCTTGCGATTTACTTTGCTGAAACTTTTGACGGAGAAGGTTAAAAGTTGTCGGGCGGCGGCTTACAAAAAAGGTTGGCAAGAAACTCTTTTCGGCGAAGAAAACATTGCTTGCGTCAAGCCGAATATCACAAAAATTTTCAATCCCGAATATTATCCCGCGAAAAATTTTTATTCGGGGCGCGTTCAATTTGAAAAGCATTTTTATTCGACAATCGGCAACATGAACGGCGAAGAAATTTTTTGTGCGCAGTTGATTGACGCGAACGAAAAAGTTGCGACGTGGATAAGGAATATCGAGCGCGAGCCGCTGTATTCTTTTTGGTTGCCGACTTACTCCGACAAATTTTATCCCGACTTTGTCGTTAAGCTGACGAACGGAACTTATGCGGCGGTCGAGTACAAAGGCGAACATTTGGCAAGCTCCGAAGATACCGAGTCGAAAAAGTTGGTCGGGGAACTTTGGCAAAAAAACAGCGGCGGGAAATTTCTTTTGGCTACGTTGCATGACGAAAACGGACGCAGTCTTGAAACTCAACTTAGAGATTTTTTTAATTGAGGAGGCAAAATTTCATGGCACTTAAAGAGATGTATCAAACTTTCGGCAACGCATTGCTCGGCGACAAGATGAAGGAATTGGAGCGAATGAAAGCCATGCGCGAAGAGTTTCGGAATTACGATAACGAAAAATTGATTTCCCTTTTCAAAAACGGCAACGATCTTCAAAGAAGAATTGCGGCGGCTGTTTTGAAAGAACGGGGGCAGAACAAATAAAAAATTTTTGCCGTCAACGAGGCGGCTTTTTTTATTGGCAAAGCGCGTTGTTCGTTGTATAATCTGCAAAGTTTAATTTAGGAGGGAAAAGTTTTGAAGATGAACGGAGCAAAAGCTCTTTTGGAATGTTTTAAGAACGAAGGCGTCGAACTCGTTTACTCGTATCCCGGGGGCGTTGTGTTACGTCTTTTTGACGAAATTTATAAGATGGAGTTTCCAAACATTTTGCCGGGACATGAACAAGCGGCTGTGCACGCGGCGGACGGTTATGCGCGGGCGACGGGCAAAGTCGGTGTCGTTATCGCGACTTCGGGACCGGGCGCGGCAAATTTAATCACAGGCATAGCGACCGCGAACATGGATTCTGTGCCGTTGGTTTGCATAACGGGACAAGTTGCAAGCCATGCTATCGGCAAAGATTCTTTTCAAGAAATTGACGTGTCGGGAACCACTTCGCCGATAACGAAACATAATTATTTGGTCAAAGACGTTAATGAGTTGCCGCGTGTCGTCAAGGAAGCATTTTTCATTGCGCGGACGGGGCGTCCCGGGCCTGTGGTGATTGACATTGCCGCCGACGTTTTCAACACCGAAATTGATTTTGAATATCCCCAAGAAGTAAATCTGCGCGGCTACAGCGGGAAAAATCCTGTCGAAGAAAAATCTGTTGATGAAGTCGTTAAAGCCGTCGAGTCTTGCGAACGCCCGCTGATTTTTGTCGGCGGCGGCGTAACTTCTTCCGATACTTCCGAAGATTTGAGAAAAATTTTGGCGCGGCTCGGTTGCCCTTCGACTTCAACTTTAATGGGGCTCGGTTGCATTGACGCCGACACGGAAGGATTTTTGGGCTTCGCGGGAATGCACGGCTCTTACGGCGCGAACATGGCGATTCAAAATTGCGATTTGCTTTTGTGTATCGGAATGCGTTTCAGCGACAGAGTGACGGGGCGCGTCAAAGATTTTGCTCCCAACGCGAAGATTGTTCACTTTGAACTTGATCCTGCCGAGATAAATAAAAATGTTCAAGTCGATTTAAAAGTTTTGGGAGACTTGCGCGAATCTCTTCCGCTGTTCAGAAATAAATTGGACGAGTCGCTTACGAATTTTGCCGAAAAATTTTCTGCATGGAAAAATCAAGCGGTTGAAAAAGGTTGGGAGCATCCTTTTGATTGGAAAGAGGAAGGCGACGCGATTAAGCCGGGCGCACTCATTACAAAAATCAGCAGTATCTGCGATGAAAATACAATCGTCGTCACGGACGTCGGGCAACATCAAATGTGGGCGGCGCAATTTTTCAAAGCGCACAAGCCGCGCCAATTTTTGACTTCGGGCGGGCTCGGCACTATGGGCTTCGGACTGCCTGCCGCCATGGGCGCGAAGTTGGCTTGCCCCGAAAAAAATGTTGTGCTGTTCACGGGCGACGGCTCCATTATGATGAATATTCAAGAGCTCGCGACGATTGCCGACAACAACATTGATATTAAAATCGTTATCGTCCACAATTTTATTTTGGGCATGGTCGGGCAATGGCAGAGACTTTTTTACAATCATCATTATTCGGCGTCTGAATTGAAATACAAGCGCGACTTCGTGAAAATTGCGCAGGCAATGGGCGTTCGCGGCTATCGCTTGACTAAGGCAGAAGAATTGGAAGATGATTTGGTTGAAATTATGTTCTCGAAGGGCGCGGCAGTGATTGATGTTTACGTTCCCGAAGAAGAAAATGTTCTGCCGATGGTACCGGGAGGCAAGCGTCTTGATCAAATGGTTTTGGGCAACACGTAAGATTTTTTTCGCAAAAAAAACGAGCACTCTTTTGAAGTGCCCGACTGAAAAATTTTTGTGCGAATTTATTTTTTAAGCGTCAAACATGTTTATGTTCCCGAAGAAGAAAATGTTCTGCCGATGGTGCTGGGCGGCAAGCGTCTTGATCAAATGGTTTTGGGCAACACGTAAAATTTTTTTCGCCAAAAAAAAACGAGCACTCTTTTTAAGTGCCCGTTAAAATTTTATGAGCGAATGAAATTTATTTTTTAAGCGTCAAACCAACGCGACTGTCCATAAGGTAGGGAATGGAAACGGCAAAACCTTTTACGTTGTCAAGCGGATAAGGCAAAGCTTTTCCCTCTTGGTCGTAAACTCCGACAACCCAAAACAGCGCGTCAACTTGACCGGAGGACAGCGCGGCACTGCGAGCACCGGCGTCAATATCGACAAGCTCAATATTCTTGTTAATGCGCTTGCTAAGTTCGGAGAGGAATGCAACGTTGAATCCTGCAGGCTTGCCATCAGCACTCACGAAGTCCATAGCGGGCATATCACCGGTTACGGCAACTTTAATCGTCGGCGCACCTTCGATAACGGGCATAGGCATTGCGGCGGGTTCGCCATTGCCAACATCGATGATATTTTCTTTAACGAGTTTATCAATCGTTCCGTCATCTTTCATGGCTTTGATAGCGGTGTTAATTTCCTCAATCTGCGCGGCGTTTGCTTCAAGCGCACCAATAGAGTAGCCCAAAATCGGTTTGAAGTTGTTGTCGATAACTTGGATAGCGTCGTTATGAGCCGCAATGTAATTACCAACCCTGCTACCGGTAGCGAAACGGTCGATTTGATTAGCCTGAAGAGCCGCAATCATAGCGTTCATATTGTCGAAGAAGATAACTTTGTTCGGAGCTGTATAGGCGGTTTGACCTTCAACTTGAGCAATGTCCTGCGTCCAACGCTTGTAGCCTTCCTCGTCCAAACCGATTGGCATAAGTGCTCCGACTTTGTCCGATGCTTGCTTTTCTTCTGCAGGAGCCGCGGGCTTCTCTTCTCCGCCGCCACAACCTGCGCAAGTCAACAACATCATGATTGCCAAAAATACTCCGAGTAACCTTTTCATAAACGAACCTCCTTTAAAAATCTGTTGCTCGCAAAATTTTCTGCAAGCGCATTATACAGGGGGTTTTCAAAATTTTCAACACAAAATCCGGGAGGGAATTTAACTTGAAAAAATATTTTTTAGCCGTGCTCGTCGAAAATAAGCCCGGCGTTTTAACCCATGTTTCGGGACTTATCAGCCGAAGAGCCTTCAATATCGAATCAATCTCCGCAGGTTACACCGAAGAACCTTCAATTACCCGAATTAATATCGTTGTCAGCGTCGAATCGGAAAATGAACTCGATCAAGTCGTCAATCAGCTCGGAAAATTAATCGACGTGATTAAAATCGTCAATCTCAGCAAGTCTCCTTCCATTGAACGCGAACTTGTCATGATTAAAGTTAAAGCAAACAAAGAAACCCGCGCAGATTTGGTCAGCGTCGTTGATATTTTCCGTGCGCAGATTGTCGACATAACTTCTGAAAATGTCGTTATCGAATTGACGGGCAGTCAAAGCAAAATCGATGCGATTTGCGAAGTTTTGAGCGAATATGAGATTGTGGAAATTGCCCGGACGGGTACAATCGCCCTTTCAAGAGGTCCGATACCCGTTAAAGCTATGTGACATGAAAAAATTTCTTTTGATAATCTGCGCGGTAACAATTTTTTTAATCGGATGCGGCAATGAAATTCGGACTGTGCCGCCGTTGCCGGGAACTTTGCCCAATTTTTTAAATGCGCCCGAAAAAATCGACACGGATATTTATTTTGACGCAACTGTTTCAATGAAAGGCTTCACAACTTTGGCGGCGGGCAATGTTTATCTGACTTTGCCCGATCTTTTGGGCGATTTATGCGGCTCGACGGGCGAAGTGAAATTTTTTTCCTTCGGTGAACAGATTCATGCCCTTGACGGAAGAAGTTATCGGCAATTCGCAACGCCCGAAGTCTACAACGAGGCGATAACTGCCGTTGCCAACGTCGTTGACCGCGCAGATACAAATCATTTGTCGATTATCGTTACAGATTTATTCGAAAGTGACTCCGATTGGAGCAATGTCACGCAGAAATTCCGCGAAAAATTCTTTGCAAACCACTTGTCGGTGGGAGTTATCGGCATAAAAAATTCTTTTTACGGAGAAATTTTCGATGTCGGGCTCAATGCCGCGCATTTCAACTACAATTCGTGGGACAATCCCGATCGTTATCGCCCGTTTTATCTTTTGGTCATGGGGCGCGATGATATTGTCAAAAATTTTCTGCGAAAGTTCAATGAACGACAAATTTTGCCGAACGATACGGGATTTTTATTGCTCTCGGAAAATTTAAACGAAACTCCCGCCGATTTTTCCAATTTTGAACTGGATGAAGTCGAAAATTTTTATTCTGATGAAACTCTCGGCTTGGATAGCCGCGTTAAGGAATTCGGGCTTGATAAATTCTCGGAAGCGGCGTCTTTCATTGTGAATTGGGAATATAAGCCGCCGCTCGGTGCCTGTCCGCTTGATTTGTCGGAAGTTGATACGGAAATTGAGATTTTTTCTGTCGAAGGCGAAGAATGGACGCCGTTGCAGAAAAATGATCTGCGCGTCGGCTTGTTGAAAGACAATCGGCAGTCGGGAAATTTCTTGATAAAAATTTCTTTGACGCCCGAAAAGACTTTGGCGGAAGGAAAATTAAATTTTGTGCGAATAAAAGTTATGCCGAAGGAAAACGGTTACAAATTGCCCGCTTGGGTTGAACTTTGGAGCGTAAATGTTGACGGCGCGGCTAAAAACTTCGACGGCTCAAAAACTTTGAACTTAATTCGTGTTTTGGGTTCGCTGAAAGATTCGATTTTCGCCGCGTCGCGCCCCGCGCTTATGAATATTAATTTTGTCGTGACTCCATAAGAAAAAAATTGCTTTGTCATAACTTCATAAGAAAAAGACTCGGAACTTTTTTAAGCTCCGAGTCTTTTTTTAATGTTCGAGCTGCGTCGCCTTGAGAAGTTCCTCAATTTTTACAAAATCTTTCGGGTTGCTCTCGTCCAAGAACTTTATCAAGGCTATTGCACAATCCAGCGCGTCGAGATCGGGTTGATGAAGGTCGTAAGAATCATGATGCGCGTCCAACATCCGCTCCCAGTGAATTTTTTTCATCCACATCAAAACTTCTTTTGTCGTCATGTTCATTCCTCCTTTTGCCGATTATATTTTACCAAAAAATTTTTTGTCAAGGTGTGATTTTTGCAGTTGATAAGCCGAAAAAATTTGATAAAATGCCGATAAATAGAGGGGGCGAACGAAATGCAAGATAAAAGTTCCGAGGCACAAAAAATTAAGGAGGCGGAGCAAGCTTTTGACCGACGACGGCGAACTTTTGGTTTAATCGCAGGACCGTTGCTCGCAATCGCAGTTATTTTAACTCCAATCGACGCTTTAACTTTGGAAGCGCACAAACTTTTGGCAATTATGGTGCTCGTCGCGTTGTGGTGGATAACGGAACCCGTTCCAATCCCCGTAACGTCATTACTCGGACCGACTTTGGCAGTTATCACGGGCGCAATTAAGGTTAGCGCGGCTTTCGCGGCGTTTGCAAACCCGATGATCTTTTTATTTATGGGCGGATTTATTTTGGCGAAGGCAATGATGATGCACGGGCTCGATAAACGCTTTGCCTATTGGCTTTTATCGCGAAGTTGGGTCGGCTCGAACCCGCGCAGAATTTTTTTGGCAATCGGACTGGCAACGGCTTTATGTTCGGGCTGGGTGAGCAATACGGCAACAGCCGCAATGATGTTTCCGATTTGCTTGGGGCTTTTGAACTCGATAAAAGAGATGATGGCGGCGAACGGGCGCGAAATTGATTTGTCGGAGTACAAATATGCAACGGGCTTGATGTTAATGACGGCTTATTCGGCGTCAATCGGCGGCGTTTTGACTCCGATTGGCACTCCGCCGAATTTAATCATGCTCGGCTTCCTTGATTCAATGCAAAACATTCACGTTTCGTTTTTTGAGTGGATGATTTGGGGCTTTTTTGCAATGGTTTTCTATTTCATAATCGCCTATATCGTTTTATCGAAAATGTTCCCTGCCGACGTGGATAAAATCGACGGCGCGGAAGAATTTATTCGCGCAAGGATAAAAGAACTCGGCGGTTGGACGCGTGCGCAAAAAAATACGCTGTTCGCGTTCATGTTGGCGGTTGCGCTGTGGATTATTCCGGGATTTTTGAACATGTTTTTGGGCGCAACGAGCGATATTTTGAAAATGTACAACCAACTTTTCCCCGAAGCGATAGCGGCAATGGCGGGCGCGTTGCTTTTATTCCTTTTGCCCGTGAATTTTTCAAAACGCGAATTCACAATCAGTTGGAAGGAAGCTTCGGCGGGCATTGAGTGGGGCACGCTGATTTTATTCGGCGGCGGCTTGGCAATGGGCGGCATGATGTACAAAACGGGCTTATCGCAATGGCTTGGAGATTTAATCGTCAATGCAATGGGCGGTTCGGCGTCGCAAGTTGTCTTGGTCGCAGTTTTCTCGGTTTTGGCTTTGCTGCTCTCCGAATTGACTTCGCACACGGCGGCAACGAATATGATCGGACCTTTGGCGATAACGATAGCGGTTTCGGCAGGCTTAAGCCCGGTACCTGTTTCCGTCGGCATTGCGCTTAGTGCCTCGCTCGGATTTATGTTGCCTGTTTCGACGCCGCCCAATGCGATTGTCTACGCCAGCGGCTACGTCCCCATTACCAAAATGATTAAGACGGGCGTTTACATTGATTTTATCGGAATCGCCTTTGTAACCATTCCCATTGCGATTTGGCTCGTAAATATGATTGTCGGCTGATTTGACAGAGAAAATTTTTTTAAACCGTAATGAACACCCTTCCGACATGGGAGGGTGAAATTTTTTTGCGAAATTAGGAGAGCGAGAAAAATGCTTTACAAACAACTTGCTTTATGATATTTTCTGCGCTATGATCGACGCGAGATAAGATTTTTTTCTGTTATCGATTTGCTCGCCAAAAAATCATCGAAAAAAAAGGAGTGATTAAATGATTCATGTTTGTTTTGCCCTCTACGACAAGACAGGGCATTACTCAAAATTTTTGGGCACGACGATGCTTTCTTTATTTGAAAACACAGATACCCCCCCCTATTATCGCCGTCTGTAACCGTTCACATCCTCCATGACAAAACTTTGACAGAGGACAACCGCGAAAAATTTCTTCAAGTCGCAGAACGTTACAATCAGCTCTTGGAATTTCATAATGTCGAAGAACTCTGCGGCGATAAACTTTCCGAGATGATACGATTGATTCCGCGGGTAGAAAATTCACATTTTAGCGTTGCAATGCTTTACAGATTTTTTATTCCGCATATTCTTCCTTCGGAAGTTGAAAAGGCAATTTATCTCGACGCGGATATTATCGTCAACTTGAACATTAATGAATTTTGGCAAATTGAACTCGGCGACAAACCCCTTGGTGTCGTTTTGGAAGTTGACAATGGCATACCGCCTTCAAAGTATTCCAATATGTGCCATGACGGCGTTGTAAAAGAAGAAAATTACTTTAATTCGGGCGTCCTCTTAATGAATTTGAAAGTTTTACGTAACGAAGACGACAATATATTGGCAGGAATAAAATTCACGGGCGAGCATCTCAAATATAATCTTGTCGATCAAGAAATTTTAAATTACTGTTTTGAGACTCGAACTTTTAAATTGCCCGTGAAGTTCAATCGTCTCGTCAAGCAAATGCGCATTGATGAAAATTTTTCTGTGAACAGAGAGATTTATCATTATGCGGGCGGCAAATGGGGCTTGGGGCTTGATATGGCTGATCCGTTCAATCGGCTGTGGTGGAGTTATTTCATCAAGACTCCTTGGTTCGGTGTCGACATTATAGATAAAATGCTCAAAAGCACTCAAGATTCAATGTTGCAATTTTCTGTTGTTCCATACGGCAAGGCTCGTGCATTTGTTGTCGATGAGGAACACGCTCACCAAATCGAGAGAAATTTTTCTGTTCAAGATGATGAAAAAGTTATTGTAATCGACCCCGAAAACGAAGAAAATTTGCAACGTTTGGAAGACATAATGAAAAGCGATCGTGACAAGAAAAGTTTTTTCATAGGAATCCCAAATATCGCTCCAAAATTGATGAAAAGCGGATTCATCGAAGAAAAAGATTTTTTTGATGTCTCCGGATTTTACTCGCCGACATGGACAAGTCGCGCAAATAATTACAAATTAATCTTGTCAATGTAACAAAGGGAGTGATTTATTTGAGAGTTTATCTTTGCCCAAAAAAAACTTATGCAGTATCAGTCGTTGTTCCCATGTACAATGCGGAAGAATATATCGCCGAGTGTTTGGAAAGTCTCCTGCTTCAAACTTTTCAAGATTTTGAAGTTATAGTTGTCGATGACTGCTCGACAGATAATTCCGTTGCCGTCGCCGAAAGTTTTTTGGAGAAATTTGGCGGACGACTCAAGCTAAGTAAGACAGAAAAAAATTCGGGTGGAGCAGGTTACGTTCCTCGAAATATCGGATTAACCCTCGCGAGCGGCATGTATATTTATTTTTTGGACGCTGACGATTTTTTGTTGTTGAATGCCCTTGAACTTCTTTACAGGGATGCAAAAAAATGTGATGCCGACGTTATTTGTCTCGATAATTACTATTACATGAATTCACAAAATGAAATTGTTCGTAAAGGGTGTGACAACAAGAGAAAATCTTCTATGATAATCGATAATCCGAGCAGAGTTGTTTATGAGTGTCTTTTTCTGGGAGATATGATGACTCCGTGGTCAAAATTTGTTCGTCGTGACTTTTTGATTAAAAATGAAATTTACTTTCCGGAAATAATTGCCGGCGGAGATAATATCTGGAGTGTTCACGTTTGCAGTTGTTCAAAAAGATTTTTGCGGATTCCGTTGCCGGTCTATTTCTACAGATGTTATGATACAAAAGCCGTTACCAAGTCGAAAAGAGCACCTCGCGAGCAAATGGCTTGGTGGATATCTTCTTTTGTCAAACTTTGTGTGGCTTGGAACGAATTCGCAACTAAAAATGAGATTTTAAAAAGCAATTACAATTTCTGTTACAAATATTTAACGGATGCTTTAAATTATCGCCTCAAACAGTTGTCTGCAGAGTTGTCACTTCTTGATAATGTTGAGATTTACGAGATTTTGCAACGCAATTCACCGAAGACTCCCGATTCGACAATGTCATTATTGCCATTTCTCTTCAGTTTTATTTGTAATGAGAAAAAAACTTCTGCGAACGGAGAACTTATAATTCGTAAGTTCGGTCATTGTTTTACTGCAAAAATGTTAGTCAGAATGGATAAGAAAACGGAGCCCGAAAATCTCCGACTCCTTTCTGTTTCCGACGGCAAAGCCCGAATATCCAGACCGGAGTGGTGGCAGAAAAATGGCGTCTGTCATATGATTGATTCCTACGCAGGCAAGTTGGAAATTATTTCCAAAGCTAATGTGGACGGACAAGTTCAAGTTCGTCTTTCGGGAGCGTGGGTTCCGAATCCTGAAGACAAAACGAAACGCCTTCCGTATTGGATTGACTACATGAAACTGGTCATCAACGAAGAAACTGTTTTCGACAAGCTGACTCCCGCTTGGCACGATAAGCCTTATGTTTATAACATGAACGTAAAAGCGGGCGAGGAAATTAAAATTCAAACAGAGTGGCTTCCGCACAGGGACGACAGAGATGATCTTTCGGCAAAAGTTGCGCCGCCTCAAGAGCCGCAAAAAATTCAAGAAAATAATTCCGAGAAGCTCCGTAAGTCGGAGGCTTTAATTTCCGAGTTGCGCACTGCTCTTGATAACGAAAAGAAACTTCACAACAAAGACGTTGAGTTAATCAACAAATTCAAGGATTATTTTACAGCCCGCGCCGATATTCAGCTTGTGACGAAACAAAAAGGCGATTTCCAAATAATTTCCGTGTCGGACGACTTGGCAAGTGTCACAAAACCCAAATGGTTTCAAAAGGGCGGCATCGGTTACGTGATTAATTCCTGCGTCGGAAAATTGGAGTTCGTTGCCAAAAGTTCGGTCGACGGGCAAATAAAATTGAGACTTCGCGGCTTGGACGTCCGCACGCCCGAAGACAAAACCAAGCGCATTCCTTACTGGATAAACTACACAAAACTGATTGTGGACGACGAAATTATTTTTGACGAGATCACTCCCGCGTGGCTTGAAAAATTTTATTCCTACAATACCGACATCAAAGCGGGCGAAGAAATTAAAATTAAATTCGAGTGGCTCCCGCACAGGAACAACGTTTAAGAATCGGCACGAAACGATTTTCTTTGATTTGACAGAGAAAATTTTTCAAATTAAAATGCAGTCACCTTTCCGATATGGGAGGGTGAAATTTTTTTTGCGAAGGTTAATCATGTCCGATAAAAAAATTTTTTTGGCTCAAGCGGCGTTGTATTATTATCTCGGCGAAGTTTTTTACATAGATATAGGGCAACCTGCCGCGCCGCAGTATTTTTTGCCGCCGATACCCGCGACGATTGCGCTTTTATGGCTGATTCAATATTCTTCGGGCGAAAAATTGTTTTCACGAGCACACCTGCCGAATTTATTGACGGGCTTTGCTTGGTGCGCGGCGTTTCCGTTGTTTTACACGTGGACTTATCAGCGGCAATGGTTCATGTCGCTGATTTATTACGATTTCGCTGTCGGCACGGCGATTTTTATTTTTTTGGCGAGCGCGACGATAATTTTTCGGTCTCCGCCGATAATTTGCGCGTTGAATTTATTTTTTTTGCTGATACCGCTTGTCGAGCTGATTTATTATTGCTTGACGTGGCATTGTTTATCGCCGGCGTCGTTGATGGCAATTTATTTGACGAATTGGCACGAGGCTGGCGAATTTATTCAAGCAATGATAGGTTTGCCGACATTTTTTCTAATCTGCGCGGGAGTCGGATTTTTTTTGCGGCTGATTTACAAATCTCACAAAAAATTTTGCTCGCGATTGATTTTGGACAAAAAAAAATTGCTTGCGGCGATAATTTCGTTGGTCGGAAGTTTTTTCGCGCTGATTTATTATGTGCCGCAAACTTCAATGGCGGGATTGTGGAAAACGGTAACCGATTATGCGGAGCAGACGCAGCTTTACTCGAAAAATCGCGCAGAGCGTCTCGAAGATTTAAAAATCGACGCCGCGCAGGCATTACCGGCAAAAATTAATGGCACCGTGATTTTGATTATAGGCGAATCGGCGAGCCGAGACTACATGCACGCCTACAATTCCGATTTTCCTTTTGAAAACACGCCTTGGCTCGACAGCAAGCTTGAAAAAAATTTTCCGACAAAAAATTTGCCCGAAGATGCGAAAATCAATCCCGATTATAAAATTTCCGAAGAAAATACTCCGAATTTGACGCCCGCGGCTGGAAAATTTATCGTTTTTAAGAATGCCTATGCCTCTTGGACGCAAACTGTTCCCGTATTGCAAAGGGCTTTGACGGAGCAGAGCCAATACAACGACAAAGAGTTTTTTGAATCGGTTTCGATAATCGACGCGGCGCGGAAGGCGGGATTTAAAACTTATTGGTTCAGCAATCAAGGGCGATACGGCGAATATGACAGCGCGATAACTTTGGTCGCGAAAACTGCGGACATTTCGGAGTGGACGGACGACACTTTTGATTTTTCGGAGCTTGAAGACGAGATTTTGCTAAAATTTTTCTACAAAGTTAATCCGAACGAAAATAATTTTATCGTTTTCCATTTGATGGGCAGTCACATTTACTATAACAGCCGTTATCCGCGCAGATTTAAAAAATGGTTGACGGCGGACGGCACGCGAATGATGTTGGCGGCTCCGAGCTATGCGAATTCGATTTTGTACACTGATTTTGTCCTGTCGAAGATATTTGATTACGCAAAAGCGAATTTGAACTTGCAGGCGATGATATATTTTTCGGATCACGGCGAGGACTTGGAAATTTCGCACAACCCGGACGTTTTTCGCTTTGAAATGTTGCGCATTCCGATGTTCATTTATCTTTCGCCCGAATATGAAAAAATTTTCCCCGAAAAAGTTTCGACGCTGGAAAGGAATCGGGAAAAACATTTTACAAACGACTTGATTTATGATACATTTTGCGGCATGATCGGCGCGAAGTCGAATCGTTATGACGCGGGACAAGATTTTTCGTCAGCCGAGTACAAATTTACCCGTGAGACTTTAACGACGATGCTCGGTCAGCATAAATTAACCGAAGACAAGGAGTGATTGAATGATTCATGTTTGCTTTGCCCTCTACGATAAGACAGGGCATTACTCAAAATTCACGGGCACGGCGATGGTGTCTTTATTTGAAAATAAAAATACCCCCCCCTATTGTCGCCTACAATAACTGTTCACCTTCTCCACGACAAAACTTTAACGGACGACAACCGCGAAAAATTTATTCAAATTGCAAATCGCTACGGGCAAATCTTGAAATTCTATAACGTCGAGGAGCTTTGCGCAGAAAAATTCGCGGAAATAATTAATTACTTTCCAAAAGCTAAAGAATCTCTGTTTTCTATCGCGATGTTCTACAGACTTTTTATTCCTCACCTTCTTCTTCCGCAAGGAATAGAAAAAGTTTTTTATTTGGACTCGGATATTATCGTCAACCTCGACATTTCGGAATTCTGGCAGATTGATCTCGGCGATAAACCTTTTGGAGCAGTTTCAAGAGCCTCTCAAGTAAAAGATAAAGCAAATGACAATACAAGCAAAGTCATGGCACTCGTCAGAGAAGGTATTGTAAATGCGGACGATTATTTTTTTTCGGGCGGTCTGCTGATGAACTTGAAAGTTATGCGCGAGAAAGAAAATGCCATATTGGCTGGAATGAAATTCATAAGTGAACGTTCGCAATACATTTATCTTGATCAAGACGTTTTAAATTATTGTTTCTCGACTTCATATGTAAAATTGCCGGTGAATTTTAATCGCGTTATGCTTTTTGAACGCGCCGAAAGCAAATGGGCTGTTGAAAAAAAGATTTATCACTATGCAGCCAACAGAATTACTTTGGGAATGGACATGAATGATCCGTATAATCGGCTGTGGATGGATTATTTCATTAAGACGCCGTGGGTTGACGACGAGACTAAAGCTGTTTTATCCGGAAATACTCTTCCTTCGCGAAAAAATTATGCTGTCTCTGTGGTTATTCCGATGTACAACATGGAAGAGTTTGTCGGCGAGTGTTTAGACAGTCTTTTGATTCAAACTTTCCAAGATTTTGAAGTTATCGTGGTTGATGATTGCTCAACGGATAATTCTTATGCGATTGTCGAAGAGTACGCGCCGAAATTCAACGGGCGACTTCGGATTGAGAAGACGGAAAAAAATTCGGAGGGCGGCGGCTACGTCCCGCGAAATATCGGAATGATGTTGGCTCGCGGCGAATATATTCAATTTCTTGACGCCGACGACATGCTTTTGCCGACCGCGCTTGAAATTTTATATCTGGCGGCAACAATTTATGACGCCGAAGTTGTTTATACGAGCTCAATTTACTATTGGAACGCGCCGAACGATATTTATCTGCACAAAGATGGCATTAGCAGGAAAATGGGTAACACCCAAAGAGATTTGACTGTCGACGACCCAAAAAAGAATCTTAGTCGGCTCCTCCTTGAACCTGGCGAAGGAAATTTTCGTGGTTCATGGACAAAATTTGTTCAGCGTGATTTTTTAATTAAGAACAAAATTTTCTTTTCAAATTTGTCTAATGCGGGAGATTTTATCTGGGTTATTAATGTATATTGTCATTCAAAACGTCTTTTGCGAATCTCAACGCCGCTTTACTTCTACAGACGGTTCAATAATAATTCTATTTTACGAACGGTCAGATCGCCGCAGGAACAGTGTAATTATTGGTTTTCGTCTTTCGTGAATTATGCTAAACATTTGTATGAATTAGAAAAGAAAAACGAAGTTTTGTCAGAGAATCACGATTATTGTTTATCAGCTTTAAAGCTACAGTTTTTATGGTGCCTTAATCGAACCGAAGATGCCCGCAAGGAACTTGGCAACAAGGAGATTTACAAAATTTTACATAGCGAATTCGCCAAAACCTCTTCCGATTCAGTAAAGTCATTATCGCCGTTCTTCTTCAGTTTTATTGATAACGAGAGTAAAAAAATTCCTGACGGCTACGCCGAGATGATTCGCAAGTTCAGCCAACATTTCACTGCGAAAATATTTATCCGAAGAACAGATAAGAAAACGGAGCCCGAAAATCTCCAATTCCTTTATGTTTCCGATAACAACGCTCGAATATCCAAGCCGGAGGGATGGCAAAAATCGGGCGTTTGTCATATGATTGACTCCTACGCGGGAAAGTTGGAAATTGTTGCCAAAGCTGATGTGGAAGGGCAAGTTCAAATACGCCTCGCGGGTCGGTGGGTTCAAAATCCCGAAAACAAATCCAAACGCCTTCCTTATTGGATTGATTATACAAAGTTGGTCGTGAACGGCAAAACTGTATTCGACAAAATCACTCCCGCTTGGCACGACAAGCCTTACAATTACAATTTGGACGTCAAAGCCGGCGAGGAGATAAAAATTCAAGTCGAGTGGCTTCCGCACAGGGACGACAGAGATGATCTTTTGCCAAAAGTTGCGCCGCCTCAAGAGCCGCAAAAAGTTCAAGAAAATAACGCCGAGAAGCTCCGTGAGTCGGAGACTTTAATTTCCGAGTTGCGCACTGCTCTTGATAACGAAAAGAAACTTCATAACAAAGACGTCGAGTTAATCAGCAAATTCAAAGATTATTTTACCGCCCGCGCCGATATTCAGCTTGTGACGAAACAAAAAGGCGATTTCCAAATAATTTCGGTGTCGGACGAAAAAGCGGAAATAAGAAAGCCCGCATGGTTCCAGAAAAACGGCATCGGTTATCAGATTCAGTCTTATGCGGGACGATTGGAGTTCATCGCCAAAAGTTCGGTTGACGGAAAGATTAATTTGCGCCTTCGCGGCTTGGATGTTCGCACGCCCGAAGACAAAACGAAGCGCATTCCCTATTGGATCAACTATACGAGATTGATTGTGGACGAGGAAGTTATTTTCGACGAGATAACTCCCGCGTGGCTTGAGAAATTTTATTCCTACAATGCCGACATCAAAGCCGGCGAGGAAATAAAAATTCAAATCGAGTGGCTCCCGCACGGTAATAATTAGGAATGAGGAATGAGGAATTAGGAATGAAGAAATTTTCCCTGTCGAAAACTCGGCGGGGATTTTTTTATGCAAACTCTGGAGATTCGATGCCGAAAAGGAATCGGGAAAAAGATTTTACAAACGACTTGATTTATGATACATTTTGCGGCATGATCGGCGCGAAGTCTAATCGCTGTGACGCGGGACAAGATTTTTCGTCAGCCGAGTACAAATTTACCCGCGAGACTTTAACAACGATGCTCGGTCAACACAAATTAACCGAAGATAAGGAGTGATTGAATGATTCATGTTTGTCTTGCCCTCTACGATAAGACAGGGCATTACTCAAAATTTTTGGGCACGACGATGCTTTCTTTATTTGAAAATAAAGATACCCCCCCCATTTATCGCCGTCTGTAACCGTCCACATTCTTCACGACAACACTTTGACGGACGACAACCGCGAAAAATTTATTCAAGTCGCAGAACGTTACAATCAGCTCGTAAAATTTTATAACGTCGAAGAGCTCTTTACGAACAAAATTGCAGAGATAGAACAGACTTTTCCGCAACTGAAGTCTTTTCATTTCAGCATCGCGACTTTTTACAGATTTTTTATCCCGCAAATTCTTCCCGCCGAAATTGAAAAGGTTATTTATCTCGACGCGGACATTATCGTCAACTTGGATCTTAATGAACTTTGGGAAATTGAACTCGGCGATAAGCCTCTCGGCGCAGTTCCGAATTTATTCCAAATCAAAGACGAAAAAGCTTCCATTGAACGCAGCATGACATCTATTTATTTTTGTAAGAGTAATTTTGTAAAACCTGAGGATTATTTTAATGCCGGCGTATTGTTGCTGAACTTGAAACTTTTACGAAATGACACGGAAACTTTGAAGAGCGGAATAAAATTTGTGGCGGAGCAACCTACGGTTCAATATTTTGATCAAGATGTCCTGAATTACTGTTTCTCGACCACATTTCTAAAGTTGCCCGTGAAATTCAATCGCTACGTTATGCTCGCCCGTCCCGAAGAAGAACTGACTGTTGAAAAAAAAATTTACCATTACGCGGGCGGTAAAGGCGTGTTGGGGTTGGATATAAACGACCCGTTCAATCGGCTGTGGTGGAGTTATTTTATCAAGACGCCTTGGTTCGGCATCGACGCGTTGACTAAAATCTTCCAAAATGTTCAGGATTCAATAATACGATTTTCTGCAGTGCTGTCGGGCAAAACTCGTGCGTTTATTGTCGAAGAAGAAAACGTTGAATATATTGAGAAAAAATTCTCTGTTCATGATGAAGAAAAAGTTATAGTCGTCGACTCCAAAAGCGAACAAAGCTTACAAAGTTTGATTAACTTGGTAAGCATCTCAAAAGGGCGAGAAATTTTTTTCACGGGAGTTTTGAACATTGATTCAAAGTTGAAAGAGAAAAAATTTGTTGAAGGCAAAGATTTTTTTAACGGCATTGAATTTAACTCTCCGACGTGGGCAAAGCTCATGAAAGATTATAACCTTATTATGGAAATGTGATTTGCGGTGGGGGTGACTTTATTTGAGAATTTATCTTTGTCCAAAGAAAAACAATGATGTCAAGGCACAAGTTGAAAAACTTAAGCAACTGTCTCTTCCCGCTCCGAGTTCAGACTTTCCTGCGATTTCGGTTATCATTCCGCTTTACAATGTGGAAAAATATGTCGCCGAATGCTTGGACAGTATTCTCGCGCAGACTTTCCAAAACTTTGAGGTTATAGTCGTTGACGATTGCTCGACAGATTCAAGCGTTGAAATTGTAAAGAGTTACTCGACGAAATTTGACGGACGCCTTACCATTGTGAGGACGAAAAAAAATTCGGGGTATGCGGGCTTTCCGCGCAACAAGGGCATTGAACTTGCTCGCGGCGAATATCTGTATTTCGTTGATCCCGACGATACAATTACGCCGACCGCTCTTGAAGAATTGTACACGGCGGCAAAATATTATAATGCTGATGTTGTTCACTGCGAAAAATATTATTTCGTTCCCGACGAATTTTATAACGACGCCGAATACAGAAAGACTCTTAAGCCTTACAGCTGGCCGTCGGAAGAAAAAATATACATAACTCAACCGACATTGCTGACAAATGATTTTGAAAGGCGCATCAGAGATTTCAGCCAAAGAACGTTGACATGGAGTTGTTGGGTGCAACTTATTCGGCGAGATCTTCTTATCGACAACGAAATTCGTTTCTTAAGTGTTTGTAAACAAGATATAATTTTTACAATGTGCGAGCTTTGTTGCGCCAAAAATTATCTCATCGTGCCGAATGTTGTTTATTATTATCGAGTACGAGAAGATTCGATAACCAAAGAAAAGTTGGAAATGTCTCCGGCAATTCATCGTTACACATCGGCTTTAAAGCAGGGAATAAGTTACCTTGATGAGTTTTTGAATCGCCGGGAGTTTTTTGTCAATCGACCGGATTTAAAATACGCCCTGTTTGATATTCTTACCTTGCTAATGTTATGGGGGCTTAATGAAATTTATCGTGAATTGCCGCCTTACGAACTTAATGAACTTTTGAAAAAAGAATTTGATGACTCCGCCGCAGTCAAAGCTTATTTCTTCAACAAGATGAATCTTTATCGGTTGCAGTTGAATCCGCCGCAAGAAACCATAACCGCGCCGACAGTTGAAATCCTGCCCGCAAGCAGTAAAAAGGATTTTACGCCAAAAAAATTCCCTGCCATCTCCGTGATTATTCCGATGTACAACGTGGAAAAATATGTCGGCGAATGTCTCGACAGCCTCCTTGCGCAGACCTTTCAAAGTTTTGAAGTTATCGTGGTTGACGACTGCTCAACAGATAAAAGCGTTGATATTGTTCGGAGCTACGCGCAAAAATTCAACGGGCGGCTCACTCTCACCAAGACAGAAAAAAATTCGGGCGGGTGCGCTGTTCCGCGAAATGTCGGTTTCCCTTTGGCGGGCGGCGAATACGTTTATTTTTTTGACGCGGACGATACCGTTACTCCGACGGCACTTGAGGAGTTATACACGGCGGCAAAAAAATACAATGCAGATGTTGTTCATTGTGAAAAATATTGGCGCGTCCCCGACGAATTTTATAATGACGCCGAGTATAAAAAGAATCTCAAGCCTTTCAGCTACACGACGGCGGAAAAAACTTACATAACGCAACCGACAATGCTGACGAGCGATTTGGAAAAACGAATTACCGACTTCAATAAAAATTGGTTGATATGGAATGTTTGGGTGCAACTCGTTCGTCGCGACTTTCTCTTAAAGAACAGAATATCTTTTGCAAACATTTATCCCGAAGACTTGGTTTTTACCATGTGCGAGCTCTGTTGCGCAAAAAAATATGTTCTTATTCCTAATGTCATTATCTTTTATCGTTCGCGAAAAGAATCGCTTGTAAGAAAATCTTTAGACTTACCGCAAATGATTCATCGCTATGCAACGGCTTTAAAATGTGGCATAAGTTACCTTGAAGAGTTTCTGAATCGGCAAGAATTTTTTGCCGCAAGACCCGATTTAAAGTACGCCTTGTTCGATAATTTAGGTTGTAAAATGATGAATTATCTTAATGAAATTTATCATGAAGTTCCTGTTCATACCTTTGATGAACACTTGCGGAAGGAATTCGACAGCGACGGCGCATTTGCGGCTTTTATTTTCAACACAATGAATATTTATCGCCTAAAGCTGAATCCCTCTCCTCGACGTATTGTGGTGCCGCCAATTAACATTGATCGAATAGGCGACAGGGCGCATGATTTTCTTTCAAAAAAAATTCCTGCCGTCTCCGTGATAATTCCGCTCTACAACTCCGAGAAATACATCGGCGAATTGTTGGAAAGTATTCTCGCACAGACTTTTCAAGATTTTGAAGTTATAGTCGTCGACGACTGCTCCACAGATTTAAGCGCGGAAGTCGTAAAGATTTATGCGCCACTTTTCAGCGGACGGCTGAAATTGGTTAAGACGAAAAAAAATACCGGGACTCCCGGAGAACCGGGAAATCTCGGCGTTTCTTTGTCGCACGGCAAATATTTATTCATCTTGGACAACGACGACGCTATCACTCCCGATGCAATCGAAAAGCTTTACAATATCGCAGAAAATTTTGATGCCGATGTTGTCGCTTGCCAAAAATATTATAAGTTGCCTGAAGAATCTCAGAATGATCCCGAATTTAGGAAAAATATTAAACCCTTCAGCTGGCTGAAAGATTTTGTAACCAAACCGACGTTACTTCCTTCCAATGTAAAAAGTCGAATCCAATATTGTCATGAACGAAAATTTTTATGGGAGTTGTGGAGCAAGCTAATTCGTCGCGACGTCCTGATAGAAAACGGAATTCATTTCATCACCAGCCTTATTCAAGATATGATGGCGACTTCTTGTTTGCTTTACACAGCCAAAAGATTTCTCTTGGTGCCGTATGTAGTTAATTACTATCGTGTGCGCAAAAGTTCTTTGTATCGCCAAGAGCGCGAGCCAATCGAGATAATGAAACTTTATTTGAACACTTTAAACGTCGGGTTTAAATATCTTGACGGCTTTTTGAACGGAATAGAGTTTTTCCGTCAAAATCCCGAAAGCAAAAATTTAGCTCTCAAAACTTACTTTAACGAAACATGGGGCATATACATAAAGCCGATTTACAATAAGATTCCGATTCACGAGCGCGAAGATGCTTTAATCAAAGAATTTGGCGGCTCCGATAATACAAATTTGGTAGCCTTCCTTTTCAATGAGCTGGGGAATTTCAAAGAAAGTCATGAAGGCGATATTCAGCAATTTATTCCTTCGCCGCTTGCAAGAGTAGATCTTAAAATGTCTCCGAGATCCTCCGACAGTGATTTTCAAATTCTTTCTGTCTCTGACGCCAAAGCCGAAATATCGAAACCTCATTGGTTGCAAAAGGACAGCACAGGTTATCTGATTCAGAGCTACGAAAATCATATAGAAATCATCGCCAAAGCTTCTGCTTACGGAAAAATTCGTTTAGACCTTCGGGGTTTATCTGTGTTTGATCCGAAAGATAAAACCAAGCGTCTTCCCTATTGGGTTGAATATACCAACTTGACGGTAAACGGAAAAACCGTATTCAACACTTCAACGGTTGTTTGGCATGACAAGCCTTACAACTACACGTTTGACGCAAAAGCGGGCGAGGAAATTAAAATTCAGACAGATTGGCTTCCGCGTCAGAGCAATGTTTTGACAACCTTTGTAAAAAAGGATGAAGTCATTGTCAACAAAAAATTTTCGCCATATTTCACCGGGCGAGTAGATCTTAAATTGAAATCAAAAAATGAGAACGGCGATTTTCAAATCGTCGGCGTCTCTGACAAGCAAGCTGAAGTAATAAAAGCAGAATGGTTGCCGAAGAATGAACTTGGTTATGTGATTCAATCTCGTAAAGGCAATGTGGAAATTATCGCCAAAGCCGGTACGGACGGAAAATTCATTTTAGGGCTCAAAGGTTTATATGT
The DNA here is from genome assembly GCA_937877655.1 of uncultured Selenomonadales bacterium. GTDB lineage: Bacteria > Bacillota > Negativicutes > Selenomonadales > Selenomonadaceae > Quinella. Next base: position 28,007 of record CALFJC010000113.1, read on the forward strand.
TCGTGACCCTAATGACGATTCAAAGCGCATTCCTTATTGGATTGATTATACAAAGTTGGTCGTGAACGGCAAAATTATTTTCGACAAAATCACTCCCGCTTGGCATGACAAGCCTTACAATTACACGCTGGACGTCAAAGCGGGCGAAGAAATTAAAATCCAAACGGAGTGGTTGCCGCACAGTGCCGATACTTCAAATGTTTCGGCGGACGTTGCAAAAATTCAAGAGAATAACACCGCCAAAATCTTCGTCAGAAGAACGGATAAGAAAACGGAGCCCGAAAATCTCCAACTCCTTTCTGTTTCCGACAGCACAGCAAAAATATCCGAACCGGATTGGTGGCAACAATTTGGCATTTGTCACGTAATTGATTCCCGGGCGGGGAACGTGGAAATTACTGCTAAAGCCGTCGCAAGCGGTCAAGTTCAAATACAGCTCGCGGGTCCCTACGCTTTGAACCCGAAAGACAAATCCAAACGCCTTCCTTGTTGGATTGACTATACAAAGCTTGTCGTGAACGGCAAAACTATTTTCAACCAAATCACACCCGCATGGCACGACAAAGCCTATATCTGCAACATTGAAGTAAAAGCGGGCGAAGAATTAAAAATCCAAGTCGAGTGGCTCCCGCACTTGGATAACAGAGATGATCTCTCGGCAAAAGTTGCGCCGCCTCAAGAACCGCAAAAAATTTTGGAGCCGCCAAAAGTTCAAGAGCCAAAAAATTACAACGAAACAATTCGTGAACTCAGCGACCATTCGACTGCCCGCGCCGATATTCAACTTGTGCCAAAAACGAAAGGCGATTTTCAAATTATTTCTGTGTCGGACGGAAAAGCGGATATACGAAAACCCGCATGGCTTCAAAAAAACGGTATCGGTTATCAGATTCAATCTTATGCGGGGCGATTGGAGTTCATCGCCAAAAGTTCGGTTGACGGAAAGATTAATTTGCGACTTCGAGGCTTGGATGTCCGCTCTCCCGAAGACAAAAATAAAAAAATTCCCCATTGGATTGATTACACAAAGCTTATTGTCAACGGCAAAATTATTTTTGACGAGATCACTCCCGCATGGCTTGAGAAATTTTATTCTTACAATACCGACATCAAAGCCGGCGAAGAAATTAAAATTCAAATTGAGTGGCTCCCGCACGGAAATAATTAGGAATTATGAATTAGGAATTAGGAATGAAGAAATTTTCCCTGTCGAAAACTCGGCGGGGATTTTTTTTATCCAAACTTTTAAGATTCGAGGTCGAAAAGAAATTCGGGAAAATATTTTACAAACAACTTGATTTATGATACATTTTGCGGCATGATCGGCGCGGAGTCGAATCGCTGTGACGCGGGGCAAGATTTTTCGTCAGCCGAGTACAAATTTACCCGCGAAACTTTAACGACGATGCTTGGTCAGCACAAATTAACCGAAGACAAGGAGTGATTGAATGATTCATGTTTGCTTTGTACTTCATGACAGGACAGGGCGTTATTCAAAATTCACAGGCACAACGATGTTTTCACTTTTTGAGAACACCAATTCGGAAGTCACGATTCACATTTTTCACGATGATACTTTGACAAACGACAATCGCGATAAGTTTTTGGAGATCACAAATCGTCATGGTCAAAATTTGAAATTCCACAATGTCGAAGAACTCTGCGCGGAGAAAATTAACAAATATGTTGAATTGGTTCCGTCTGTGAAAAACTCAAGAGTCAGCAGAGCCGCATTTTATAAATTTTTGACTCCAGAAATTCTCGACAAAAATATTGAAAAAGTCATTTACCTCGACTCGGATATTATCGTCAATCTCGATATAAATGAACTGTGGCAAATTGAACTTGAAGATCATCCCATTGCGGCTGTTGAGAATTTTTTTTCACGAGGAGTAGATCCGCTAAAAATCTCCTGTTTACTCCGTGACGGATTCGCAAAAGTTGAGGATTATTTTAATTCAGGCATGATCGTAATGAATTTGAAAATCTTACGCCATGAAGAAGCCAACATATTGGCGGGAATAAAATTCAGGGGCGAACATCCAAAATATACTCTCTTTGATCAAGAGATTTTTAATTATCTCTTTTCAACACGTAATCTCAAATTGCCGATAAAATTTAATTGTTTAGTCAAACAAACACGCAACTACGGAGACTTTAAAATTAAAGAGTCAATTTACCATTATGCGGCCGGCGAATATACATTTGGACTTAATATGAACGATCCGTTCAATCGCCTGTGGTGGAGCTATTTCATAAGGACACCGTGGTTTGATGTTGATACGATGGATAAGATAATCAAAGGTGCCACAGATTCGATGTTGCGACCGTCTGCCGTGCCGCTCGGCAAGGCTCGTGTTTTCGTTGTCGATAACGAGCACGCTTTTCAAATCGAGAGAAATTTTTCTGTTCAAGACGAAGAAGAAGTTATCGTTGTCGACACTGAAAACAAAGACTGTTTGCAACGATTGACAAAATTAATGGATAGCTTGAGAGATAAGAATGTTTTTTTCATAGGTCTCCCAAATATCGATTCAAAGTTAAAGGGAATGAGATTCATTGAAGACAAAGACTTTTTTAACGTCTCCGAATTTTATTCTCCTGTGTGGGCAAATCACACAAGTAATTATAAACTAATTTTGTCAATGTGATTTTTAAAGGAGAGATTTAATGATTCATGTTTGTTTTTCACTTTATGACAAGAAGGGGCATTATTCAAAATTTGTGGGTACAACAATACTCTCGCTTTTTGAAAACACCAATTCGGATGTCATGATTCACATTCTGCACGACAACACTTTGACGGATAACAATCACGGTAAGTTAATCCGTATCGCGGAGCAATATCATCAGCACATGAAGTTTTATAACGTCGAGGAACTTTGCGCAGACAGACTTTCTGTAATAACGGAGACTTTGCCCAAAACCTATGCCGCACATTTCACTGTGGGAATGTTTTACCGCTTTTTTATTCCGCATATTCTTCCTGCAGAAATAAAAAAAGCAATTTATCTCGACGCGGATATTATCGTCAATCTCGATATAAACGAACTTTGGCAAATTGAACTTGACGATAAACCTTTGGGAGCAGTTCCAAATTTATTTCAAATCGCCGATAAAAAAACTTCAGTCGAACGCACCGAGAAACACATACGGATTTGCAAAGAAGGTTTTGTAAAACCTGAGGACTATTTCAACTCCGGCGTTTTGTTGCTGAATTTAAGGTTTATGCGAAATGCCGATAAAATTTTAATGAGCGGAATAGAATTTATTAAGGAAAATCCGCGATTCGTATTTTTTGATCAAGACATTTTGAATTATTGTTTCTCGACAACATTCTTAAAATTGCCGGTAAAGTTTAATCGCTATGTTATGCTTGCCGGTCTCGAAAATGAACAGCTAAAAAAAATGATTTACCATTACGCGGGCGGCAAATTGGGATTAGGGCTTGATATGAATGATCCTTTTAATCGTTTATGGTGGAGTTATTTCATCAGAACTCCATGGTTTGACGTTAATACAATGGATAAGATACTTCAAGGTGCCACAGATTCAATGTTGCAACCGTCTGACGTGCCGCCCGGCAAATCTCGTGTTTTCGTTGTCGATAACGAGCATGCTTGCCAAATCGAAAGAAATTTTTCAGTTAGAGACGAAGAAGAAGTTATCGTCGTCGATACTAAGAGCGAAGACTGTTTGCAACGATTGACAGAATTAATGGATAGCTCAAGAGGCAAGAATATTTTTTTCATAGGGCTCCCAGACGTCAATTCAAAGTTGCGGGAAATGAAATTCGTTGAGGGCAAAGACTTCTTTAACGTCTCCGAATTTTATTCTCCGACATGGGCAAATCTCACAAACAATTATAACTTGATTTTGTCAATATAATTTTTAAAGGGAGTGGTTTATTTGAGGACTTACCTTTGTCCCAGAAAAACCTGCGCGGTCTCTGTAATTATCCCGATTTATAACGCGGAAAAATATATCGGGGAATGTCTCGACAGCCTCCTCGCGCAGACATTTCAAGACTTCGAGGTTATTGTAGTCGACGATTGCTCGACTGATAACTCAGCAAAAATTGTCGATAATTATTTGTTGAAATTTGATATGGGGGGGGGGTAAGGTTCATTTTTACAACGATGGAAAAAAATACGGGTAGCGGTGCACTCCCCCGAAACAAGGGCTTGTCACTCTCTCGCGGCGAATACATTCAATTTCTGAACGCTGACGATATGCTCACCAAGACTGCACTTGAAGAACTTTACGGGCTCGCCAAAAAGTATGATGCTGATGTTGTTTATTGCGAGAAACATTATGAAGCGGATGAAGACGGAACAAATATTCGCGTTAAAAGTAATCAAAAGGGCGGCTTTGTCGACAAGCCGACACTTGAGCCGAATGATTTTGAGAAAAAAGTTCGGGGAATAATGGGCGACAGATATTTGACAGAACCTTGGAATAAACTTGTAAAACGGAATTTGATAATTACGAACGAAATTTTTTTCCCCGCCGTAAAAATCTCTGAAGACAATGTTTGGAATCAAGGCGTGTTATTCTGTGCAAAAAAATTTCTGCGCGTGCCTAATCTTGTGTACATTCAACGCATGTCCGATAATTCAATGATTAGATTGGGAAGAACAGCGGAACAAAAAATAAATTTTTGGCTGAATCCCGTTCTGCTCGGCTTGAAAGCTCTTGACAAGATGATGGGCAGGCACGAATTTTTCAAAGAAAATTTTTCCGCTCGCTATGCACTTTTGAAAAAATTTCTCGACACAAGATTTTCTTGGACTGCAGGATCCGCGAAACGATTATCTGAAGAAGTCATTTATTCAGCGATAAAATCCGAGTTCGGCGAAAAACTTGGTGAGTATGATGTTCTGATTCCCGCGCTGTGTGTCGCCGTGTACAATGAAAAGAAAATTCATGATGACGACGCCGAGATAATTCGTAAATTGAACATACCCAACACCGCCAAAATCCTCGTCCGAATGGATAAAGAGGATGCAAAAAATTTCCAACTCCTTTTTGTTTCCGACAGCAAAGCCAAAATAGCCAGACCGGAATGGTGGCAGAAAACGGGCGTTTGTTATATGATTGACTCCTACGCGGGAAAGTTGGAAATTGTCGTTCAAGCTATCGTGAGCGGCAAAGTTCAGATACATCTCAAAGGTCCGTATGTTACGAATCCTGAAGACAAATCAAAGCTTATTCCATATTGGATTGACTTCAACAAGCTGATTGTGAACGGAAAAATTGTATTCAATATGCCCGCCGTTGTTTGGAATTCCAAGCCTTACATTTACAACATGGACGTAAAAGCCGGCGAGGAAATCAAGATAGAAACAGAATGGCTCCCGCACAGAGCCGATAATATCGAAAATGTTCCTGCCGTCATAAATCCGCCGTCGCCGAGCATTGTCCCAAAGCTTACAAAAGCTCAAGAAAAAGAACTTGACTTAATCAGCATAATTCAAAAAGATTATTTTACAGCCCGCGCCGATATTCAGCTTGTGACGAAACAAAAAGGCGAGTTTCAAATAATTTCGGTGTTGGACGAAAAGGCGGAAATAAGAAAACCCGCATGGTTTCAGAAAAACGGCATCGGTTATCAGATTCAGTCTTATTCTGGTCGATTGGAGTTTGTCGCCAAAGCTTCGGTTGACGGAAAAATAAATTTGCGACTTCGCGGCTTGGATGTTCGCACGCCCGAAGACAAAACCAAGCGCATTCCTTATTGGATCAACTATACGAGATTGATTGTGGACGAGGAAGTTATTTTCGACGAGATAACTCCCGCGTGGCTTGAGAAATTTTATTCTTACAATACCGACATCAAAGCGGGCGAAGAAATTAAAATTCAAATCGAGTGGCTCCCGCACGGTAATAATTAGGAATTAGGAATTAGGAATTAGGAATGAAGAAATTTTCCCTGTCGAAAACTCGGCGGGGATTTTTTTTATCCAAACTTTGGAGATTCGATGTCGAAAAGGAATCGGGAAAAACATTTTACACGAGTGGCTCCCGCACAAAAACGAGTCTTAAAAATTCATCGTCAAAGTGACAGGACAATGATCGCTTCCGAAAATTTCACTTTCAATCGTGGCGTCGGAAACTTTTTCAGTCAGACGCTCTGAAATTAAAAAATAATCAATACGCCAGCCCGCATTGGTCAATCTTGCTTTGCGAAGATAGCTCCACCAAGTGTAAGCTCCCGTCAAAGTCGGGTTGCGGCGGCGAAAAATATCAACGAAGCCCGCGTCAAGCAGTTCAGAAAATTTCCCGCGCTCTTCGTCACTGAATCCCGCGTTGTGATGATTCTGCGCGGGATTTTTTAAATCAATCGGCTCATGCGCCACGTTAAAGTCTCCGCAGACGATAACGGGCTTTTTTTTATCCAAATCTTTCAGATAATCGCGGAAAAAATTTTCCCAATTCATGCGGCGTTCCAACCATTCAAGATTATGAGAATTGGGAACATAAACGTTGACGAAAAAGAAATTTTCAAAGTCAAGAGTTATGACGCGCCCTTCTCTGTCGAATTCTTCAACGCCGATACCGCAACTGAAATTTTGCGGCTCGACTTTTGAAAAAATCGCCGTGCCGCTGTAACCTTTCCTATCGCCGTAATTCCAAAATTGTTTGCAGCCGTCAAGCTCCAAAATCGCCTCGCCCGCCTGCATTTTTATTTCTTGCACGGCAAAAATGTCCGCGTCCAATTTTTTGAACGCCGGCATGAAATCTTTTTTCAAACGCGCCCGCAACCCGTTCACATTCCATGATGCAAATTTCATAAAAATTTCTCCTTACAACGCGAAAATGACTTGCCTCCGACAAACGCCCTTCGGAAACAAGTCATTTTCAAGATAAGATTTTAGCACTTCAACGCTTAGAGTTTTTTCACGTTGGCTGCCTGCGGACCACGTTCGCCCTCGATAATATCGAAAGAAACATTTTGTCCCTCGTCGAGAGTCTTGTAGCCGTCACTTTGAATAGCCGAGAAATGTACAAAAACATCGTCGCCCTCTTCGCGAGCAATGAATCCGTAACCTTTTTCCGCGCTGAACCACTTTACCTTACCAACTGCCATAGTCAAAATACCTCCAATAAGTTTATCGCTCTTGTGCGCAAGCTGTCTAATTATAGACAGTGAAAATTTTTCTGTCAACCAATAAAATTAACATAGGACGAATAACATTCACATTATCTTCGACGCCCGAAGTTCGTTGCATTCAATTCTGCCGACGCCCAAAAATTTTCCGTCCGACATGACGCGCAAAAATTTTTCATCTGCCGCGTGAATCGTCGTCGGCAAACCGTTCAGGAAAGCCTTAATTCGATTTTCTTTAAGCTCAAAGCGCGGCAAATGCCTTAAACAATCTTCAATCGGCAAAATATTTTTATCGCCGAGCTCGTCAAGCGTCACGGAATTTTTTAAATCGAAGTCGCCGACCCGAAGCCGAATCAAATTTTTCAACGTCGCGGGCAAATTTAAACTCGCGCCCAAATCCGCCGCCAAACTCCTTATGTAAGTTCCCTTGCCGCAACTAATTTCAATCACGGCAGAATTTTTTTCAAGCGCAACAAGTTCGATATTAAAAATTTTTACCAACCTGCGCGGCATTTCAAAATCTAAATTTTTTCGCGCCAAATCGTAAGCCTTGCGCCCGTGAATTTTTATCGCGGAAAATTTCGGTGGAGTTTGTTCAATCTCTCCGATAAAATTTTTCAACGCCGCGTTAAGTTCTTCGACAGCAGGCATTTGAAAATCATCTGCGCGGGAAATAATTTTGCCTTCGAGATCTCCGCTGTCCGTCGCAACGCCGAATAAAATTTCTGCGCGATAAATTTTGTCGCAGTCTTTAAGGTATTCGATAAATTTCGTCGCCCGCCCAATCGCAACGGGCAAAACTCCCGACGCTTGCGGGTCAAGCGTGCCGGCGTGCCCGACTTTTTTTACAGAAAAAATTTTCCGGACACGATTAACCGCATCATGGCTCGTCATGCCCGAAATTTTATTCAAATTTATAAAGCCGTCTTTCATAATGCGTAATTCGTAATACGCAATGCGTAATGAAAAATTTTCATTATTAATTCCTCATTCCTAATTCCTAATTATTCAGAGCCGCGCCTATCGCCTCAACCAAAATTTTTTCCGCGTCCGCAAGATGTTCGTAAATCGTGCAACCCGCCGCCCGAATATGTCCGCCGCCGCCGAGTGAATTTGCAATTTTTGAAACGTCAACGCCCTTCGATCTCATGCTCACGCGGCAAGTTTTTTCCTCGCGCTCGCTGATCATAAACGCCACGTCAACGCCGTCAATCACGCGAATTAAATCGATAAATCCTTCCGTCGAATCCAATTTTTTCATCGTCGGCAAATCAAGGAACATGCCCGCCACTTTTCCGCCGTAAAAAAATTTCAGCGAGTTCAAAGCCGTTCTTATGCCAAAAATTTCGTTGGCAGATTTTTTTTCCATCGCTTCGGAAATAAAATTCGGTTTGACGCCGCAATTAACCAGTTCGCCCGCAATTTTTAGAGTTTCTGCGCGGGTGTTTGAAAATTGGAAAAAGCCCGTGTCGTCCGCAAGCCCCGTGTAAAGGCAAGTCGCAATGTCTGGCGTAATTTCCGCGTCAAGTTCTTTGGCGAGCTTGAAAATTATTTCGCAAGTCGCCGCTACCTCCGGCTCAACATAAAGTTCAACGCCTTCGCCGCTGTTCGTGACGTGATGATCGATATTCAAAATCGGCGCGTCGGTTAAATCGCGCACTTTGCCGATTCTTTCGGGCGAAGTGTCCAATATCAGCAATAAATCCGCGTCAAAAAATTTTTCTCCGTCAATCGGGCGGCGAATTTCTTCAAAGTGCGGCAGGACATGCAAATTTTTTATTATGTTGTCGTCAATGAAAACCTGCGCGGTTTTGCCCATTGCGCGGAGCATTTGCATAACCGCAAGCGTCGAGCCGACCGCGTCGCCGTCTGAATGAACATGCGAAGTTATCAAAATTTTATTCGCGGCTCGGAGTTTCGCCGCCGCTTCTTTCAACGTTATCAACATTTTTATTCTCTCCTTCAACCTGCAATAAAAGTTTTTGAATGTGATCTCCGTAATCAAGCGAAGTATCCAGTGCAAATGAAATTTCGGGCGTGAATCTCAATCTGATTCTGTGTCCGATCTCGCGGCGAATAAATCCCAACGCGCTTTGAAGTCCTTCAAGTGAATTTTTAACTTCTTCCGCGCCGCCCATGATGCTGACATAAATTTTCGCCTCGCGCAAATCGCCCGTAACTTCGACATCAGTCACTGTTACGAAACCGATTCGCGGGTCTTTTAAGTCCGTCAACAACATTTTGCCCATTTCCTGCTTGATTAGCTCCTGCAATTTTTCTATTCGCAACTGTTTTGCCATGTTTAAGCCCCCAAATCATAAATTTATCCAAACAATCTCTGCCTTGTCGACGAGCGCGGGCGTCAATTCGTCAAGATTTTTTATCTCGTCGAAGTGCCAACGCTCATTTTCCTTGCTAAAACCAAGTTCAAACGTCATTTCTCCTATAAATTGCCCGCGCAGAGAATTATCGCCCGCAATTTCCAAAATTATCGTCGCGGAATTTTCATCTGCAACGATTTTTTTTACCGTCGCATTGGTCGAGCGGCGAATTTTTTCAAATTCGTTGGCAACATAAGCCGCAGGATTTTCTTCGGGCGTCACTGGCTCCGGGATTTTGGCGAAAAATGATTTCTGAACTTCATCAAGAAATTTTAAGTGATTATTTTTATTCTCGGCGTTGTACTCCGTCAAAAATTCCGCGCTGTGTTGAAAATATAAGTCGTCGGGATATTTTTCTTTGTACACGTCATAGTTTTTCGCAAGCTCAATCGTCGTCGCGTCGTAAGTCACGGAAAAAAATTCGTTTAAATCTGCGCGGGCAGAAAGTTTTTCCGAATTTCTCTCCGCCAATGCGATTTTTATTTCCTCAAGCGCGGCTTCTGGCGAGTCTTCCTTCCCGCAACCCGAAAAAAGGGATATGGGACAAAGGAAAAGGGATAAGCAGATTATCATAAAAAATTTTTTCATTGAATCACCTCGAAATTTTAGAAAAAAAGAATCGCCCTCCGACTTTGAAGGGCGACTCTCTATTTCCGATTAATTTTTTCGTTAGTTATGGCGGAGGGGGTGGGATTCGAACCCACGGTGGCTTGTGACCACACTTGATTTCGAGTCAAGCACCTTCAACCGCTCGGACACTCCTCCGCAACGCGCTGAATATTATCATGCGCCAAAAAATCTGTCAAGAATTATTTATTGAAGTAGCGTTTCAGCAAACCTGCGAACGCTTTGCCGTGACGAGCCTCATCACGCGCCATTTCGTGAACGGTATCGTGAATTGCATCGAGATTGAGAGCTTTTGCGCGCTTTGCAAGATCGGTTTTGCCGGCAGTGGCTCCGTTCTCCGCCTCTACGCGCATTTTCAAATTCTTTTCTGTGCTGTCCGTCAAAACTTCGCCCAACAATTCCGCAAATTTGGCTGCGTGCTCGGCTTCCTCCAATGCGGCGCGACGCCAATACTCGCCGATTTCGGGATAACCTTCACGATAGGCAACGCGAGCCATCGCCAGATACATGCCGACTTCCGTGCATTCGCCCGTGAAATTGGCGCGAAGGTCTTTCAAAATGTCTTCCGGCGCACCTTTTGCCACTCCGACGACATGTTCAGCCGCCCAAGTCATTTCCGCATCCTGTTTCGTGAATTTTTCGGCGGGAGCTTTGCATACCGGGCACTCAATCGGCGGCTCGTCGCCTTCATACACGTAACCACACACATTGCACACATACTTTGCCATAAGTTTTTACCTCCTAAAACATTTTTACTACATACGCAAGCAGATTATATCACAAATTTTCCTTTTGGCAACGCAAAAAGCCTGCAAATTTCTCCGCAGGCTTTGTTATTTTCGATATTGGCAGGGGTAGCTGGACTCGAACCAACGAATGCCAGATTCAGAGTCTGGTGCCTTACCAACTTGGCGATACCCCTTCGGTAAAACCGTTGCACTTTATATCATACGCTTAAAATTTTGTCAACCGAATTATTTTTTATCAGATTTCTCCTTTTTGTCCTTCTGTTTCTTCTCTTTTTTGTCCTTCTTGTCTTTCTTGTCAGATTTTTTGACTTCCGCGTTGTCTTTGAACGAACGCACGCTGTGATTGTAAGTTCCGACGAATTCTTTATCCAAATTCACGCTGAGCAACTGAATCGCAATGCATCTGCCCGCCTCACTGCGGAAAAAGGTATAAATGTCGCGGCGGTCGGCTACAAATTCGCCTTCAACTTCGCCAGTTTCATTATTTCTTACCTCAATCGTCTCCGCTGTGACTGCATAAACGCCTTTATTTTTCGGCGAAATGCTTACCAAGTCTGCCGAGCCGAAGCCGCCGTTGTCCTTGAGATTCTCAAGATATTCGTCGATTGTCTTCTTATCCGCCTTGTTGAAGTCGGGAACGGCGGCATTGTCGAAGGCATTTACCTGAATCAGATAAGCATATTGAATATTGAAGCCTTCATTGGCGAATACAAGCATCTCGCCGCGTCTTTCGGGCTCTTGCCAAGGGTTTTGGACGACCGCAACCGGTTTTATCGGACATGTGATTGTGAATTTGAAATCTTCGCTCGTGTAAACATACGGTTCGTCATTTTGCTCCGTATTTTCTTCAGCGAATGCCGTTGCGGTAAAAATCATCAGCAATAACGTCGTCAGGAAAAAAATTTTGCGCAAATCAATTCACTCCCTTAAAGATTTTTTTCATTTTACAGCAAGAGCGGCGGCAAGTCAATTTAAAATTGCGTTAAATCATTTTGACGCGAATTTTCCTGCCGAATTGCCCATCGCCCATGCCGCTTGCAAATTAAATCCGCCCGTAAAGCCGTCAACGTCAGCCACTTCTCCGACGATATATAAATTTTTTACGATTTTCGATTCCATCGAGCGCGGATCTATCTCTTTTACCGAAATTCCGCCCGAAGTCACGATTGCTTCTTCAATCGGGCGCGTTTTCGTCACTGTCAACGTCAATCCTTGCAAAATTTCTGCCAATCGCCGCCGTTCAGCCAGAGTTATCTCGTCAACTTTCTTGTTTTCGTCTAAAAATGCTCTGTCCAAAACGATTGGGATTAATTTCGCGGGCAAAAGATCGTTCAAAGCATTTTTTATCGCCTTGCGTTTGAATTTTTCAAAGTCGCGAAGGATTCTTGCGTCTAATTGTTCGGGTTTCAGCGCAGGTTTTAAATTTATTTCAAGCTCAACCAACTTTTTTTCCGCCAAAAGACGCGCCGCTTGCCGACTTAACGTTAAAATTATCGGTCCGCTCACTCCAAAATGCGTAAAAAGCATTTCGCCGAATTGCTCCGCCACTTTTTTTTCGTCTGACAATAATTTTACAGAAATATTTTTCAGCGAAAGCCCTTGCAACTGTTTTATGAAGTCATCTTCAACCTCAAGCGGCACAAGCGCGGGCAAAATTTCCGTTATCGTGTGTCCAAGCCGCTTTGCAAGCCTGAATCCGTCGCCGGAAGAGCCCGTCGCGGGATAACTCGCGCCGCCCGTCGCCAAAATTACCGCGTCGCACTCAAAAATCTTTCCATTAACCAAAACGCCGACGATTTTTTTATTTTTGGCAAGAATCTCCGTGACAGGCGAATTATTTCTGACTTCAACGCCCAAAATCGCCATTTTTTTTGTCAAAGCCTCTATAACTTCTCCGGCATCGTCACTTACAGGGAAAATTCTGCCGCCGCGCTCAATTTTAGTCGCAACTCCGAGACTTTCAAAGAAATTTACCGTGTCTTCAGACGAAAAATTATTCAACGCACTGTATAAAAACTTCCCGTTGCCGGGAATGTTTTTAATTATCTCCTCTATATCCGCCCTGTTCGTCAAATTGCAACGCCCTTTGCCTGTAATTCGGAGTTTTCGCCCGATTTGCGGCATTTTTTCAAACAAAATAACCTGCGCGCCGTTTTCTGCCGCCCGAATCGCCGCCATAATCCCCGATGCTCCGCCGCCAATCACTATAACTTTCTTCATGATTAATCACCGCCAAAATTTTTAATCTCCGCAACTTCTTCCGCCGTTAATTCGCGAAATTTCCCGACTTTCAATCCCTCAAGTGTCAAATTCGCTAATTTTATTCGCTTAAGTCTCTTAACTTCGCAACCGACTGCCGAAAACATGCGCCGAACTTGCCGATTGCGCCCCTCGTGTATCGTTATCTCAACCAAATTTTCTCCGAGCAAATAAATTTCGGCGGGTGCCGTCAATCCGTCCTCAAGTTCTATGCCTGCGCGGAGTTTATCGAGCTTTTCTTCCGTCAAAACGCCCGAAATTTTGGCGCGATAAGTTTTTTTGACTTCAAAGCGCGGATGAATCAAAGAATTTGTCAAATCGCCGTCATTTGTCAGAATTAAAAGCCCTTCCGAGTTCAAATCAAGCCGTCCGACGGGATAAACGCGCTTATCGGAAAATTTTTCGCCCAAAAGTTCCAAAACCGTTTTACGTCCGCGCTCGTCCTTGACTGTCGATACATAGCCGCGAGGTTTGTTCAGCAAAAGATATATTTTCTCCGCGCAAATTTCAATCGGCTTGCCGTCAATGCAAATTTCTTGATCTAAATCCGCCTTCGCGCCTAGTTCTCGAATAATTTTGCCTTCAACCGTCACTCGACCTGCCAAAATCAATTTTTCTGCCTCGCGCCGCGAACAAATGCCTGCGCGAGCGATAATTTTCTGCAATCGTTCCAATTTTTTCATCTCCAAATCCTTTTGTATCGATTTTAGCAAAAAAAAAATCGCCCGTGAAAGGCTTTTCAATAAAATTTTTCCCAAAAAACCCTCCGACGAGCCGCCGAAGGGCTTTTGTTACGATTTTCATTGATTATTTTGATTTGATAATGTCGAGAACTTGCTGATGAGTAATCTGCTTCCCGTTGAGGCTGTAAACATTTGGATTACCTTCGTCAAAATCCGGATAGCCATCTATTTTAGCGTCAATTCCGTAATTTTTTTTCAAATAATCCGGCAGATCGTATAATCCCATTCTTACGTTAGTTTTTTGGTTAATAATCTGGAAAATTTCCCATGATTCACGTACTGTGCCGCCCGCAACGCCGTCGAGTTCCTCGTCGCTCATGATTTCGCCAGCGATTTTCTTTTTCTCAGCCATTTTATCAAGCTCCTTTCTGTTTTCATTCCTTTATACGTCGAAAATTCCATTTCGTTACAGAGTTTAACAAAAAAATTTTTTCTTGGCAACCAGGGCTTATTGGTAAACTCAAGTAAAAGAAAAACACAAACAATTCTCTGATACAATGGGTTTGAAAGTGGGGAACAGCTTATGGCAAATTCATTGTATCACAATAATTTAACAAAGACGCAGTGGAATAAGATAAAATTTCTGTTCGAGAAGTCCAAGAAAGTTGGACGCCCGTCGCTTAAGAATTTTCGCCACATTGCTACTCGTTTCGACAAACTGTCCACATGCTTTTTCAATTTTGTCTTACTTGCCTCTGCTGCCATTCACTTTTAATTTACCAAAAAACCCTAAATTTCTTTTGCTCGCCCAAAAGAAAAGTAAGCAAAAGAAAAGGCGTTTGCCCCGCAAAAAAAACATCCTGTTTCTGTTGCGGGCGGGCGCACGTCCTGTGCGCCCGTGTCTCAGCTCATTCTGCAATTTCCCTTCTAACATATAAAAAAATCATTTCAAGTTCAAATATTTGTCGAGCCAAGCCGCTACTGCCTCGCCGATTATCTTTTTCCCCTCAAAATCGGGATGCAAGCCGTCTGCCGATAAATTTTCCTTCAAGTTGCCTTCGCCGTCCGTCAACTTTTCATTCACGTCTATATAAAATTCTTGAGAACGAATCCAATCGCAAATAAATTTCTGATGCTCTTGCCAATCGGCGGGCGGCATGTCTATAAAATTAAGCCGTTGAATCTGCGCGGGATTTAACGGCGTCGGCGTCAAAAATACCGGCTTGATTCCGTTTTGCTCGCATTTCTCCTTCAGCAAAATTAAATTTTCCACAGACTCCCAACCCAAAATGTTTCCGCGATAATCGTTGACGCCCGCCATTATAAATAAAACTTCGGGGCGAAAAGGCAACACGTCATTTTCAAAACGCGCCAAAAGCTCCGCCGTCGTGTCGCCGCTCCTGCCCAAATTTTTTACGGGTATCGCGCAATAAGTTTCCCAATTATAAATCGCCGTCGAAGGCGGAACAGAAATGGATCCGCCGCCGTGAGTTATGCTGTCGCCCAATGCGCAAAATCTTATCTGATGCTTGACTTCAAAGCTGTTTGATTCCGTTTTCTCCGACCAATTCGTCAGCGGTTGCGCGTCGCTTGTAAATGCTCGGACGCGCCAAAAATAATTGCCTTCGTCCAAAACGGGCGTTTTGTCATAAAGATCAAAATTGTCTTCGTGAGAATTCGACTCCGTAAAATATCGGCGAATAATTTTATCGTCCTTTATAAGTTCAATTTCGTAATGATCCGCGCCGCTTACCGGTATCCAAGAGTAAACGGGATAAATCGGCGGATAATTCATTTTGTCAAATTCGGTTGTCGTTCGCGGACTCGTCGGGTTGCTGTCAATCTCGCGAATCGGAATTTTATTTTCCAAAACTATTCCGTCCAGCGAAAGAGCGTTGACTTGAAATTTCTCGCCGACATCCTCAACGATAATTTCAATGCCGTTCGTGTAAGCGGAAAGTGTCGCGCCGCCGATTAAAACTTCATACTTGACGGCGTTTGGAACAATGTCCCAGTAAAGCCGTAAAATATTTTCTTCGCGTTGAACAATCGCCGCAGAATTTTCCTGAACGGGATTTTCCGTAAGGTCTTCAAAATTATAAAGTTCATTAATCGGCGCGGCTTGAACATTTTTATCCTGCGTGAGATGACTGCGCGGAACCTGCAAGTCCAAAATTTCTTGTTCGCCCGCATGTCCGCCGAGATTTAAAAATCCGAGATTGGAAAAGCAAAGGATAATTGCCAAAGTAATGGGCACAACTCTCAACATTGCAACTCCTCCCAGCGCGAATAAAGTTCATCAATTTCTTCAAGCTTCGCGACGTGCGCCGCCGCCAACTCCGTTAATTTTTTTGGGTCGGTCGCGCCGTTTATTTCGTGCTCTATCATTTTCAGTTCCATTTCCGCCATTTTTATTTGCGCCTCAATTTTTTCCAACGCCTGTTCGTTTTTAGGTTTCAGGTTTTGGGTTTTAGGTTTCAGTTTCACGGTTGCCCGCGCAAATTTTTCATCCCTAGTTCCTGGTTCCTTGTTCCTGGTTCCTAATTGTATTGTTCGCGTTGTGATTTTGTCAAGTAAATATCGGTCGTGCGTGACGATTAAGATTGTGCCGTCAAAGTTTTGCAACGCCGTTTCTATCGCCTCCCGCGCAGGCAAGTCGAGATGATTTGTCGGCTCGTCAAGGATTAAAAAGTTCGCGCCCGTCAAAATTAATTTCGTCAAGGCAACGCGAGTTTTTTCGCCGCCCGATAAATCATAAATCGGTTTTTCGACAACCTGCGCGAATAAATTTAATTTCGCCAGCTCCGAGCGCGCCTGTCCTTCCGATAAGCCGAATTCATAATTTAATTCCTCAAGCGGCGTGCG
Source organism: uncultured Selenomonadales bacterium (assembly GCA_937877655.1). GTDB lineage: Bacteria > Bacillota > Negativicutes > Selenomonadales > Selenomonadaceae > Quinella. The sequence goes on from CALFJC010000113.1 coordinate 44,682, forward strand.
GTTTTCGTCAAGTTCTTCATGCCCTTGCGAAAGGTAACCGATTTTTACGCGGTTGCCTATTTTTATTTCTCCGCCGTCAGCTTTGAGTTCGCCGACAATAATTTTCAGCAAAGTCGATTTGCCGACGCCGTTTCTGCCGATTAAACCGACTTTTTCGCCCTTAAAAATCTCCGCGCAGAAATTTTTTATCACAGTCTTGAAAGAAATATTTTCCAAAATCAAAACGCGATTGGCAGACTCGGCGGCGTCATTTAATTTTATCGCGGCAGTTTCATTCGACGGCGGCTTTTCAAGGCGTTGCATTCTGTCAAGCAAAGTTTGTCGCCCGCGAGCTTGTTTGGCTTTGACGCCCGCTTTATTTCTGCGAACAAATTCTTCCAGCTTGGCAATTTCCGCCTGCTGCTTTTCGTAAGCTTTAAGCTCCGACTCGCGCCGCTCCTTTTTGAGCCGAATAAATTTTTCATAGTTGCCGGGATAAAGCGTTGCCCGCCCGTTTTCCATGTCCAAAATTTTTTCAACGCAATTTTGCAGAAAATGCCTGTCGTGCGTAACCGCGATAACCGTTCCCCGATAATTTTTTACAAAATCCTCCAGAAATTCTATCGCGTAAATGTCCAGATGATTTGTCGGCTCGTCCAAAATCAAAATGCGCGGCTCGTTAATCAGTGCCTTCGCCAGAGAAATTTTGGCAGATTCGCCGCCGCTGAAGTTGTTCGGATTTTTTTCAAGCTCCGCTTCCGAAAAGCCCAAGCCGAATAAAATTTTTCGCGCCATAAATTTTTCCGCGCCGTCAATCCTCAACAACTCGTCAAGGAGTGTTGCCGCCGAAAATTGCGGCGTCTGTTCGACAAAACCGATGTCCTCCGCTCGGAGCCCGCCGACAGTTCCCGCGTCAAAATTTTCCGCGCCCGTCATAATTTTTAACAGCGTCGATTTGCCCGCGCCGTTTTTGCCGACAATCCCGACTTTTTCTCCTTCAACGATTTTAAAAGTCACGTCCGAAAAAATCAGTCGCTCGCCGTAATATTTTTTCACATTTTCAAGTTGAATCATTTGCCCGCCTCTGAATTTTTTTGTCATTCTACGCGAAAAATTTTTCATTGGCAAGTTCAATTCGATTGACATTGCTTGTATAATCAGAAAAAATGCAAAGGCAGTGATGACATTGAAACTCGGTAAAATTTTTGCGGCAGGCGTTTTAAGCCTCAGCCTGTTGACGGGCACAACTTTTGCGGCTCCCGCATGGCAACTTCCTCAAAGCGGGAAAAGTTTTTCCGACGCCGCCAAACAATCTTACGTTGCGGAACGAATGGGAAAATTTTTTGACGGAAAAATAACTTCAACCTTCGCCGTGCCCGACAAGTGGACTTACGAAAAATTTTCAATCAACGGAGTAAAAGTCGAACGGCTGGCGAATCCCAAGCAAAAAAAATCTGCGCGGGTTGCCTTGCAACTTCACGGCGGCGGCTATATCTGGGGGCTTTCTGATTCTTATCGTGATTTTGCGATTAAGCAAGCCGTATTGACGGAAGCGCGAGAAATTTTCATGGTTGATTATCGGCTTGCGCCCGAAAATCTTTATCCCGCCGCGCTCGAAGATGCCGCGCAGGTTTACGAAGAACTTTTGGCTCGCGGAATCGATTCAAAAAATATAATCGTCTTCGGCGACTCGGCGGGCGGAAATTTGGCTTTGGAACTCGCGATTTATCTCCGAGAAAATAATTTGCCGCAACCCGCAATGTTGATCTTAAATTCGCCGTGGACAACTTTAGAAACCGATTTGCCTTCGCGAACAGAAAACGCCGACCGCGATTTGATTTTGGGCAAGATAAATCCCGTAATGTATCCGGCAGTTTCCAACACTCCGGTTTACGGCGGCGACATTCCTTTGAACGATCCGCGCCTTTCGCCGATTTATGCCGACTTAAAAAATTTGCCGCCCATGCTGATTCAAATCGGCGGCTACGAACTTTTTGTCGACGAAGGCATTGAACTTTTGAAAAAAGCGACGGCGGACAATCTCGACGTAACTTTATCGGTTTATGCGGGAATGTCGCACGATTTTTCTTTGCTCCTGCCCGAACTTGACGACAGCATAAAATCTTTTGCCGAGATAAAAAATTTCGTGAACCTGCACATGCCGAAGTAAAAATTTTTTCAACAAAAAAATCCCACTCGCAGAGAGTGGGAAAATTTTTTTGCTTAGGAAAAATTTTTCGTTGCGTCGGAAAAATCTTGGACGAATTCAACCGTGCCGAGATATTCGCCGCCTTCGCCGTAAACCGCTCGATAAACAACGCTTGTCGGCTTACCCTTTATCTTGCGAAAAATCTCGACGCAGTCGCGCTTTTTGGCTTTGAAGTCGGAGAGCATTGCGCGAACCATCGGCAAAATTTCGGGCGGGTGATATTCAAAAACTTTTTGTCCGAGAGAACTTTTCGGGCGTGCAAAAATCCCGCCGTTGTTCAAGAAAAATTTAATCGTGTCGTCCGCGTCAATGAAAGTTATATCGACGGGCAGAATTTTAAAAATCCCGTCGAGTTGCGCCAAAGTCAGCGCGCCCGTTGCAAATTCAATCTTGTCGTTTGAAATGTTTTTGAAGTCAACCGTTTGGCTCCGCAAAAATTCTTCGCCCGCCGCCCAAGTCGGAACCTTTTCGAGAAAAGCCGTCCCGTATTCAAAAGAATCTGCGTAAACGGCTAGCCATTCTTCCTGCTCAAAATTTTTCAGCGACAGCGGCAGGAAAATTTTCTCTTCCTTGAAAATCATTTCGCGAATTCTTTTCAGCAATGCATCAAGCTCTGCTTTATGCTCCGAAAAATTTTCCGCCGTAACTTTTTTGGCAAGCCCGCTTAAATCTTTTTTTATCTCGTCGTCAACCGCCCACATGACTTGCGAAGGACCCGCAACGCCGTGCCGATAAAGCACCGTCATAAAAAGTTGTTCTTTCTTGCCGTAATGCGCATAAAGCCCGAAAAGTTTTCTGAACTCGCCGAGAAATTTTTCCGCTTCAAAAGTTTCAAGCGCATCCAAAAATTTTTCAAGCGCAACGTTTTCCAAATGAAAAGTTTTAGCGGGATGCCCGTCCTCCAAAGAATCAAAATCAAATTCCTCAACCGAATGGGCGTGCTCCGTGTGAAAAAGTGCCGAGTGCAAATCGCAAAGCTTTTGAACCTGCGCGGCGGGCGTGCCTTCCTTGATAAGTTGTTGTTCGGCGTCAAGAATTTCCTGCGCGGAAACCGAAGAAAATTTTTCCGCAAAATCCTTTTGAACAACTTCAAAAGCCTCGCCGTTGTTGAGCCGCTCGATTAAATTTTTAATTTCGTTATGCATGTTTCAACCTCCTCAAATGAATTTTAGCCGTTGAAAAAATTTTTTCTGTAACAAAACTCACAACGCGCCGCGAAAATAATGTCCGCGAGTGAAATTTTCAATCTCCGCGCCGCCGAATTTATAAGCATGAACAACCTGCGCGGTCTCCTGCAAAGTCAAAAAGCGACAATCGACGCGAATTCTCGCCAAGCCGTCAAAATCTGCGCGGTGTTCAATCATGGAAAGAGTTTTGGCGTTGAGAATATGCATTCGACAAAATTGGTCGGTGACGACGGGGAAAAGTTCTTCCTTGCGGTCGCGCAGATAAAAATTTTTCGTCCTGCAAACATGCGGGCAATTTTTTTTGTCCAAATTGCCCAAAAAACTTCCCGGCACGCAATAAGCCGAGATCATAAGTTCCTGCCGCCCGTGAACGATACATTCAACCGGCAACGGAGACTTTTTGGCGAGATTTTTTATCTGCGACAAATTTAATTCGGGCGAAAGAGTTACGCCTTCGACGCCGAGATTTTTAAGGAAATTAATCGTCGCGCCGTTGAAAACATGCAGAGAAAAATCCGTGCGCACATTTGAAAATTTTTTCGCAAGATTAATCAGCGCGAGGTTGTGAATATAAATCGCGTCGACTTCGGCGGACAAAGTTTTTTCAAGGGCGGCAAGTTCATTTTCGCGGACAATGCGCGGCGTCGCCAAGCAAATTTTTTTCCCGCGCTTGTGGACAATTTCAATGGCGGCAGAAAAATTTTTTACGGGCTGATTGGTAAAAGTTTCGCCGCCGAATAAAATTTCATCGGCTCCCGCGTCGAGCGCAACTTTCAATTTCTCCAAAGTGTCGACATGTGCAACAAGTTTTGTTTCGCCGCCCGCGCAGGGAGAATAAATTTTTTCCGCAACGGGTTCGACAATTTTTTTGTCAAATTTTTTAAGGCGAAGATTTTCAAGTTGCGCAACAGCTTTTCGGCGAACATCGTTCAATTCGCTGATTGGAACCATTAAATTTTCTTCAATGTCGGCAGAAATTTTTTCAAGCGCGAAAATCGAATTGCCCAAGCGTCCGATTTGATTTTTAAGCGTCTCGAAAGTCAGCGGACGATTTTGCGCGAGCTCGGCGATAAAATTTGTCTGCGCGGTTGCACAGTTGCCGTCCGAATCTGTCATCTTCAAAGTCAAGGGCTCGCCGAGTTTAACTTTAACTTCAGCCGCAACGGAAATTTTCCGCACGGGCGATCCGACAAAATATTTTCGCGCTTCGGCGGTAAGTTCCGCGTCAAAAATTTTAAAAGCCCTGTCGTGAATGCGAACGCCTTTTGTATTCGGAATTTTTATCGTGCAAAGGTCTCCGCGCAGTTCAAAATCCTCAACGGTGAAAGTCACGCGCCCGCCGACTTTTACCCAAATTTCAACTTGATCGCCCGCCGAAATTTTATCGGAAAGTTTCAAAGAAATTTTTTCGCGCCCGACTTCGACGACGCGCCCGATTAACACGCCGCGATTATTCGGTTTCATGTCGCTGATTAAATTTTTGCCGGGATTTTTTTCCAGATAAGCCGTCGTGAAATCGCGATTAAAAATCTGCGCAAGCTTGCGATGATCTTCCGTCGTCGAAAATTTTTTATCGAGAGCGTCGCGATAAACTTTGACAACCGTCGCGACATATTCGGGGCGTTTCATGCGCCCTTCGATTTTTAAACTCGTGACGCCCGTTTCAAGCAGTTGCGGCAAAAGATTCAGCGTGTTTAAATCTTTCGGACTCAAAAGATATTTTCCGGCGTTCAAAAGATTTTTTCCGTGTTCGTCAACAAGTTCATAAGGCAGGCGACAAGGTTGCGCACAACGTCCGCGATTTCCGCTCCGCCCGCCGATTAAAGAACTCATCAAACATTGTCCCGACCAGCAAACGCATAACGCGCCGTGAATAAAAATTTCCGTTTCAATCGGCGACTCGCGACAAATTTTTTTTATCTCGTTCAAAGTCAATTCTCGGCTTAAAACTGCGCGGGAAAATCCCAGCTCGGCAAGTGCTTTGACTCCTTCCGAATTATGAATTGTCATTTGCGTTGAGGCGTGCAAAGGAATTTCGGGCACAATTTTTTTCGCAACTGATGCCGCACCAAAATCTTGAACCAAGAGCGCGTCGACATTCGCCCGCCGCAAAAATTTTAGGTACTCGGCGAACTCGTCAAGTTCTTCGTCGGCAATGATCGTGTTCACCGTGACATGAACGGATGCTCCGCGCAGATGAGCAAACTCGACGGCTTTAATCATTTGTTCGCCCGCAAAATTTTCTGCGTAGGCTCGTGCCCCGAATTTTTCTCCCGCCAAATAAACGGCGTCCGCGCCCGCCTCGACTGCCGCCTTTAATGCGTCAAAATTTCCTGCGGGTGCCAGCAACTCAATCAAATTAAGACCTCCCTTAAAACAATCGCAAATAAAATTGAGTGAAAGTCCGACCGCGCCGAACGTGCACCAAAAATTTTTCCCATTTCCCATTCCCCTTTTCCCTTACCAACCAAAAATTTTTTCAATATTTTTAACACGCGGCAGGATTAATCGCCTGCTTGAAGAATTCTTGTGTAAATTTGTTGAAATGTTTCTTTGAATATGGGAGGGCTTTCAATGGCGAAAAAGTATTACACTACAAAAGTCGTGGGCATCGGCGGCGAGGCGGAAAAATTCAGCCGGCTCGCCAAGATGATTGTTATCTTCGATGATTCAATGGTTCTGCCGGAGTTGCGCGAATTCTCCGTTCTGCACAGCGGCAATAAACTTACCGACATTATCAAAGCCGGCGATGTTCTTCAAGTCGCGGGCTCCGAATTCAAAATTCTCAAAGTCGGCAACGAAGTAAATAACAATATCAAAAGTCTCGGTCATATCGTTATCAAATTCAACGACGACAAAGATGATTTGCTTGAAGGATCAATTCACGTCGAGGATAAACCCATTCCGAAAATTCGTATCGGCGACGAAATTTCTATTGTCGAAGCCGAATCGGCGGCTCTCAGCGGAAAAGCTGTAGCAGTCGTTGGCGATGATAAAACTCTTTGCGCGACAATCGCTTTGATTCTCAATGACAACGGCGCAAAAATCGTTGAAAGTGACGAAGAAGCGGACATTGTTGTAGACGTTAAGTAATTTCTATCAATCATCATAAAATTCCTTTCGACTGTCGGTCACAATCGCGAACGGCAGTCTTTTTTTGAGAGAAAAGGGAAAAGGGAAATGGGAAAAGACTTTTCCCTTCTCCCATCCCCCTTTTCCCTTACAAAGGAGCGATTTAAAATTAAAAAATCTACGGAAAAAAAAATCGAGGAACTGATTGAACGTTATCCCGCGCTGGAAATTTGTCGGTCGAGTTTGTTTTTGGCGGTTGAAAAAATTTGCGAAGGCTTTAAAGGCGGCGGGAAATTGATAACTTGCGGCAACGGCGGCTCGGCGGCTGATGCCATGCACATTGTCGGAGAACTTATGAAAGGTTTTCTCCTGCCGCGAAAGATTGAAAACTTCAACCAAGAATTTGTTAAGCGGGCGCAAGAACTTTTTCCTGCCGACGTGGAATTTTTCAAAGCGAATTTGCAAAGCGCATTGCCCGCCGTGAGTTTGGTCGGAGAAACTTCGCTGATGACTGCCTTTTCAAATGACGTGACGCCGAATTTAATTTTTGCGCAACAAATCTTCGGGCTCGGCAGGCGCGGAGATGTTTTGCTTGCAATTTCTACTTCGGGCAATTCGGACAATGTTTTATTCGCGGTTGAGGTTGCAAAAATTATGGGAATAACGGTTGTGGCTATGACGGGGCGGCGCGGCGGCAGACTTCGGCATTTATCGGACGTTTCGATTTGCGTTCCCGCCGATTCTTCGCATACGATCCAAGAATTTCATTTGCCGATTTACCACATGATTTGTCTTGCGGCGGAAAATGAATTTTTCGGGGACAACTTTTGAAAAGTTGACAAACAGCGGTCGCGCTCCAATGAAAAATTTTTTCGGAGCAATACCCGCGGTTGTACGCAACGCTGCGCATTGCTAGTTTTGCTCGCCGCGTTTTGATTGAAAATATTTTTGGGAGTTGAAAGTTTTGCATGAAGCGACGTTGGCGGAAAATATTTTAGAAATTGCGCTTGACGCGGCGGAAAAAAATCACGCCGAAAAAATTTTTAAAATCGGCTTGACGCTCGGAGAAATGGCGGGCGTTGAGGTTGAGGCTTTGATTTTGTCTTTTGATGTGCTCAAAAAAAATACGCCTGCCGACGGCGCGGAGCTTGTGATTAAGCGCGTTCCGATTGTGGCGGCGTGTAACAAGTGCGGAAAAAGTTTTCGGCTTGACGGCTATAATTTTTTTTGTCCGGAATGCGACGGGATTTTAATTTTGCAGAGCGGGCGGGAACTTTTGGTTGAATTCGTCGATTGTGAGTGAGAAGCCCCCTTTTTTCTAAAGTGTGCCCGCAAAACCATCTCGGCTACTCGCTGTTTCGATTCATTCAAAATTTCTTTTTGTAATTAGGATCAACTTTTTCTTTGCGGAGAATTGTCCCCCCTTTGTCAAAGCGTGGATGCGCGGAACCAACTCTCCTCGCCGTTGTCGTTTACTTCGATTGAGTTTAAAAATAATTTTTGTGTTTAGGATCTACTTTTTCTTTGCTTGTCCAAAGAAAAAGTAGCAAAAAGAAAAGACCCCTCGCAGGGGCGTATCCGGCAAAGAAAACATCCTGTTTTCGTTGCCGGCGGGCGCACGTCCATGTGCGCCCGTGCTCCACTTTGATTCTGTTTTCTTTTCGCATTACGCATTAAGAATTTCGCATTGCTTTTAAGGAGGTTTGGTTTTGGAAATTAAACTTATGAAAAATATTTTGGGCGCGAACGACGAAGTTGCCGCGCAGAACAGGAAAATTTTTTCGGAACGCGGCGTTGTCGTTATGAATCTTATGGGCTCGCCCGGTTCGGGCAAAACAACTTTGCTCGAAAAAACTTTGGCGCGGCTCGCCGATAAAATTAAAATCGCCGTGATTGAAGGAGATCTTTTCACGGCTAAAGACGCCGCAAGAATTGAAAAGTTGGGCGTCGAAGTGATTCAGATTAACACGGCGGGCGGTTGTCATCTTGATGCGCCGATGATTCAAAAAGCCTGCGCGTCCTTAAATCTTGCCGAGATTGATTTTCTTATCGTCGAGAACGTCGGAAATTTGGTTTGCCCCGCCGAGTTCGACATCGGAGAAAATTTTAAAGCGGTTGTTCTTTCAATAACCGAAGGCGACGACAAACCTTTAAAATATCCGCTGATTTTCAAAGAGTCGGAAGTAACTTTGCTCAACAAAATCGATTTGTTGCCGTTCACGAATTTTGATTTAAAATCTGCGCGGGAAGATTTGATGACACTTCATCCTTCGATAAAAATTTTTGAAACGTCCTGCACAAAAGAAACGGGACTTGACGAATGGTGCGATTGGCTTTTAAAAAAAGTGGAGGCGCGTTGATGGAAAGTCTTTTTACTTCCGAGAATACGATTTTGGGAATCGGCAATATAATTTTGTCGGACGAAGGCTTCGGCGTCCGCGTCGTTGAATATCTTGAAAAAAATTTTACTTTTCCCGAAAACGTCGGCTTGATTGACGGCGGGACGCTCGGCGTTGAACTTACACATTTTGTGACGGGAACGAAGCGGCTTTTGATAATTGATTCGATAAACGGCGGCGCGGAGCCGGGCAAAATTTTTCATCTGCGCGGCGACGAGATAAAAAATCATTTCGCCCAAAAAATTTCGGCGCATGAAGTCGGAATTCAAGACGTATTGACGATGCTTGAATTATCGGGGAAAAAAATTCCGCACGTCGAATTAATCGGCGCACAACCTTTCAGCTTGGAGGCGGGCACGGAACTTTCTCCCGAAATGCAAAAACTCGTTCCGATTTTCGCCGATAAAGCCGTTGAAATTTTAAAATCATGGGGATTGGAGATTAAGCAATGATAATTTTTCCTGCGATAGACCTGCGCGGCGGCAAATGTGTTCGTTTGATTCAGGGCGACTTCGATAAAGAAACAGTTTATTCAGACGACCCGCAAGCTACGGCTCTCAAGTGGCAAAATCTCGGCGCGAAATTTTTACATGTTGTCGATTTGGACGGCGCAAGAAAAGGTTCGCCGCAAAATCTTTCTGCCATTAAAAATATTTTGGACGCCGTTAAAATTCCGATTGAGGTCGGCGGCGGCATTCGCACTCTTGAAGACGTTGAAAAAATTTTGTCGCTCGGAGTCCGCCGCGTGATTTTGGGCAGTGTTGCCGTCGAAAATATTTCGCTTGTCGAAGAGGCGGTTAAAAAATTCGGAGATAAAATTGTTGTCGGGATTGATGCTCGCGACGGCTTTGTTGCGGTTCACGGCTGGGAAAAGTCGAGCGCGATTAAAGCCGACGAATTGGCAAAAAAAATCTCGGCGGCAGGCGTCGAGACGATTATTTACACCGATATTTCAAAGGACGGCATGTTAAGCGGCGTCAATGCAAAAATTTTTTCCGAGCTTGAAAAAAAATCGGGTGCAAAAATTGTTGCATCGGGCGGCGTGAAATCGATTGAAGATATTCGCGCTTTGAAGGCGGAAAAAATTTCGGGCGTGATTGTCGGCAAAGCGATTTACACCGGCGCACTTGATTTGAAACTTGCGATTGAAATTGCGGAGGCTTAAACCTTGCAAGGAAGTTTATTCCCCGAACTTGACGATTGCCAAAAAAATATTCAACTTACCGTTGCGGAAATTAAAAATCTTGGGCTCGTCCGGAGTGAAAAAAATTTACAAAAACTGCTTGAACTTTATGATGAAATTGATGACATTGATTTAAAGCGCGAAATTGTTTCTTCAATCGGCAGACAAAAGAACGATAAAATTATTTTCGACTTCATAAAAAATCACGTTTACAACTGCGGCTTCATGGATTTGGTTTATCAAATGTATCGAACTTGCCTTTACAAAGCCAGAGCCAATGCGGAGTTTGAAAAGTTGGGCGCGGAGATAAAAAATCATTTCAACAATGAAGTCCTGAATAAAATGTACGAGTACTTTTCTTACAAAAAATCTCGCGGCGGCAAGAAAAAGCGCAAGATAAAATATTCCAAGCCGATTTTGTTAAGGGGAAATAACGTTGAGACGCTGAATAAGCTCGAAGAAAATTCCGTTCAGCTGATTTTTACTTCGCCGCCGTATTACAATGCAAAAATTTATTCAAATTATCATTCCTACCAAGATTATCTGGCGGACATGAAAAAATCTCTCAAAGCTTGCCACAGAGTTTTGGAGGATGGGCGATTTATAATCGTCAATGTTTCGCCCGTAATTTCCAAAAGACCCGGCAGAGAGTTTGAAAGTATTCGCTACCCGATTCATTTTGATTTTCATAACTTGCTGACGGGCGCGGGATTTTATTTTGTGGATGAAATTCAATGGATAAAGCCGGAGTCTTCGGTAAAAAATCGGAACGGCGGCTATCAACAAACGCACATGCCTTTGAGTTACAAGCCGAATTGCATTAACGAAAGTATCTTGGTTTACAGGAAAAATGCGCCGTTTTTGTTGGATAAAAATATTGCCATGTACGATAAAACTTTTGCCAACGACGAAAATTTTGACTCGTCCAACTGCTGGTACATTGCTCCTACGGCAAATAAAAATCATCCTGCGGTTTTTCCAAAAGAATTGTGCAGGAGGATTTTGAAATATTATTCGTTTCGCGGCGACGTTGTTTTGGATCCTTTCGCCGGTTCGGGAACTTTCGGCGCAGTTGCCCTTGAGATGGAAAGAATCCCCATTCTTTGCGAGCAAAATGAATTCTATTGCGACTTGATAAATAAGGAAAATGTTTATGTTCAGCTTTGAAAATAAAATTATCGACGTTAAAATCAATGACGAAAAGTCTGCTCGTTTTAAATGCGTTGGCTACAAAAAAAATTGCCCTGCGCGGCGGGGCATGGTCGGCTGTCGGAAAGAAAATCGAAAAGCCGCTTTTAATTGAGCTAAATAATTGCGAGGTGATTAAATGCTTACGAAAAGAATAATTCCCTGCCTTGACGTGAAGGCGGGGCGAGTTGTCAAAGGAACAAATTTTGTCGGACTTCGCGACGCGGGAGATCCTGTCGAACTTGCCAAGCGTTACGATTTGGAGCGAGCGGATGAATTGGTTTTTTTGGACATTACGGCGTCTCACGAAGGGCGAGGAACAATGGTTGAAGTTGCAAAAAGTTGTGCGGCGCAAGTTTTTATTCCGTTCACGGTCGGCGGCGGCATTCGCACGGTTGAAGATATGCGCGTCATGTTGGCGGCGGGAGCGGATAAAATTTCCGTCAACAGCGCGGCGGTTAAAAATTCCAAGCTTCTTGAAGACGGCGCAAAAAAATTCGGCAGTCAATGCATTGTGCTTGCGGTTGACGCCAAACGCTCGGATAACGGTTGGGAAATTTATGTGAACGGCGGGCGCACTCCGACGGGTCTTGATTGTCTTGATTGGATAAAAAAAGGCGTCGAACTCGGCGCGGGAGAAATTTTGTTGACGAGTATGGATGCCGACGGCACGAAGGGCGGCTACGACATTGAACTTACCCGCGCAGTCAGCGAGTCGGTTAATGTTCCCGTGATAGCTTCGGGCGGCGCGGGCGAGCTCCAACATTTTTATGACGTTTTGGTTGACGGAAAAGCTGATGCGGTTTTGGCGGCGAGCGTTTTTCATTACGGCAAATATACAATTCGTCAAGTCAAAGAATATTTGCAAAGGCGCGGCGTCGAAGTCAGATTTTAACATTTCAAAACTTTGTTGGCGGCAAATAAATTTTCAAGTTCGCGGCGGGAAATTAATCTCACGCCGTTTTTTTGTGCAAGTTCAATCGCGCCGCCCGTAAAATTTTCGGCATTCGTCAAGACAGCGAGTTTAAATTTCCGCTTAAATTTCTGTTCATAACGCTCAATCGCCGCGCAAACTTCCTGAACTGCTTCAATCCCTATGGCAACGTCGGGATTTTTTCTGTGCTTGCATTGAATCAAAAGCCCCGTGTTGTCCGCCGTCGATTGAACAACGACATCCGCGCCGCCGTCCCATGTGTCGGGAGTTTTTATCGCCGTAAAATTTCCCATGCCGTTAAATAAATCCGAAATGACTTCCTCAAAATAAGTTCCCGTAACCGAATCAACTTCCTCAATCGTCCAATAACGCGGCTTCAAAATTTCATCGGGCAAATTCATAGCCGCGATTAAAGTTTGTATATCGGCTTCGGTCTCGGCGGTCGGAAATAAAATGTTCGCGCTCAAATTTTTTTTGTAGCCCAAAAGCATTTCAAGATTTTCATCAAAAGTTTTTCCGCGCAGATTTTTGTTGACGGCAAGCGGCAAGTAGACGTTGACAGATTTTTTCTGCCCGATTCGATAAACGCGATCTGTCGCCTGATTTTCTTTTGCGGGGTTCCAAGTTCTGCCGAGATGAATTACGTTGTTTGCTTCGGTTATCGTAAAGCCGACGCCTGCCGCCTCCGTCGAAAGTATCAGCACGTTAAACCCGACAAACTTTTTGAACTCCTCGATAAATCTTTGACGCGCCGCGCCGTTCATCGCCCCGTTTATCGGCGGTAAAATTTTTATCCCGAAAATTTTTTCAAGCAAATGTCTCAATATCGCCTGCATTTTCCTGCTCGTGACGAAGATTAAAACTTTTTCGCCGCGAGTTTTTATTTCGTTGAGGATTTCAAATGTCTTTATCAGCCGCGCCGAACGATTTATAATTTCCTGCGCGTCAAGCTCAAAAAGTTTTTCTTCCGAAATAATTTCAAGGTCGGGATGCAATGAAACTTCGCGCAATTTGTTTATAAAAACTAAAGGCGAAGAAAATCCTCCTCGCCTGTATTTTTCCAACACCGCCGAATAAATTTCGTGTTGACAACGCGGCATTTCTTCGCGACAGAAAAAAATATTTTTCACGGGCAAGCCGCTTAATTTGTCTTCTTTCATGCGCCGAAGAATCAGCGGCTCCAAATTTTTTTTAATCTCCTCGCCGAGTCCTTGAATATTTTTGCCCGTCAACCCGTCAAGATATTTTTCCTTGAAAGTTTTCAAGTCGTCCAAGTGTGAAGGCTGAACAAAATCCATTATGCTCCACAAATCCTGCCAAGAATTTTCTACAGGCGTTCCGCTGAGACAAATTGCAAAGTCATACTTCATCGCCTTTAAAGCCTTCGTCATGCCCGCGTTGGGATTTTTTATTTTCTGTGCCTCGTCCGCAACAATTATACTCCAAGAAATTTCTGCGAACGAAAATTGATAGTCGCGCAGAGTTTCATAAGTCGTCATAACAAGTGAATTCGGCGGCAAATTTTTCAGTGACAATTTCGGTCTGCCATTGGGCGTGAGTTTGTCCGTGTAAAATTTTTTTATTCCACTTCCGTGCAACGAAATTACTTCGCTGAAAATGTTTTCGCGCAGAAATTTTTTGTATTCGATTTGCCAATTTACAAGGAGTGCGGTCGGCGCGACAATTAATATCGGAAAATTTATCTGCGGATAATCCTTGCAGAATTTTTTCAAGCCGCCTATAAAAATCAGCGTCTGCAAAGTTTTTCCAAGCCCCATATCGTCCGCGATTAAAATTCCGTGCCAACCTTTTTGCCAAACCTGCGAAATTTTCCATACGCCTTGAATTTGATAATCATAAAGTCTTGTTTCGGGTGAAAGTATATCGGCAAAAAAATTTCCCTGCCGCGTCTGATTTAAGCCCTTTTCATAATCAATTTGCTCGAAGTTTTCTTTTATCTTCAGCACAAGAATTTTGGAACGTTCCTTTCCTCCGGGCGAAGGCGGAACATCTCCCGGCGGCAATTTTGGTGGATTTCCCGGCGGCTTATTGCCGTTCGCCCAATCTATCGGCGGGCGTTCGCTGTCTAAATAATATTGCTCGATTGAAATTTCCTCAATGCCCGTGACGCGGTCGGAATAATTAAAATCAAAAGCCTCGCCGGAAAATAATTCTTTCGGCTGAAGTTTGTAGCGGGCGGCGTCTTCTTTGCTCAACTTGCCGACAGATTTAATCTGCGCAAGCCCGTCGCGAAGAGTTTTGCTGAAAACATATTGCGTCCTGTTCCTGCCCCTGTACGTCGATTTAATTTCTCTGCGATTGTTGAACGCGCCTTGAAAATCTTTGCTGTCAATCGGTTTCAATTCGCCGCCGCAAGTTTTCAAAAGAACGGGCTGAACTTTAACCGAGTCGCCGTCCTCTTGAAAGTCCACGTCGAGTTTATCGACAACGATTATATTTTTGTTGTCCTTTGAAAGATAGCCGTCGAGTTTTGCCGTCGCATCTGCCGCAGTCTCCTGAATTTTTTTTAACGTGATTAAAGGTTCTTCACGTGAAAAATTTTCATTGCCGAATTTTGCAAGATTAATCAGCGCGAATTGATTTGCATTGAGTCTGAAAAGATTTTCTTCGCCGACGTGAACAATCGCGCCGTTTATTTGCGGCTTGACGACCGCTCGCCCGTCCGAGTTCAAAAGTTCGACGACGTATTTAAAAATTTTCCCGCCGATATATCCTTCCGTCCGAATAGAAATTTGATAAGGGTTGCGGGGCGGCAAGTTCAAAAGTTCGGCGTCATCTTCCGACAACAAAACCGATTTTTCAAACGGAATCAGCGTCCCGCCGTCCGAAACCTGCGCGGCGTCTTCAAGCGCGAGCATTTGCAATTTTGATTGAACTGCCGCCGATAAATTTTCTTGCGGGAAAAAATATCCTTCGGCTCGCTCCTGCCATGTCGAATTCAATTTTAAAGCCCCCAATCTTTTTCCGTTTTGTAAATGCCGCAATTTTCTCCGAGCCACTTGCTGACTTTATTCTGCCAACTCTTTTGCCCTTCGTTTGGAAAATGCGTCCAATCGGCAACAGAATTTTTAATCAAAACGTCGCGGCTGATTGAATTCTTCTCGAAAAAATCTTCCGCCGTATCGAAAAGATTAAAAGTCGCGTCGATTTTATGAACGCGCAATTTGCCGTTGTGGCTCCACTCCGAAAAAATAAATTGTCCGATTTGAAAAACGAACACGCTTTGATTTTTCTCCGCCGCCTTAAGCAACGAGCCATGATTTAATTTTACGCCTTCCAAGCTTGCGGCTACACGTGCGGCAACTTCGCCCAAAAAAATTTTCGTGTTGACTATGTAAGGCAAATATGCCCGCCAAAATTTCTCGCGATACCGCCACATTCTGTCAACCGCCGTTTGCTTGATGATTTTAAAGAAAACTTCCAAATCTTCTTCCGACAACCAATGACAAAAAATATCTCGCGACTTTTGCGAAACGCTGTTCCAATTAAAGCGACTGTTGCCAAAACGCGGGTCGCCCAATCGCCGATAAAAAATTTCTATGCATTTATTTTTGCCAAAACCTGTGCGATAAACGCTTTGAATCAGCGCGTCGGCAATGGCGGGGAAAATATTTTTGTAAGTATCAAACTCGCCGTCGAGCTCGTCCAAGATTTTAAACTGCGCGGAAATATTTCTGTCAGTTCGGAAAAAATTTTTCAGTGCGGCTTGAATAAAATTCGACGCCTTATAAAAATTCGACAAGCCGAGCTCCTCAATCGCGCTTTCAACGCTCAATTTATTCGAGAAAAGATTTGCCATGTTCGACATGCAATTTTCCGAAAAAAGATATTGCCGCGCCGCAAAAGTTTTTTTCAACGAAACCGAATCAATATCTTGCAGGCTGTTCAAAGCCCACGCCAAAAGTTCGGTCTTGGCTGAATCATCGTAATTTGAAAGATAAGCATTCAAAACGCCGCGCAGATGACTTGTCTTTTTGGACAATTTGCGCAAAATTTCTTCCGTGTGATTGAAAGTTATCTGCGGCTCATAAATTATGAATGGCAACGCCCTAAGTTCGCGTGACGAAAAATTTCGTTCGCCGCGCAGAAATTTTTCAAGCAGTGGTTTCAAAACATCTTCGGGCGGCTTTGCGGGCTTTTCGACTTTTATTCCGTTCAAAAATTTTTCAAGCGCATTCATTTGCGGATTAAAAGTTGCGGCGTCCAAACGTCTCGCGGCGGCGTTCATCTCCTTTATCGCGTCCCTTAAACTCATTTAGCCAACTCCCCTCGCACGAATTTTACAATGTCTATATCTTTTTCCGACGGCGGAGTCATTGAAAATCTTATGTCGATTCGCCGATTTTTGCTCCGCCCCTCCTCTGTAGAATTAGAATTTCCCGGTATCGGGCGCGTGTCCGCGTAGCCGCTTACCGAAAAAATTATTTCGTCCTTGTCATTTTTAAGCGTTGTCAATTTCGGGTTCGCGCCGCTCATCGTCAGCCAAGTATTTATCGCCCGCTTCGTCGACAATTCCCAATTCGACGGGAAAAATTCCGTGACTATCGGCACGTTGTCGGTATGTCCTTCGATAAAAATTGTTTCGACGCGCCCTTTGAATTTCTCCTCCTCAAGCGCGACTTCCAAAACTTCGCCCAATTTTTTTATCACGACTTGTCCTTCCGGTTTTACGTCGGCAAGCCCCACGTCGAATAAAATTCCCTCCGAGATTCTCAATATGCCGTGTTGCTCGTCGACTTCAACTTTTATTCCCGATTTTTCAAGCTCTTCCTGCATAAAGTGCAAAAGTTCGGCGCGGGTTACGTCGTTTTGAGTGAGTTGCGCCGTCGCTTGGCTGAAGTTCAAAATAAAATACGACAGTACCAAAATGAAAATCGCGAGCAAGCCCGACATCAAGTCGCTTATGCTGATTGTAAATGAATCCTGCGCGGGCGGGTCGATTTGCGCCGTTCGTTTTCTCACTTTTTATCACCGCCTGCGAATTTGTTTTAAATCATCAATCGCGTTGCTCAATTCTTCCGTAATTTCATTGAGATAACCGAATGCATTGCTCAACGATTTATCAAAAGCCTCAAGTTTTTCTCTCAAGCCCGCGTTTGTCTTGACGTTGTAATTATCCAAACTTTCATGAATAATTTTTGCTGATCTTTCAAATTCAGAAGCAATGCCGTTGAAATTTTCCATGAACGTATCAAGTTCAAGCGACAAATCAGAAATGGTTTCACTGGTCATTTTATTGGCAGTCGCAAGATTATTAAGTTGCGTAGAAGTCTCCGATAAATTTTTCGTGAGTTGTTGAGTGCTTTGCTTGACGGGCTCGGCGGCTTCCTTAAGTGAATTGCTTGCATCGTCCATGAGTTCCAAAAATGTTTCTGTCTCTTCCAACTGACTTTGAACCTGCGCGAACATTTTTTTGGTCGTCTCGTTGTGGGCGTCGACAATCTCGCGGAAATTTTTGACTGCCTGCGAAATTTGCGCGGCATTTGAAGTGGCGACTGTTTCCAAAAATTCTTTTTGTTGATCCGTGAACTTATCCAACTTCTCAATCAAATTTTTAATCAGTGCGTCAAAATTATTTAAGGAGCCCGCTTGTTGCTCCTCAATTTTTTTCGCAACGCCTTGCAAAGTTTCAGTCAAGCCGGCGAGCGTCGCCAAAAATTGTTCGTTGGTTTGTTTATTTTTATCGAAGTCGTCTTGTCTTTGCTGATTTTCTTTTTGGCGATTTGCTTCAGCGTCTTTAAGCATTTGCGCCATAACCGCGTTGAAATTATCGAGCGCATTTGTAACGAGCGTTTCAAAATCTTTTGCAGAATTTTCTTGTTGCGTTTTAATTTTATCCGCAACTTCATTCAAAGTGGAGATCAAACTTTCCAGAGCCGCAGAAAATTTTTTGTATTCGGCGTCGCGTTCGGCGGCTGAAGTTTGAGCGTGTTGCTTTAAAGTTTCGTCCAGAGATTTCAGCGTGTTCAAAAGCTGTTCATTCATGATTTTGGAAATTTCATTGGCGGTTTCCAATTTCTCGTCGATACTGTTTGAAAAATTATCAAGCGCAGTTGAAAATCTCTCCATTTGCGAGCCGACACCCTTTGTAAAAATTTCTCCGACTTTTTCGGCTCCTCCTGAACTCAACTTTTCAATCGCCGCGCAGATTTTATCGACGTAAGTTCCAAGTTTTTCATCAAGCCCGTCATAAATTGCCTGCGCTACGTCTTCGCCGATATTTTTTATATCTGTGCTGATGGTTTGAAGTTCCGTCGTCTGATTTTGCGCCTCGACATTATTTTTCTCCAGCCAAGAATTTTCTGTTGCAACTTGCCCGCCGATATTTTTTAACTCCGTCGTTTGATTTTGAGCTTCGGAATAATTTTCCTTCAACCAATCTTCTGCAGAGCGGCGCGGAAATTTTTTGTCAATCTCTTCAGCCAAACGCTGAACGTTGCTTTGAAAATTTTTTACCAGAAAATGATGAGCGACGCTGTAAACGAGCGCGGCTCCGATTCCGACAAGCGAAGTCACGAACGCCGACTCAACGCCCGACAAAAGTTGTGCGATGCCGCCTTTCAATTTTTCAATGTCGCCGCTCGTCATGTCAACGCCGCTTAAACCGAATGTCAAGCCCGCGAACGTCCCCAAAATTCCCAAGCCCGTAAAAATTCCGCCGTATGCTTGCCAGAAATTCATGTTCATTCCGCTCGTCAGATTTTGTGGATTAAAAAATTCTGCCGCGTCCGTCGTCGAGTAAATTTTTTCGTCCGTTCGCGTCAATGTCTTTTCAAAATTTTTCCAAACCGCCTTAAGCAATTTTGTTTCTTCAAACGCGGCGTTGATGTCTTGAGAATTGATGACGGTTTCGATTTCCTTATTTATGTTACGAATTTTCCACGCGAAGAAAAAAATGTAAATGACAAATAAAATTGCGGCAACGACAATCGAGCCTATTCCCCATGACGATAAAAAAATTTCCTTTAAAAACTCAATCAAATTAATCCTCTCCTTCCGAAATTATTTTACAACAGCAGATTTTTTGGCGCAACGGAGAAAAATTTTTCGCCTTTGACGTATTGACTTTTTGATTTTTTGCGGTTATCATTGGCGGCGTAGAAAAAATTCAAAACTATTGGGAGTGATAAATCATGGCAGGAGAAAAATACACGACGAAAGCTCAACAGGCAATTCAAGCGGCGCAACAACTCGCCGCAATGAAATATCATCAAGAATTCAATTCGTTGCACTTGATGCTCGCGCTCGCCAAAGAACCCGAAGGCTTGTTGGCGACAATTTTTCAAGAGTGTCAAACCGATTTGCCGATGCTGAAAGTCAAACTCGAAGCGGAGCTGAATAAAATTCCGCAAGTCAAAGGGCAAGAGCGACTTTCAATGGGCGTCGACCTCGCAAGAGTTATCGGCAAGGCAAAGGAATATGCCGCGTCAATGAAAGATGAATTTATCAGCACGGAACATTTGCTCCTTGCGCTTGTCACGGACGGCAAAAAGGAACTTCAGGACATTTCCAAGGAATTTAAACTCGGCAAAGACAAAATCGACGCCGCGATAAAAAAATATCGCAAGCAAAATGTCACGAGCGAAAATCCCGAAGAAACTTATCAAAGCCTTTCAAAATTCGGGCGCGATTTGACGCAAGCCGCTCGTTCGGGGAAATTGGATCCGGTCATTGGGCGCGATGAAGAAATTCGCCGCACGATTGAGATTTTAAGTCGCAGAACAAAAAATAACCCGGTTTTAATCGGTGAACCGGGCGTGGGAAAAACTGCTATCGTCGAAGGGCTCGCCAGAAGAATTGTTGCGGGCGATGTCCCCGAATCTTTGAAAAACAAAACGCTTTATGCTTTGGATATGGGCTCGCTCATTGCCGGCGCAAAATTTCGCGGCGAATTCGAGGAGCGTCTTAAATCCGTGCTCAACGAAATTACAAAGTCGGAAGGACAGATTCTTCTTTTTATCGATGAAGTTCATACGGTCGTTGGTGCGGGCAAAGCGGAAGGAGCAATGGACGCGGGAAATATTTTAAAGCCGATGCTCGCTCGCGGCGAATTGCGTTGCATAGGCGCGACAACTCTTAACGAATACAGAAAATATATCGAAAAGGATACCGCGCTTGAAAGACGTTTTCAGCCCGTCATGGTCGGCGAACCGAGCGTTGAGGATACAATTACAATTCTGCGCGGGATTAAGGAGCGTTATGAAGTTCATCACGGCGTAAGAATTCGCGACGCCGCCCTTGTTTCTGCCGCAACTTTGTCCGACAGATACATTTCCGACAGATTTTTGCCCGATAAGGCGATTGATTTAATGGACGAGGCGGCTGCCAAACTCAGAACGGAAATTGAATCTTTGCCCGCGCCCATTGACGAGACGCGCAGAAAAATTATGCAACTTGAAATTGAGGAGCAGGCACTCAAAAAAGAAACAGACGCCGCGTCAAAAGAAAAATTAAATTCGATCGCCGAAGAAATTTCTCAGCTTAAGGAGAAGGAAAAAAATCTGCGCGATAAATGGGAGGCGGAAAAACAATCGATTCTGCGCGTCAGAGCGATTAAAAAAGAAATCGACGCCGTCAACAACGAGATCGAAGAGGCACAACGCGCTTACAATCTTCAAAAAGCGTCCGAACTCAAATACGGCAAGCTCCCGCAACTCATGAACACTTTGAAAAAATTTGAAGAAGAAATTGCCGCGCAGAATAAAGACAATCGCCTTTTGAAAGAAGAAGTCGGCGAAGAAGACATTGCCCGCGTTGTAAGTCGTTGGACGGGCATTCCGCTTACAAAAATGCTTATGGGCGAACGCGAAAAACTTTTGCACTTGGAAGACACTTTGCATGAACGAGTTGTCGGACAAGATGAAGCGGTTAGAGCCGTCAGCGAAGCGATTCTCCGCGCCCGCGCAGGCATAAAAGATCCCAATCGCCCAATCGGATCGTTTATCTTTCTCGGACCGACCGGCGTAGGAAAAACCGAATTGGCAAAAGCTCTCGCCGAAGCTCTTTTCGACGACGAACGCAGTATAATTCGCGTTGACATGTCCGAATACATGGAGAAACATACCGTTGCAAGATTAATCGGCGCGCCTCCCGGCTATGTCGGCTACGATGAAGGCGGGCAATTAACCGAAGCCGTCCGCCGCCGCCCTTACAGCGTCATTTTGCTTGACGAGATCGAAAAGGCGCACAGAGATATTTTCAACGTCCTTTTGCAAATTCTTGACGACGGACGCTTGACGGACGGAAAAGGTCGCGTCGTCAATTTCAAAAACACCGTTATAATCATGACGAGCAATTTGGGATCGCAAGAAATTCTGCAACGCGCAAAAATCGGCTTTATCACCAACAAAGATTTTATTGAGGCGGAAAATATTATCAAAAATCTGCTTAAAAACCATTTCAGACCCGAATTTTTGAACAGAATTGATGATATTGTCGTATTTAAATCGCTTGCGAAGGAACAAGTCAAAGCCATTGCGCAAATTTTGCTTAAAAATCTCAGCGAACGGCTTGAAAAACAAATTAATGTTCAACTTTCTTGGACGGATTCTGCCGTTGAGGCTCTTTCAAATCAAGGTTTTGATGCAAATTTCGGCGCGAGACCGCTTAAACGCCTTTTGACTCACACCGTCGAAACCGAATTGAGCAAAAAAATTATTTCGGGCGAAGTCAAGGACGGCGACACCGTCGAAATAAATTTTGACGGAAACAACTTTACTTTCAACGCCAAAATCAATCTCAAGAAATAAATCTCCTTTCATAAAAAATTTTCCCGACTTCGGTCGGGATTTTTTTTTGCAGGAAAAAAATTTAAGGCGCAGAAAAATGTTTTTGAGGTGGCTTGATGGAAAAATTTAATCCGAGTTACAGTTTGACCGAATTTAAGCAATCAGATTTCAAAATAACAAGGACTGCTCAAGAGAATGCAAAAGATTTAGGTTTTAACAGAGATGGCATTCACGAAGTTGTATCAGCTATGGAGCTAAAACATTTTTACAAATCAATGACTTCCTACGCCAATCACAAAATTTGGCAAGACGTTTATCATGTACCTTACGGCGATTTAATTTTGTACGTGAAATTTACTCAGAATGTCATTTCGGAATTTACTTTGTTGTCATTTAAGGAAAAATAGGAGTGATTTTATGGAAAATACAATGATTCACCCGATAACGGGCGAGATTCTCTATCGCAACATAAAACCTGCCGAATATACTTACAAGGAACAGAGAATTACAGTCGATCAACCCGGTTGGTATCCGCAAAGAGAAAATTATACCGGTGACGACGTAATTTTATCGCAGGAAGACATGGCGGCAACCGATTATGCATTGGACATTATGAAGGAACGTCACAAGAAATTTTTGGAAGAACAAAATCTCGGCTTTGAAAATATTTCTTTTGCTTAAAAAAAATTATCCCGACAGAAATTTATCTGCCGGGATTTTTCAATGCCCGGATTTTTTAAATCGCCCGCCGACAATGTCGTTGACGGGATAAATCGTAATGAAAGCGCGCTCGTCCATGTCCAAAACAATTTCTTTAAGCTTGTCGACTTCCAAACGAGTCACGACGCAATATAAAATTTCTTTGCTCTGGCGAGTGTAGCCGCCTTCGCCGTGCAAGAGTGTTACGCCGCGTCCGAGTTTCGCATTAAGTTCGTCCGTCAATTCGTAGGGAATATTCGTCACAATCATAATCGCGTACATTTCGTCCAAGCCTTTAATCACAACGTCAATCATTTTGGAAATCACGAAGTAAGCGAAGAGCGAATACATTGCCTTATCCCAGCCGAATAAAAGTCCCGCGCCGCTCAAAATAAAAAGATTTATGAACATGACGACTTCGCCGACAGACCAGATAGTTTTTTTGTCAACGATAATCGCAACAATCTCCGTGCCGTCAAGGGAGCCGCCCGCCCGCATTATCAGCCCGACGCCGATACCGTCAATTATTCCGCCGAAAATCGCCGCAAGGAACGGATCATTTGTCACTTTCGGATATTGCCCGATGACTTCAGACCATACGCTTAAAAAACAAATCGCAACTATCGTGGCGATGACAAAACTTTTTCCAATCTGTTTGTAAGCCAGCCACAGGAACGGAATGTTGAAGGCGATTAAAAAAGTTCCGAGCGGAAGCCCCGTGACATATTGCGCCATAATCGACAAGCCGACAACTCCGCCGTCAATAACTTCGTTTGGAATCAGAAAAAGTTCAAGACCAATCGCCGCGATAACTGCGCCGATACAAAGTTGAATATATTTTTTCACGTAAGCCGAAACATTGCTGCGCGGAATTTTTTTATCAGTCAAAGAAATCACCTCGCGCCGATTATAAAATATCCTTCGGCTTTGCGCAATGAAATTTATCTGCAACGCAGGAATTTTGAAAGCAATTAGGAATTAAGAATTAGGAATTAGGAATGAATTTCTTAATCATCAAAAAGGAGGAGATGGAATGTTAAGAGCTTATGACATAACCGAACTTCGCGCAGGTATGAAAGTCGGGCGAGCCGTTAAAGATTTTGACGGAAAAATTATCATCAAGGAAAATGTCAAATTGACTTCGGAGTTGCTTGACAATCTGCGCGGGAAAAATGTTTTCTCGGTTTATATCGACGTGACGCCCGAAGAATACGCGCCGACCACTGCCAAGAATGAACATTTGCTCGACATAGAGTATCTGGGCTATTACAAAAGTTGCTTTACCTCGACGCAAAATCTTTATTACGGTTGCGCGAATACCAACGAAATCGACATGAAGGAATTGGCGGATTTGATTCGTGCAGAAAATGTTACGGAACTTTGCAACGACGGCGCGAAGGCGATAACTCAAATTCACAACATGAAACGCGACGGCGATTATATAATTCATCATGCGCTGAACGTCGGAATTTTATCGGGAATTATGGCGCAATGGCTTGACTTCAGAGCGCAACAAGTCGGGGAGCTGATTATGACGGGGCTTTTGAGTGAGATTGGAAAAATGAAAATCTCCAAAGGCATTTTGAACAAAACCGGCAAGCTCGATGAAGATGAATTTAATGAAGTCAAAAAACATGCGGTTTACGGCTACGCAATTTTGTTGAACTCGCCGCTGAAGAAATTGAAAAATGTTTTGCTCGGCGTTTTGCATCATCATGAACGTTGCGACGGGAGCGGTTATCCGAGCGGCTTGCGCGGCGACAAAATCAGCGACTTCGGAAAAATAATTGCGGTTTTAGATATTTATGATGCAATGGCGACAAACAGATCTTATGCCAAGAGAAATTCGCCCTTCGACATCATCAAAGTTCTTTACGGCGACGCGCTGGCGGGAAAACTTGAAACTCATTTTGTTGTTGTCTTCGTGAAAAAACTTTTGCAGGCTCTCAACGGCAGTTGGGTCGGGCTCAGCGACGGGCAACGAGCAAAAATTGTTTACATTGACGATTCAAGAGTTACGGCGTTGCCGATTGTTCAGACGACAAAGGAAGAATTTATTGATTTGAATCGCCGAACAGATTTAAAAGTTGATTCTATCCTTACCGCCAACGAAGTGTGATCATTCCCCCTTTTTTCTAAAGTGGGTTCGCAAAACCCTCGCGGCGACTCGCTGTTTCGATTCTTTCAAAATCATTTTTGCAAATAGGATCAACTTTTTCTTTGCTGCGCCCAAAGAAAAAGTTGCAAAAAGAAAGGGCGTTTGACCGGCAATAGAAACATCCTGTTTCTGTTGCCGGCGGGCGCACGTCCTGTGCGCCCGTGTCTTCACTCACATTTAATGATTTTTTCCGCATAGAGCTTGCGAAAATTTTTAAAGCTTCCAAGTCCGTCCCTTATGACTCGGACTTTAAAATTTTTCTCGGAAAGTCGGAGAAGCCAAGAATTTTTTTCGCCTGCAATTTCATTTGTCACATGAACTCCGCCATTGAACAAAAGCGGCGCGAGTAATATTTTTTCTGCGCGGGATTTTTTTAACCTCTTAAGCACGTCGGAAAAATTCGGAGTGTCCGTTTCTTCGATTACGCCGATATGAATTTTTTCGCCCGCCAATCGCTGAAGATTTTCATAAACAGGATTATGTCTGTGCGGCGAGCCGTGCCCGATTAAAATTAAATCTTCGTCCTCCGTTTTTTTGAAGCAGTCAAGGATCGTTGCGAAAATTTTTTTGTCAAAGTCCGAAGAACAATTTTCGCTGAACAGCGGCGGGATTATTTCAACGTCGGGTGCCGCGCAGATTTTTATTTTGTTGTCAAACTCTTCGCCGGGCGTCAAAAGCGTCGGCAATAAAATTATTCGCTTGAAACCTTCGGCACGGAGTTTTGAAATTTCTTCGGCGGGCGTCGACATGAAAATTTTTCGCCGCGCCAATTTTTTTATCATGAAATTCGACGTGAACGCTTGTCGCACTTCAAAGTTCGGAAATGCCGCCGAAATTTCTTCCGCAAGTTTGTCGAAAATATTTTTGCGAATAAAATCATCTGCTGAGCCGAAAGTTGCCAAAATTATCGCGCCGTCAAGCATTGGCAACCTTTTCAATTTCTGCCGCGATTTTGTTACAAATCCTGTTCAGCTGATTTTTATCGGGTCCTTCCGCCATTACGCGAATTAAAGGCTCCGTCCCCGAAGGTCTGACTAAAATTCTGCCCGTGTTCCCAAGTTCAATTTCGCCTTCCTTTATCGCCAGCTTTACCGCCTCCGAGTCTTCGCAGGCTTTTTTATTTTTCACGCGGACATTAATCAAAACTTGCGGATAAGTTGTCATCAGCCCGTTCAATTCGCTTGCTGTGGCTTTGAATTTTTTCATGGCGGTTAAAACTTGCAGAGCAGTTATCAAACCATCGCCCGTCGTCGAATAGTCGGAAAAAATTATATGACCCGATTGCTCGCCGCCCAATCTGTGGTTGTTCGCCCGCATATTTTCCAAAACGTAACGATCTCCTACCGCCGTAATTTCGCAAGCCAAATTCATTTCCTCGACGGCTTGACGAAAACCAATATTCGACATGACGGTCGCAACGACGGTTTTTTTCGGCAACGCGCCAACTTTCATCATCAACTTCGCGCAAATAATCATAATGTGGTCGCCGTCAATAATTTCGCCCTTCTCGTCAATGCAAAGGCAACGGTCGGCGTCGCCGTCATGCGCAATGCCAATGTCCGCATGATTTCTCAAAACCGCCAGCCGCAAATTTTCCATGTGAGTCGAGCCGCAATAATCGTTTATGTTAATCCCGTTCGGCTTGTTGCCAATCAAAATCAACTCCGCGCCCAATCGCTCCAAAACTGTCGGCATCGCCTTATACGCCGCGCCGTTCGCGCAGTCCAATACAATTTTCATGCCGTCAAATCTTTCCGAAGTCGTGCTCATCACAAAGCTTATATAATCCTCCAAAAGATTTTGCCGATATTCAATGTGCCCGACGCCTTCGCCCGTCGGTCGCGAAAGTTTTTCTCCGTCCTCAAGCTCGCGGACAATTTCTTCAATCTCATCTTCGACTTTGTCGGGCAATTTGTATCCGTCGCCGCCGAAAAATTTTATCCCGTTGTCGTGAAAGGGATTGTGTGACGCGCTGATTACAATTCCCGCCGCCGCATGAAGTTTTCTTGCCAAATAGGCAACGGCAGGAGTCGGAACCACGCCCGCCAAAATCGCGTTGCCGCCCGCAGAACAAATTCCCGCAACCAATGCCGCTTCCAACATTTCGCCCGATATTCTGGTGTCGCGTCCGATTAAAATTTGCGGTCTGCCGTCCGAATGTTGCCCGAAATAAATTGTTGCCGCACGCCCCATTTTGTATGCCAATTCCGGCGGCAACTCGGTATTTGCCTCGCCGCGCACGCCGTCCGTTCCAAATAATCTTGCCATTAACACTACCTCCGAATAAAAATTTTTCGCCGCCATTTTAGCCCTTATCGCCGCTTAAGGCAACAAAAAAACTCGCCGCAATTTTTTCGACGAGTAAATATTTTCTTCATTCCTAATTCTTAATTCCTAATTCCTAATTAAAAAAGACCCGCCGCAATTTTTTCGACGGGCTGAATTTTTTATTCCGATTTATTTTTTGCCAAAGATAAAGCTGTCAAGCAAATCGATAAGCTGTCCGATTTCGGGCTTGGAAATTTGGGCACTCGCGCCGAGTTCTTCGCCCTTCAAACGCATTTCGTCATTGATAAGCGAAGAGAACAATACGAACGGTATATTTTGAAGTTTGTCGCTGTGGCGAACGAGTTTCAAAAGTCTGTGTCCGTCCATTTTGGGCATTTCGACATCCGAAACGATAACGCCGACATGTTCAGTAATGCTGCCTTCTTTAGCCGCAAGTCCCTGCAGATATTCCCAAGCGTCTTGACCGTTGCCGAAGTCGCGAACAAATCTGTAGCCCGAATCATGCAACGTCGAAACGAGCAAATCACGGAGCATGGGCGAATCTTCCGCAACAACCACATGAACATCCGAACGCATCGAACGAACATCAGCGTCGGCATCGGCTACCGTCGTGAGTTTCGCATTTATTTCCGGATTTATCTCCGCAATTATCGTCTCGAAGTCAAGGAGCAAAACGATTCGGTCGGGCATTTTGATTATGCCGACAACGCGGCTTTGATCTCCGACTTCGGGCGCGGGCTCCATGTCTTTCCAAGAAATTCTGTGAATGCGCGAAACATTTTCCACCAAAAAGCCTATGTCGAAGTTGTTAATTTCCGTGACGATAATATTTTTTGCCTCGTCGCCGTTCGTGACGTTCAAGCAACGCGGAAGATTTACCAAAGGAATTGCTTTCCCGCGCAAAGTAAACAAGCCGTCAATGTAAGGATGCGCCTGCGGCATCGCGGTAACGGGGATGCGCTGAATTACTTCGCGAACTTTCGCAACGTTTATCCCGTAATTCACGCCGCCTATGCTGAACTCCACTATCTCAAATTCGTTTGTCCCGCTCTCCAGCAAAATCCCTTTGGCGTCGCCGAGAGTTGCATTTCCCTTGCGTATTTTATCATTCGCCATTAAATCCGCCTCCATTTATTTTAACCCTTTTAACGCAACGAAATTTCGCCGAAAAAATTTTTTATCCTTCAATCGCAGGCGGCTATCGCAAATTTTTTAGGAATATTAAACGGCTAAATTTTTTCTGCTATAATTTCATCAATGCCGCTCCCTTGACGGCGGTAACGCTTGAGAAGGGAGGTGATAATGTGGAGATTATTATCCTGCTCGGCGTGACTGCAGTCGGTGGAACAATCGGTACTGTTATTGGCGGACTGATCCTCGACTACATCCGCTCTAAAAGACAGTAAGCGGCAATCACTTCTACTTATTGCCCCAGACAATCGGAATAACCAACCGGTTAGGCAAAACGAATCCCCCGTCGGTTAACCACTCCGGCGGGGGTTTTTCGTTTTGGTGATATTGTGGAACTACGATTTCTTATCCTACTCTTATTATTCGGCATCATTAATTTATCATAAGCCCGCCGCCTTGTCAAGAAAGAACGAAGCCTCGCGCAGTTCCTCACGCTGCAAGCGGTTTTCGTTTCGTATTGCCTTTCTCAGCCGGCGAGAGCATTTAACATGTCTTCGCGAGTAATTGCATATGTTCCCGACTTTCTTAAAACAATTCCCGCCGCCAAGTTCGCGATATATGCGCCGTCAACGGGTTTCAAGCCGCCCGCCAATGCCATTGCAAAAACTGCCGCAACTGTATCAGACGCGCCTGCGCTGTCGAAAACTTCCTGAACACTTGTCGGCAAATGAACGGCATCATCTTCCGTTACGAGCGTCATTCCCGAAGCCGAGCGCGTCGCCAAAACATTTTTCACTTTGAATTTCCGCATGATATAGCGTCCCGCTCGTTCCGCCGCGTCGTCGTCTTCCGTGTCTATCGGACTTAAAAGGATTTTATTTATCTTCGCAACGTTCGGCGTTATGTAATCGGCTTGCGCATATTTTATCCATTGCTGACCGTAAGGCATGACGATGACGGGCACTCCGTGATTGTGCGCCGCCCGAATTACCGACGCGCAAAATCTCTCCGTGCAAACTCCT
The DNA here is from genome assembly GCA_937877655.1 of uncultured Selenomonadales bacterium. GTDB lineage: Bacteria > Bacillota > Negativicutes > Selenomonadales > Selenomonadaceae > Quinella. The sequence goes on from CALFJC010000113.1 coordinate 73,881, forward strand.
TTTTCATAATCCGCCAAAACTATCGCATCCAAACTGTCATTGAGTCGCCGCTTGACAAAACTTTTTAATGCCTCGAATTGTTCGTCCGTGCGAGGCGTCATATCTTCAAAATCCATGCGGAACATTTGAACATGCCCGCTCATGATTCGGACTTTTGTCGTCGTAGGCCACTCGGTCGCTATCAAACCGTCTTGATCAATGCCGCTCTCGTAAAGTTGCGTCGAAAGCGTTTCAAAATTATGATCGTCGCCGACGAAGCCCGCAACGGAAGTTTTGCAGCCGAGAGTCGCCAAGTTATTCGCGATATTCGCCGCCGCGCCGAGTGAAGTTTTGCGCTTAATAATTTTCGCAACGGGCACGGGCGCGTCACTTGCAAATTTTTTCACGTCGCCGTAATAATATTTGTCCATCATGATGTCACCGATAACCAAAACGTTGCACTTGCCGACTTTATTTCTGAAAAAATTTTTCCAATCGTCTTTTGTCATAAAATCATCCTCCAAAATTTTTTTGGTCATTATATCACGAACTTTGCAGGGGATAAATGTTCTCGCGCAGAAATTTTCTTGCTGACAAAAATTTGAGGAGGGAAAGATTTTGAATCCCGAAGCCGCGATTTTTTATAAAAAAAAAGCTTTGGCGGAACGCCTGCTGAAAATTCCCGTCGAAGATTTGAAAATTGCCCCAAAACAATCTTGGTACGGAGAATATCTCGCGCTTTTGGCAATTCGCCTTGAAAATCCGCTGATTAACTTCTTGAAAAAAGATTTTATCGAAGAATTGAGAGGCTTTTACGAACAAAATCTTGAAAAATCCGAGCGGGAATTGGCTCTTTTGGGCATGATTCAATTTGTCGAGCCGACGGAAATTAAAATCCCGTTCAACATGCATTTGTGGCACAAAAGATTTATTCTCGACCTTCAATCGGTTTTTCTGAATCAATTTATCTATCCGAATTACTCCGACGCCGAAATTGCAACTTATTATCTTGCGCGTCAAAAAAATTGGCGGCCCGAGAAAAGAAAAATCCGCGCAGTTTTTCTCGTTCATGCCCGCGCCGTCTGCGATAAAATTTTTCCCGTTTACGAAGCGATGAAGGAGCGCGAAGACTTCGAGGCTTTTTTGGTTGTTCATTCGGAAAGTGACTTCAAATACAACGAAAATTCGCGGTCATATTTTTACAATCGCTATCCCAACGATAAAATTTACGATTACGGTTTGATGGATCTTCGGAAATTGAATCCCGATTATGTTTTTCTCACAAATCCTTACGAAAGTCGGAGAAATTTTCCGAGCTTCAGAGTCAATGACATTGTGAAATTCGCAAAAGTTTGCATGATAAGTTACGGCGCAACGTTATCTTCCGCTTTTGCAGAGAGATTGTTTGACGATTTCCCGAATTTTTATCGGAACATTTATCTGTTTTTCGCTTCGGCGGAAGGCGTAAAAAATATTCTCGACAAAAAATTTTCGCAGGAAATATCGGCGGGTTATAAGCACGTTGAGTTTTTCGGCTACCCGATTTTGAAAAATTATTATCGACCGGAGAAAAAATCTTCGGCGGCGAAAAATATTTTGTGGGCTCCGCGCTGGCTTTATGATGAACGTTGGGGCGGCAGTCACTTTTTGGAGTACAAAAATAATTTCATTGCCCTGCGCGGGAAATACGGCGCGAAAATTAAATTGACTTTTCGCCCGCACATGCGCCTTTTCCGCGATTTGATAAGCAAAAATCTGATGACGGAGCAGGAGGTTGAGGATTACAAAAATTTTTTGAAAGAAAATCACGTGATTTATCAAGCCGATATGTCCGACATGGATAAAAATATTCGCGACGTTGACATTTTCATTTGCGATTATTCGTCCGTGATGATTTGTTTTTTCTTGACGGGCAGACCGATTATTTATTGCGAATTTCCGAACGCAAAACCTTTTCCCGAATATGAAGAAATGTTTTCGGCAATGTATATCGCCCGCAGTTGGAAGGACGTTGAAAATTATCTTGATGAATTGATTAAAGGCAATGATATTTTGTCGGAAAAGCGGTCGAAGGTTGCGAAAAAAATTTTTGACACTCACAAGGACGCGACGGAAAAAATTATCGGGCGCATTGTCCAAGATTTTAATCAAAGTCTCGCATAAAACAAATTGAGTTCCGACTCGGTCGGAATTTTTTTGCAGGGATAAAAGCCGCCGCGCAAAAAAAGCAATCAAAAATTAAAACCGGGGCTTGTTGGTAAAGTCAAGTAAAATGAAAACATAGGCAATTCCTTGATAAAATGATTTTGAAAAAAGAGGAAATGCTTATGTCAAATTCATTTTACCAAAAAGATTTAACGGATACGCAGCGGAACAAGATAAAATTTTTGTTCGAGAAGTCCAAGAAGGACGCCCGTCGCTTAAGAATTTTCGCCACATTGCTGCTCGTTTCGACAAACTGTCCACCTGCTTTTTCAATTTTGTCTTACTTGCCTCTGCTGCCATTCACTTTTAATTTACCAACAGCCCTTGGAACGAAAATTTTTTATTACGCATTACGTATTGCCTTTCGGCGGGCAGGAAAAAATTCGCGGCGGCAGAATATTTTTTCGCGGGAGGGATTTAATTTGATTGTCTCATGGAACACAACGAACGCTTGCAACATGTATTGTGCGCACTGCTACCGCGACGCCGGCTGTAAAGCCGAAGAAGAACTTTCAACCGCCGAAGCGAAAGAACTTTTAAATCAGATTGCCCGCGCAGGTTTCAAGATAATGATCTTTTCGGGCGGCGAACCGCTGATGCGTCCCGACATTTTGGAGCTCGTCGAACACGCAACGAATTTAAAATTAATCGCGGTTTTTGGAACGAACGGAACTTTGATAACTCGGCAAATGGCAAAAGATTTAAAATCGGCGGGAGCAAAAGGCATGGGAATTTCTTTAGACTCGCTCGACGCCGAAAAGCACGATAAATTTCGTTCGTTCGCGGGCGCATGGCAAGGCGCGGTTGACGGCATGAAAAATTGTCTGGCAGAAAATTTGCCTTTCCAAATTCATACAACGGTTATGGATTGGAATCAACATGAGTTGGAAGCTTTAACGGACTTCGCAGTTGAAATCGGGGCGAAGGCGCATCATTTTTTCTTTTTGGTACCGACGGGCAGAGCCAAGACGATTGAAGAAGAATCTCTCCGCGCAGAAGGTTACGAAAATGTTTTAACGCGAATCATGCGCAAGCAACAGGAAGTTTCAATCGAACTCAAGCCGACCTGCGCGCCGCAATTTTTGAGGATAGCGGATCAACTCGGCATGAAACTTCGATTTAAGCGCGGCTGTTTGGCGGGTTTAAGCTATTGCATAATCAGCCCGCGCGGAAAAGTTCAGCCGTGCGCTTATCTTAACATGGAGCTCGGCGACGTTCGCGAAATTCCTTTTGATGAACTTTGGCGGTCGAATAAAATTTTGAAGACACTTCGGACACTTGAATACAGCGGGAATTGCGGCGGCTGTAAATATAAAAACAAATGCGGCGGCTGTCGGGCACGGGCGGCTTGCTACAACGGCGGCGACTTTATGAGCGGCGAGCCTTGGTGCAATTTCAATCGACATTAAAAATTTTGAAGACACTTCGGACACTTGAATACAGCGGGAATTGAGGCGGTTGCAAATATAAAAACAAATGCGGCGGCTGTCGGGCACGGGCGGCTTGCTACAACGGCGGCGACTT
>CALFJC010000114.1 GCA_937877655.1 uncultured Selenomonadales bacterium
TCGGCAATGGCGGGGATTTTTTGCGCCGCAACTTTTTCAAGGGCGTTTGAAAAATATTTAAATGCCGCGTCATATTCTCCGCGCTTAAAATGCTCAATGATTTTATCGTTCGGTATTCGTTTTTCGGTGGGATTGTCGTCGTATGTTTTGTAAGCCCAAGCAGTCGAAATGCCGCCGTCGGGCTTAGCCAAGACGACATTAAATTTTTTTATCGGATCAAGTCTCGTCAAAGTATCGCCGCGCCCTTCGGCAAGACATATGCCGCCGATTATGCAGAAAGAAACATCCGCACCGATTTGCATTCCGATTTTGCAGAGCTCCTCTTCCGTCAGATTTGTTTCGTAAAGCCGATTCATGCCGCGAATTACTGCCGCCGCATCCGTCGAGCCGCCCGCCAAACCCGCCTCAATCGGAATTTTTTTCTTAATGTTTATCTCGACGCCGAAATTTTTTCCGCAGAATTTTTGAAACTCGACCGCCGCTCGCCATGCCAAATTTTTTTCGTCAAGCGGAATTTTTTCGCCGCCGATTATCTCCGACGTATCCATTTTCAAACTTATTCCGCCCGAAATTTTTTTCAGCCCCACTTCGTCGGCGAGTTCAATCGTCTGCATTATCATTGATACTTCGTGATACCCGTCAGACCTCACGCCCAAAATGTCCAACGTCAAATTTATTTTCGCCCGCGCTGTTTCTTTTACCATCGGTTCACCCGCCTTTTTGTTTTCGGAGAAATTTTATCACGCTTTATTTTCTTTGACAAGATATTGTCAAAAAGCCAAAAAAATATCCCGAAGGTTGTCTTCGAGATGAAAATTTTATCGGAGAGATTTTTTTACCTATTCTCAAGAGCCATGATTTTATTAACGCGCCTCTCATGCCTGCCGCCCGCAAACTCCGTCGTCATCCAAGTACGAACAATTTGTCCCGCAACTTCCGAACCGATAACGCGCCCGCCCATTGCCAAAACATTTGCGTTGTTATGTTCACGACTCATTTTCGCCGAATAAATTTCATTGCACAGCGCACAGCGAATCCCCTTGATTTTGTTCGCCGAAATGGAAATGCCGATTCCCGTGCCGCAAAGGACAATTCCTCTGTCCGCCGCGCCGCTCACAACGTCCGCGCAGACTTTCTCGGCAATGTCGGGATAATCAACCGACTCCTTGCCGAAAGTTCCAATGTCTTTGACTTCGACACCTTCAAACTCCGCCAAAACTTTTTTGACTTCCTCTTTCAGTTCAACCGCGCCGTGATCGCTGCCGATTGTAATTTTCATGTCCGACACTCCTTAAAAAATTTTTTTCGATTATATTTCAATGTAGGACGTTTGTCTACAACATGAAAAAATTTTTAAGGCTGAATGTCGTCAAAGACGGCGGGCAATTTTTCTACCAAGGTTTTATAAATCTTCAGCGCGACTTCCCGCATTTGCGGATGCGCCGCCTTTGCCGTCCGCAATTTCAAAAAATGTCGCCACTCGCGCAGATTCATCGTCACGAAAATTTCTGTCTTAAGAGAGTTCGGAAGAATTGAACGCGCTTCTTCGGGACGTGCGCCGCCTGCACGGAGTTGCAGATAATTTTTTTCAAGCAGAGCCATTGTCTCTTTCCACAATAAAAAATTTTTATCGTCCTCGCGCCAAAAACACGGTTTGATAAAAGTTAATTCGCCGCCGAATTTTCCCGCCGAATAATCGCAAAATCGAGAACTTTCTTGGGAGTTGTGGACAATTATTCCGTTGGCAACGTAATTATGATACGGAGCCGCCATTTCCAAATCGTAAACTGTTTCCTGCCCGATATAGCTGATACTTAAAATTTTATCCTTGAAAGCTCCGACTGCGTAAGGATGATGCCAAAGATGATGACACTTGCTACAAAGAAATTTTATATTTTCGTCCGCATTGTTTCTTGGATTTTTATCTGTGTGATGAATCTCGATATTTTGATTACTGCCACAGTATTCGCATTCATTGGCGTCCGAAGAAAATTTCCTGTAAGTTTCAGCATAAGCACCCGATGTTGACAATGAATTTCTGTCTTCCAAATAACGATGATTATTCTCGCCGCTCATTCTTTTGCTTATTTCATTACGTTGTTCGTCAGAGAACATTCCTTTAACACCGTAACCCGGTCGGCGATTTGGTCTGTCAGATAAAGGCTTTTTTATCCCGAAATGCTTAAACGCTTTGTATAAACGCACTTCCGAACAGCCGATTTCTTCAGCCAATTGCTTACGTGTTTTGTTTAGTGTGAGATAATTGTATCGTAGCCACTCTTCATTTTCGAGCGATACCAAACCATTAACATAAATAAAATTTCCAATTTCAAGCTCGGCTAGCGTTTTCCAGCCGTCGTCAGTAAAAAATTGATGTCCGTCCGTGCATTTTAAACTTCTGCCGCTCTCAGTCTTTACTTCAAAAACATCTTTTATCCCATTGAAGAAAACATTCTTTATTTTATTAGGCACGACAGAATGAGTTTGTTCGTCAAAACTTCTTATAACGAGTTGTTGAAAAATCGCGTGGCATTTTGGATTCGTGAACCACCTGTAAATGGTTTCTATGTTGCGTTTTTTGGCGGAGAATCTTTTTTTTGCGATATATGAAGGAATAATTGTGTCGCCGGTTACGCAATAACTTGCCAAACGGTGGCGAACAAGTTCATGAGTAACGCCTCTGTCGCAAATGATTTTGAAAGAAACAGTCGCGTGTTCGATAACCGATTCATGCCCGCGCTTGATTATCCCGCGAATAAATTTCTCCGCGCTGTCGTCCTTGATATTTCCTTCCGATTTGTAGCAGACGCGCCCCGCCCGCTCGATTTTTTTCATAATCTCCGCCGCGTCGAAGTCGTCAACCAATTCAACGCCCGGTTCAATAATTTTCATATTAATCCTTCCTGTCTCAAATAAATTTTCTCGTCGCGCATGATTAAGGAACTTTCTTCCGCTATCGTCAGCGGCGAAGTGAATCCCACAATTATTTTTCGCTCGACCAAAAGTTTCCCGAAAATTTTTAGCGGCATTCCGTTTACGAAGGGAATTTCAAAAAAATCTCTGCCGCGCCGAATCGTCACCGAACGAATTTCCAAAGCGTGTTCATTCAAATAATCGTCGACATTTTCATAAAATTCCTCGTAAGCCGCCGCCAATTCTTCTTCCTTCAACAGAAAAACTTTTCCTTCGCGAATGTCAAGCAAACTCTGCGCGGCAATGTTTTTTACCGTTGACGGTCGCCCCGCAATATTTTTTTGGCTCAACATTTTGCCGAAAAGTTCAACCGACATCCCGTCCACAAAAGGCATCTCAAAAATTTTTTGTCCCTGCTTGATAAAAATCATTCGGAGTTCATTTGCATGCTCGTTAAAAAATTTGTCAACGTCGCTTAAGCTCTCCTCGAAAACTTTTTTCAAATCGTCTTCGTCACGCAGATAAACTTTCCCGCCCTTGACGGCAAGTAAACTCTTTTCCGCTATCGATTTCGGCGAAACAGTCACGCCGATTATTTTTTTTCCGCGCAGAAGTTTCCCGAAATTTTCAAGAGACATCCCGTTCACAAAAGGTATCTCAAAAATTTTCTGCCCGTGTTTGATGAAAATTTTTTTAATCTCATCCTTGTGCTCCAAAAAAAATTGGTCGACATTATCCGCCAAGTCGTTGCAAATTTTTTCAAGCTCCTCCTCGCCGCGCAGATAAACTTTTTCCTCGCGAACCGTCAACAAACTTTTCTCCGCAACTTTTGAAACCGCAACCGTCTTGCCGATTATTTTTTTCTGCCGAAGAAGTTTCCCGAAAAGCTCAAGCGGCATCCCGTTTACAAAAGGAATTTCAAAAATTTTTTCGCCGTGCTTGACGAAAATTTTTATAACGTCCGCCGCATTTCGCGATAAAAATTTGTCGACCGTTTCAAGTTGCGTTATCGGCGGCAAAATTTCTTCTTCCTTCATTAAATAAACGCACTCATTCTTGACTTTCAAAAAATTACTCGCGCAAAATCTGTAAATCGACATTTTCGGCGCGAAAACTTTCAACTCGCGCAACATTTGTCTGAAGTCGTTGACGTTTATTCCCTCAAGAAAAGGCACTTCGCAAATTTTCCCGTTTTGCTTGCGCACCAAAATAAATTTCAGCAAATCGGCATTGTCCATAAGAATTTTTTGCGAATCATACCAAAGAAGCGGTAAAAATTGCGACAGCCTTTGAGAAACTTCATCGAAGGCGCAACGAAAATCTTTCAATTCGACGGCTCCGGGCGGCACTCTGATATTTTGCAGTTGTGTCTTTAAATTTCTGTGACTTTTGCCGTCCGAGACAATGAAAATTTTTTTCTCGTAGTCGGCGGCGAATTTTATCGCGGGCAAAAAATCTTTGTCGCTCGAAAGAATAATTATCAGCTCCAAATCGGGCTCGTCAATTATCGCCCGCACAATTTCTATGCAAATCCAAGTGTCCGCAGAATTTTTGCCGTAAAAACAATTTTGAACTCGGAAAAGGCGGCGGTCAAGATCGCGATATTTTAACGGAAGCGATTCTTCTTTGCCGACAATATCGACTTGAGTTATCTTGTGCTCCTTGCCGAAGTGTTCAACCACACGAAAAGTCACGTCCGGCGGAACGTTCTCGGCGTCAACAAAAACATGCGCGACCAATTTAATTTCCCTTTCCAAAAAATTTAAAATGATTTTATCACGACGGCGAACTTTCTACAACGCAGGATTTTTCCCGCTTTAAGCAGAATTAAGCGGCGTTGCATTTCGGGAATGGATTTTCGGACGGAATGGAGAATGAATGATGAACGAAAAATTTTCAACGCAGGAAAAAATTTTGGCTGGCGTGCTTGAGGAATTTGAAAAATTGGCGGCGATACCTCGTCCGTCAAAACATGAAGAGCAAGTCAGCAATTACTTAAAAAATTTTTTTGAAGAGCACGGCTTTGAAGTTGTACAGGACGACTTTAAAAATATTATCGCCGAAGTTCCCGCGAGTTTTGGCAGAGAAAATTCTCCGCTTACGATTTTGCAGGCGCATATGGATATGGTTTGTGTGGCGGCGGACGGTTACGAATTTAATCCTTTAACCGACCCGATAAAATTGATTCGCGGCGAAAAATTTTTGGAGGCGCAGGGAACGAGTCTCGGCGCGGATGACGGCATCGGCATTGCGGAAATTCTTTATCTGGTTAAAAATCACAAAGATTTTTCTCACGGCAAGCTCCGAATAATTTTCACGACGGATGAAGAATCGGGCATGAGCGGCGCGATTAATCTTGACAAAAAATTTTTGAGCGACGCGAATTTTTTAATCAACTGCGACTCGGAGAAATTCGGCGAATTGGTTGCGGGCTCGGCGGGCAGTGTTCACGTGACTTTTTGGCGCGAACTTCATTACGTTCGCCCCGACACGAAACTTCCCAACAATATGGAAATAAAAATCGGCGGACTGCGCGGCGGGCATTCGGGCGAAGAAATTTCGAGCGGCAGAATCAATGCGATTAAAATTGCCGTTTACATTATGCGGCAAATAACTCAACACGGGAAAATTCGTTTGGCAAATCTGCGCGGCGGCAGGGCTTTTAACGTCATTCCCGACAGCGCGGAATTTATTTTCGCCACAGATATACAAGTTTCGCTTGTCGAAAAAATCTGCGCGGAGGTTGAGCAGAAACTCAAAAAAGTTTATGCGACGACCGAGCCGAACGTAAAAATCGAGGCGAAAGTTATCAATCGCCCCGATAAAGTTTTGCATGTCAAAGATTATGACGCGCTTTCAAATCTCTTGACGATAATTCACAGCGGCGTTTATCTTATGAATTCCGAAAATCCCGCGCAGGTTTTGGCTTCGGCGAATCTCGGCGCGGTTCGCATGGATGATAACATTGTTGAACTAAAAATTTTGCCGCGAGCCAATGCCGATGAATTGGTTGAAGAATTTATTGAAGGCTTCGGGCAGGCGGCGAAACTTTGTTCGTTTGAAAGTAAATTTTCCGCGCCGACGCCCGCTTGGAAATTTAATTCGGACAGTAAACTCCTAAAAATCGCCGAAAAAATTTTCACGGAACAAAACGGTTACGCGCCCGAAGTCAAAACGATTCACGCGGGTTTGGAGACGAGTTTTTTCGCAAAGAAAAATCCCGCACTCGACATTATTTCAATCGGAACGACAAACGAAAACATTCACAGCCCAAACGAACGACTTTTGCTTGAAACCGTCGCGCCGCATGTAAAATTTATCGCCGCTTTGCTTGAAAAAATAGCTGAGGAGGTTTGAACATGAAAAATGTTGAGGATTGCAAGTTGCTCGTCAATGAACTTATCGATATTAACTTCAGACAGCGCGAGATTGTTCGTCAAATAAGTCGTTACGTCGCCGAAAACGGCGATAACGAAAAATTAATGTCCGCTCTGGAAAATTATCTCAAAAAAATCGATGAACTTGAAGATGCCGGTCGCTCAATTTATATCGTCGTCGAAAATCTTTTTGTCGATGACGATCTCAATCACATTAAGAAAAAATAATTTTCTTAAGCCGATTGACAAGAAAATTTGCCGATAAAGTCAGCAAGACGATTAAAACGTAAAAAATCAGCGCGTTCGGAGCCGTCATTATCAAATTTAATTTGCCAAACACTATCAAAAGGTAAGTTATCGCAAAAGGATGCGCCAAATATACAAAGTAAGAATTTTTTCCGAGCAGGCTTAAAAAATTTTTTATCGGCGCGGGCAATTCAACCGTTTCAAACAGCATAAAGAAGAAAATCGACGCCGCGATTGTGTAAAAAATGCCCGGCGGCGAAAGTTGATGCGCCGTATTAACCGCCGCTTCCGCCGAAAAATTCTCGACGTAAATTAAAAAGTAAAACCAACTCAATAAAATTGTCAGCGTGAGGAAAAATCCCGCGCTGATTATTTTTTTCTGTCTCTTACACCATGCAAAAAATTTTTCCGACTTTACTCCCAAAATTCCGCCCAAAATGAAGATAAAGACGTAATGCAACACCAACCAGTTCAATCTCCACTTTAAAAAAATATTTTCCGACATTCCCGCGCAATAACTCGACCAATAATCAAATAAAATCTGCGCGGTCAGCAATAAAATCAATTTCACGGGCGTCATTCGCTTAATTATTTCTATCCACAGCGGCATTAACACATAAAACCAGAGCAAAATCACCAAAAAATATAAATGATACTTCGCCAGCCCGAAAAAATAAATTTCCGCCGCATATTTCGGGCTCGGAAAAATTGAGTAGCCGTAAAATAAATTGTCATGCAGAAGATACAGCGTCGACCAGATTAGATAAGGCAAAAGTACCGCTTTGAATCGCCGCCGCAAAAATTTTTTATAATCGAACGGCTCGGCAAGATTCATTCGATAAAAAAGCCCGAACGCCGATATAAAAAAGAAAATCGGCACGCTGAATCGCGAGACGATTTCAAAAAGCGCAACCAAATTGATATTCGGCGTCGGATTCAGCAAAATATATTGCGAACCCGTGTGAATTGCCACAACGCCGAGCATCGATATGCCGCGTATGTATTCGATTGACTCAAGATAAGGTTTTTTCATCGGCTGATTTCAAATTCTACATGAACATTCGCCGAACATTGCAAAGTTCCGCTCTCAATCGGCGTTTCAAACTCGGCGGCGTCTTCCATAGCTCCCATTGAACGCGCCATTTTATAATTTCGCGGCGCGGAAATGTGATTTGAATTTATCGACACGGAACGGACGCTTACGATATATTTTCCGAGAGTTGCAGCCGCAATTTCAGCTTTTCTCTTCGCATCAAGCACTGCAAGCCGCAATGCCTCATCTTGATAAGAATTTTTGTCGCGAAGTCCGAAATTTAAGCTGTCAACGCGATTTGCTCCGTGATTTAATGCCGCGTCGATAATTTTTCCGACCAAATTTAAATCGTCAACGATAATCGTAACCGAATTGCTTGCCTCGTAGCCTTCGAGAATATTTTTTCCGTTTTCCAAGTGCCGATAAGTCGGATTGAAATTGTAATTGCCCGTCGAAATGTTTTTCCGTTCAATTCCGAGCGCGACAATCGAATTTATAACCGAACCGGCGGCTTTTGCGTTCGCCGATTGAACTTCGGAAGGATTTTTTGCCCGTGTAACCACTCCGACTGAAATTGTGGCGCGGTCGGGTTGCGCTTCAACAATTCCTTCGCCGCTTACCGTGATTATTGGCGGGCGAAGCTCTTCCGCAAACGTCGTTGAACAAAAAATCATCAGAATCATCAGCGTTAAACTAAAAATTTTCATCAAATACACCTCCAAAAATTTTAATCGCGCTTAAACGCAACGAATATTTTAAAATTATCGCAACGTTCGAGTGTGTCAGCAGGATGCAACGTCACGTTGCCACCTCCGCGCAGATTTTATTATAATCGCCGCGCAGATTCAAGCCGAACAATCTTTTCAAAAGCCGTTTTTTAGTCGTCGCGTGCCATAAGATATTCGGCGGGCTTGCCAAAAAATCAACGAGCTTGGCAATTTGTTCCGCCGTGAAATTCTGCTTGCCACGCATTTTATCGGAAACTGTCGATTGCGATAATCCCAAAAGTTTTGCAATCGCGGCGTATGATAAATTATGTGCGTCAATCTCCGCCAACAAATTTTTATACGGAGTTTCTTTGCATGTTGAAATAGCACTTACTCCATCGTCGCGTGCCAAAAGATATTCGGCGGGCTTACCGAAAAATTCAACGAGCTTGGCAATTTGTTCCGCCGTGAAATTCTGCTTGCCACGCATTTTCATAGAAACAACTTGATGACACAAGCCCAAAAGTTTTGCAATCGCGGCGTATGATAAATTATGTGCGTCAATCTCCGCCAACAAATTTTTATACGGAGTTTCTTTGC
>CALFJC010000115.1 GCA_937877655.1 uncultured Selenomonadales bacterium
AGGTGCCCTTTCTTTTGCAACTTTTCTTTGGGCAAGCAAAGAAAAGTTGATCCTAAATACAAAAATTATTTTGAAAAAATCGAAGTGACGAGCCGCGCCGAGAGCAGTCGGTTCCGCGTATCCACGCTTTGACAAAGGGGGGATTTTTCTCCTCACTTGGACGCCCGATAAATTAAAACGAAGCCCGACAACAAGCCGATAATATTCGGTATCCAAACCGCATACATAGGCGCGATTGCTCCGCTCCGAGCGATTGCATTCGCCAAAGTCATTACCGCATAATACAGGAAAATTATCACGACGCTTAACGCAAAACCAACCGAAGAAGGCGTTCTCGTCGGCTGAAGTCCCAGCGGCACTCCGATTAGCGCGAAAATCAAACTCGCCATCGGAACTGTAATTCGCTGATAAAGTTCCGTCTCCAATTTGTTCGTGTTGACGTATTGCGATTTCATGATTGCAATTTGCGCTTTGAGTTCGCTCATCGTCAATTCTTCGGGCTTTTTCTGCTCGCGAACAATTTGTCGCGGGCTCGCATTGACAGGCAAAATTTGTTGATCAAATTTCATCGTGTGCGTCCGCTGTTCGTCCGACAAATCATAAATCATGCCGTCATGCATAATCCATTTTTCATTTCGCCACTCCGCATAAGTCGCATTTTCGACGTGCGTAACCTTTCCTTCCTCATTGAGAACTTGCATCGTCACGCCTTCCAAAATTTCTTCCTGCGCTTTGTATTCGCGAGCATAAATCAGCCGTTCCATCCTTTCGCCCGCAAATTCCTTAACGATAATGTGATCCTGCGACTTCAATTCCGTATTGCCTTGAATTTCGTAATAAACAACGTTGTTGTACGCGGTATTCGCCCAAGGAACTATATGTTCATTGAAAAGTATCGCGCAGATTGTAACAATCATTCCCAAAAAAATCGCGGGCGCGGCTATTCGCGTAAAACTTATTCCGCAAGATTTCATCGCCGTAATTTCGCTTGAACTCGACAGCCGCCCGAAAGTCAAAAGCGTTGCCAAGAGCATCGACATCGGAAAAGTCCACATGATTATTGCCGGCAAGCCGTAGACAAAAATTTTTACAACCGACGAAAGACTCGCGCCGTAGTCGGTGATATACCGTGCGATTTTAAATAAAGTTCCCGAACCGATAAAAACCGCCGTGAACGCGCAAATCGCAAACAAAAACGCGAACACAACTTCTTGAAAAATATATCTGTCAAGTATCCTAAGGCGCATTAAATGACCTCCGTTTTAAGGGAAATGGGAAAAGGGAAATGGGAAAAGGGAAATGGGAAAAGGGAAA
>CALFJC010000116.1 GCA_937877655.1 uncultured Selenomonadales bacterium
TTCTTTCCAACGCTTCCATTATCGGAGCCCTTTCCTGCGTCAAATATCTCATTGCCGTCCTCCTCAAAAAAAAACAGGCACCTTCGCGCCCGTAATTTCTTTTTTTTAATTGTATCGTCTTAATGTCGCCGCTATTGCCGCTTGCGCACTCGATACTTCAAAGCCCTCCGGCACATACAACATTATTTTGTTCGTTATCATTTCTACATGCCCGCTTATCGTGTAGACTACGCCCAAGACGAAATCGCCTATTCGCTGTTGCGTTGCCGCGTCCATTCCTTCGTAATTGACGACTACCGCATTTCGTTGAATTAAATCCTGCCCGATGCTCTGCGCCTGTTCGTCGTATTTTGTCGGCGTGTAGATTTTTATTGTCATCTGCGCCGTTTTCACTACCGCCAAACTCGGACGAACGCTCGGCTCTGAACTGAAAGCTTCATAACGCATTCCGTTCATGTTTGCTACGCCGTCTGAAGTTGTTACATGCGTTCCGTGTGTCCGCACGAATTTTGCGCCGCCCATTCCAATCGCTTGTTTTTCTGCTTGAAATGATTGCGCGGGAGTCGGTTCGGGCATCGGTTCGGGTTCGATTTTTGGTTCTTCTATTTTCTTTTCTGTCACCTGCGCGGGAGGTTCTTCCTTTTTTATCTCTGACTTTTTAATTTCTTCTTCCTCATCCACGCCCGGCGGCATGATTATGTCCGTTATTTTTTTGATCCACTCCATTATTATCATCGCGACCAACCTTCCAATTTTTTTTCTCGCGCCATTCTAGCATATGCTTTTATAAATTGCAAAGGTTTTCTTCAAAATATTTTCAGTTTTTACTTCCGACTGTTTTTGGATAATCTTCCGCGTGTTGTTCTGTCCAAAATCGCCTTCCGCAACCTTATCGTTTGCGGCGTGACTTCAACCAGTTCATCGTCTTGAATATATTCCATTGCCTGTTCCAAACTCATTATCCGCGCAGGTATTAATCTTATCGCTTCGTCCGAATTGCTCGCCCGAATGTTCGTTTGCTTTTTCGCTTTGCAAGGATTTATATCAATGTCAAGTTCCCGACTGTTTTCGCCGACGATCATTCCTTCATAAACTTGTTGCCCCGGCTCTATGAACATGACGCCTCTGTCTTGGAGATTAAAAATTCCGTAACCCGTTGTCAAGCCCGCCTCGAAGGCTACCAAGCTTCCGCGTGTGCGACCCATAATTTCTCCCTTGTAAGGTTCGTAGCCGTGAAAAACATGATTCATTATCCCGTTGCCCCGCGTCGAAGTCAAAAGCTCCGAACGAAATCCTATCAAGCCCCGCGCAGGAATTAAAAAGTTCAGCCGTATGTAGCCCGCTATTTGTTGCATATCTTTTAATTCGCCTTTGCGCCGTCCGAGACTTTCCATCACCGTTCCCATGTATTCCGAAGTCACTTCAACCGTCAATTCTTCTATCGGCTCGTATTTTTGCCCGTCAATTAATTTGTAAACGACTTCGGGTTTGCCCACTTCCATTTCATAACCTTCGCGCCGCATTGTCTCTATCAAAATCGATAAATGCAATTCGCCGCGCCCGCTGACTTTGAAAACGTCCGTGCTGTTTGTATCCTCGACCCGCAACGCGACATTTGTTTGAATTTCTTTGTAAAGCCTGTCGCGAAGATGACGGCTCGTTACAAATTGTCCGTCTTTGCCCGCCAAAGGACTTGTGTTTACTCCGATTGTCACGCTTAACGTCGGTTCGTCGACTTTTATTGTTTCCAATGCTTCGGGATTTTCTTTGTCCGAAATTGTGTCGCCGATTTTTATTTCCGGCAAACCCGTTACCGCCGCAATTTCTCCTGCCGAAGCTTCAGCAACTTCCGTTCGGTGCAAACCTTCATAGACATAAACTTTTCCGATTTTCCCGCTGAAATGTTCTCGCCCGCTTATGACCGTGACGACTTCGCCGCTTTTTATTCGTCCGCGACTTATTCGCCCTATCGCGATTTTTCCGACATAATCATCCCATTCAAGCATTGTAACTGCCATTTGCAACGGCAATTCCGCGTCGCCCGAACCGCTCGGTATTTCTTTTATTATCGTCTCCAACAGCGGCTCAAGATTTGTGCTCTCATCGTCCAAATTTTTTTTCGCAATGCCCGCCTTCGCCGCCGTGTATATTACGGGATAATCAAGTTGTTCGTCATCCGCGCCCAGCTCCATGAATAATTCCATCACTTCATATTCCACTTCGTCGATTCGCGCATCTGCTCGGTCGATTTTGTTTATTACAACTATCGCACGCAATTTTTGTTCCAACGCCTTCCGCAAAACGTATTTTGTCTGCGGCATGACGCCTTCAAATGCGTCAACCAATAACAGCACGCCGTCCGCCATATTTAGAACGCGTTCGACTTCTCCGCCGAAATCTGCATGTCCCGGCGTGTCCACAATATTTATTTTTTCGCCCTCGTATCTTATCGCCGCGACTTTTGACATTATCGTTATGCCGCGTTCGCGCTCCAATTCCCCGCTGTCCATTACTCGCTCGGCTACCTGTTCATTTTTGCGAAAGACTTCACTTTGTTTCAGCAAGCCGTCCACCAAAGTCGTTTTGCCGTGGTCGACGTGCGCTATTATTGCTATGTTTCGTTCTTGCATTTATGTTGCCTCCGAATTTTTTTTCCGCTATTATAGCACATATTTTTTGTAAAGGAGTATCTTCATGCTTGTTCCCAATTTTTCTCAACCCTTTGTCAAAACGCTCGAAGTTCCCGCCGATAAATCGGTTTCTCATCGTGCCCTGATTTTCTCCGCCATTGCCGATAATTCTGTTCGCATTTCAAACTTCCTGCGCGCCGAAGATTGCCTTTCAACTCTCAACTGCCTTAAAGCTCTCGGCGTAGAAATTAATCTTGCCGAAGATGTTTTTGTTCACGGAGTCGGCTTGCGCGGTTTGAAAAAATCTGCCGCGCCTTTGAACGCGGGAAATTCAGGGACAACTTTACGTTTGATGTCGGGCTTGCTCGCCGCGCAGAATTTTGATTCAACTTTTATCGGCGACGCTTCCCTTTCAAAACGTCCCATGTCCAGAATTATTTTGCCGCTTGAAAAAATGGGCGCAACTTTTTCTGCCCGCGAAAATAATTTCTTGCCGATAAAAATTTTCGGAGCAAATCTGCGCGGAATAAATTATGAAATGCCGGTTGCTTCCGCGCAGGTTAAATCGGCGATACTTTTGGCGGGGCTTTATGCCGAAAATCCTACAACGGTTATCGAGCCCGCGCCTTCCCGCGACCATACGGAAAAAATGTTGGCGGCTATGGGTGCGAGAATAGAAAAAATCGGAAATGCAATTACGATTTTCCCCGCCGAAAAACTTTTTGCGCCCGAAAAAATTTCTGTGGCGGGCGACATTTCAAGCGCGGCGTTTTGGATTGTTCTGGCGACGATTTTGGACGGCTCGGAAATTACAATTAAAAATGTCGGAGTAAATCGGACGCGCACAGGAATTTTGGATGTTCTTTTAAAAATGGGCGCGAAGATTTTTTTGGAAAACGAACGACTTGAATGCGGCGAGCCCGTTGCCGACATAAAAATTTTTTCGGCGAAGTTGCGGGGCATTGAGACGGGCGGCGAAATTATTCCGCGCATGATTGACGAGATACCGATTTTGGCAGTGGCGGCCGGTTTTGCCGAAGGCACAACGATTATTCGCGACGTCGGAGAATTGCGCGTCAAAGAAAGCGACAGATTGAAAGCGATTGTTGAAGAATTTAACAAGTTGTCTCCCGCGACTTTCGAGGCACAAGATGATATTTTGATAATTCACGGCGGCGGCGTCAAGAAATTTGCTTCTTGCAAAACTTACGGCGACCACAGAATTGCAATGAGTTTGTCGATAATGGGCATGGCAACTGAAGGCGTCGATTTGGACGACGGAGCTTGCGTAAAAATTTCTTATCCGAATTTCTTCGACATGCTTAAATAGTTTCTATCTTACAATCCTATAATCTAAAAAAGGACGACTGCAAAAAGCAGGCGTCTTTTTTTTGTTTTTCTCAAGGTAACGGATATAGAGTTGAAGAGAGCGAGTGGTTTAAGCCAGACGGCAGTAACAGATTCCAAGCGGCGGCTGAAGAATTTGGGTCTGATTGATTTTGTGACGGACAAGAGCCGCCCGAAACTCGGGACGGAATATGAATTGTTGCTTTACACCGCCTTAGCGGAGCAAAAAGCGGAGCAAAAAGCGGAGCAAAACTCGCGAATAAGTCCTTCTTTAACATTAATCTCTACTAAAAGAGAGAGAGTAGAAGAGGCGCCCGCGTCGGCGATAATCGCGGAATGGGAGAAATCGCCGATATTCTGTTCGCTCGACGACGAATTGAAGGCGGAACTTACTCGGCTGGTCGCTAAGCACGGCGAAGAGACAATTCGGCGGGCAATGCGGGCGGCGAAATATGCCAACGGCTCCAAGTCGATTAACTTCAACTATTTCCTGTACAAACTGAAGGAACTGCTGAAAGGTGGCAAGGCGCATGGAGAAAATGAGCAACCAGCTGATGTCAAACCCACTTTCGACGACGGGAATGAACCTTGGGCAAAATATGTCGGAATGGGAAAAGGTTAAGGCGGCAGGAAAGGCGCATTGCGAGAAACTTCGTCCGATATACGAGGCGCGATACAACTTGAAGGGTTTGAGCGATTCGGAAGTTCGGGAAGTTGAACGGGCAGAAACCGATAAGACGGAATGTTCGAAGTGCAATGGTCTGAATTGCCACAAGACGGGCGGGACGCGTCATTTGAAACCCTTCATCGGGAATGCCGACGGGCGATTGAATATCATGTATGCGATTTGCCCGGTGAAAGAGCGGCGGGATTTGAAAGACCGTCTTGACCGAATGAAAGTACCTGCGCGGTATCAAGGGAAGAATTTTTCCGACTACGAGGTAACGGCGGACAATCGTCGGGCGTTGGCGATAGCGCAATGGTACATAGCCGAGAAGCCGCAACGCAACCTTTACTTTCACGGCGGATGCGGCACGGGGAAAACATTTTTGACGGCGTTAATCGCGAAGGAATTTATCAGAGAAGGAAGGAGCGTGATATTCGGGGATGTGCCCGAACTGTTGGAGGAAATCAAGATGACTTTCGACAGCGACAAGCTCAAAGCGGAAGATGTGCTGAATCGGTATTACAACTGCGATTTGCTGATTATGGACGACATCGGAGCGGGGCAAGTAACCGAATGGACGGTAGGAGTTTTGTATCAGGTAATCAATCGGCGGGTGAATGCGGGCAAGCGATTAATCGTAACGTCGAACTTCGATTTGAAAGGATTGAATCAGCGACTTGCGACGAAAGACGCGTATGGAGCACGGCGAATCATCAGCCGATTGTCGGACAGTGTCATCGGGTATTTCGGAACCGTCGACAGGCGGGGTGCTTAAAAGTGGTCATTGAAAAGAAATGCGAATATTGCGGCGCGACGTTCACACCGGGCAAACACTCTCACAGGCAACGGTTTTGCAGTCGGCAATGCCAGCTGAAAGGTTGTCAGCGGCGGCGGAAAAAACGCGGGAAAACGGAACCTTTTGTACCCGTGAAAAAAATCTGCTCGTATTGCGGCAAAGAGTTTTTGGCTCAACATCCGCAGAAGAAATATTGCAGTCCGCATTGCGCATACGAGCATGATTTGGCAGAGTCGCGAGAAAAGCATCGGATGGAGCAGAAACCAAAAATCTGTCCGCAGTGCGGGAAGGAATTCACGCCGCGAAAACAAGCACAGAAATATTGCTGTGCGCGATGCTGTTACGCTTTCAATCGCGTGAAGAAGTTGCCGCCGAAAGAATTGGAGCCGCGCCAATGTGCGCACTGCGGGCAGGAATTCAAACCGAAGCACGGCAAGCAGATATTTTGCAGTAAGGAATGCCAATATCAGAACACGTTGAAGAAGGCGAAAATCAAGCGTGCAAGTCGAGCCGACAAGCGCGGCACGCAAAAATTTTCCGAACATGCCTTTTCTCAGAGCGCGGCTGAAATGGCGGCAGTGAATTGGGACGAAGAAATAAAAGTTCATCACAATCATTGGAAGCCGTTCAGGACGCCGAAAGACGCATGGCGGAACAAGAAACTGCCTGCGCGGAGACGGGAGATAAAAATCCCTGCGGCGGTGGCGGAAAATCGCGCTCCGACGATTGAAGAACTTCTCGATTGGATATTTTCGGAGGAAACATGAAACACAACGTCAAGATAAACGGCGTCATCAAGGAAATTGACTGCAAACTCGGCAGCGACATCGTCGACAAGACCGGCAGAGAAATATTTGAAGGCGATTATCTTCGTTGGCGGAATCACATGTTCGGCGAAATGATTTTGCAGGTGAAATTCTACGACGGGTGTTTTCTGGTTGAGGATTTGGACGAAGACAGCGACTTTCAACCTCAGCCGTTGTGGGAATATCTTGACGACGACGTTGAGATACTCGGGGAGGAATACAATCATGAAACCGATAAGCAATGCGATAACGCGTTCGGCAGATGAATTGGTGGCGTCGTTGAAGAAATTCATGAAGACGTTGCATTTGCCGAAAGATAATCCGGTAAGGCAGAGTGCGGGTCGCGAGCTTTACGCGAAAACCTGTCGATTCTGCAACCTTTACGATTTGAACAGGGAGGCTAAAAGATGAATTACAGAGTAAGACAGCACACGATTAACGGGTTCGGGCAGAAGGTAACTCGCGTTAAGCAACTCACGGGCGAACTTTCGACCGGGACGTTGGACAATCGCGGCGTTGAGATTTTCCTGAACGACAAGGTGCTCGTTCGCGACGGCAGAGCGTCAATGACTTGCACGGTGAAATTCTTCGACGGAGCGTTTTTCCTCGATGACCATCCGTTGTTCATGTACGAATCGGACGCGCTTGAAGTCGTGGGTTACGCGGGGGCTTAGAAATGATTTGCAAACGGTCGGCATGGAAGCGCGACTTTGCGGCAGGGAAGACGGAATCGAACAGGAGGACGACATGAAAACGATTAAATTCAGAGGACGCCGCATCAAACCGAATTTGGTAATCGGCGCGGATGAGGCGACGGGCGAATATATGATTGTCAATGACGAGCCCGTCAGTCCGCAAGATATTTGCCTGTTCTTCATGGCGATAGCAAAGCTCAACGGCAGGACGATTGAGGAAATGGCGCAACTTTTGATTCGCGGCGCAAATCATTTGCTCGAAGACGACCCTGAGCTTATGGGAAAGGTTAAGGCGATTTAAATGAAAACATTGTACAAAGAATTGGCGATAGTGGCGGCGAGCGGCTTTTCAATCGGCTTCGTTGTCGGAGTCATTGCCTGCGCCTACGCCTATATCGAGACAATGTAATGAAGTGCGAAAATTGCGGCGCGGAATTTACTCCGAGCAAATACAAGCCGAAGCAGAAATATTGTTCGCGGCAGTGCCGGCAGAAAGCGAGTTACAAGCGCAACGGGGTTAACATAAGAGAGTATGGACGCAAGAAATACTGGTTGGACGTTGAGGCGACCCGCGCCTACAAACGCGAATATTACATAACTCACAAATGGAAGGTGCAGAAATGAAAACGATTAAATTCAAAGGCGTCACGCTCGCGGGCGAGGCAATCACGGGTGATTTGATTCATGTAAGCAATGCGGTTGCAATTCGCGGTTACCTTGAGCCTGCCGACAGTGATTCTTTCGGCGCGTGGGAAGTCAAGCCCGAGAGCGTGAAACAGTTGGTTGGTTTCGACAAGAACGGCGCGGAGCTCTACGAAGGCGACGTGATTCTTATCGACGGCGGGGAAATGACAATCGCGGAAATTCTTCCGCCGCACTATCTGACATTCGGAGTGAAAAAAGATGATTAGATTCAGAGCGAAGCGCGCCGGGCATTGGGAATACGGTTGCGGGGCGTTCAAGTACAAAGAGAAACAGTATCTGGTGGTTGACCTGCAAGGGAGAATCATGATGGTTGAAGTCGACGAATCCCCTGTGCTTTTGGTCAGTTACGACAAAAACGGTCGCGAGATTTACGAAGGCGATATTGTTTCGGACGAGTTCGGGAACGAGCGGCAGGCGGGTTTCCCGGTTCTGCCGTATGAAAAGATGGAGTTGAAGAAAAATGGCGATGTTGGTTGGGATGTATGACCGCTACGGCAGAGCAATTCGCGAAGGCAACAAGGTGAAAGTCAAAACGCTTATCTGGAGCAACGGCAAGATTAAACACAACGGCGAAACGCATATCGCGACGGCGCATTACCAAGAAGGCGGTTCCGGCAATTATTTCAGCTTTGATGAGTTCATGGTTGAGAACCCGAAATATCCCGGTTGCTTTTTCGAGGCAGACCACGGCTTGATTGACTACATTTGGCTGTACAAGCCGAGCGATTTGGAGATAGTGGAAAGGTTTTGATGGAAATGAAAACACCGTTGCAAGCGTTGCTGTCTCGTCAGACGGTCACACCGGGCATGCTGGCGTTGGAGGCTCCTGCGGACGTGGTAATCAACGGCTTTGAAGTCACGGATGAGAAATTCTACTTTTCGTTGACGGACGGTCGGAAGTTGTTCGCGGGCGGGAAAATGCTTTTCAAGTACGCGGCAGATTTGCTCGCTGAATATGAATCGGCTGATTTGGTCGACAGCGCGCTTTACAAAAATCCCGTGGCGATAAGAATTCATCCGCTGATGGCACTCAAGAGCGGCAGGAAATTCCGCCGCGTGGAAATTCTCGGAGAGGTGGATGAATAATGCTTATCGTTAATCAGGCGGGCACAACGATTTTCAACGTCGACAAGATTAGTGTAATTCGTCTCGACAAGTCGGAGATTTGGGTTGCGTATAAAACCTACTTTGACGGTCTCCCCATTGTACAAAACGTGCCGATTTACAACGGCGAGTTCGCAACAGCAATGTTCGAAGCTATCATCGAGGCGGCGTCAACGGGCGCACAGGTTATCAGATTGGATAAGGAGTGTTGAGAAATGGAAAAGAAAAAAATGGAAACGGCTCTTGAGTACACGGAAGGGACAATGCGCCGCATGGTAACGGATTTGGCTCGTTATCTGAAAGACGCGAAAGCGGCGGTTGAAGTTGCCCGCGCCGAATACGACAAGGCATGGGACGCTTACATGGCGGCAGAATCCGTTGAGGCACTTACGGCGGCGGAGGTTGCGAAGACAATCGCCCGCGAGAAACTCAGCTACGAACAGGGCAGGGAGGACGCGTTCAATACGGCGTTGTGCTCGCTTGAAAGCAGTCGCAAGGCGCACGCCATGACGATTGAGGAATTGAAGGCGGGCGCGCCTTTCTAAGCAAAAAAAAAATAACCGCAGATGCGGCTGTAAAATGACACGGAAAAACATGTCCTTTCATTTTACAGCCGTTGCGGTGTTTTGTAAAGGAGAAAGTTATGAAAAAAGGATACAAAGAAACGGCGCATTGCATGCAGGAAATGTTGAAACTTCGCGGGCTCAAAGGTGCGGGTATCGTCCTCAACAGCGACAATGCCGGAATAGTTTTCGGCAACACCGCCGACGTGTACGAATTGGGCGAGACGGTCGCCAAGACGTTCGGCACAATTATTACGCAATCTTTCAAAAAGGACAACGACGAAGACGTAATGGATTTTATTGAGGGCTGGATGTCGGTAACGACGGACTTGAAAGGCAGAGCCCTGCACCGCGCCGCGTCGAAATATTATTCGGAACTGGTCAAGGAATTTGGGCAAAGAAAATGTTGATTTTGCAAAAAGAAGGCGAGCTGAAAGTAATGCAGACGCCGTTCGGAACAATAAGGTACATTGAACACGAGGGGCAAAAGTGGATAGTCCGCGCAGATTTTTTCAAAGCCTGCGGCTACATGTCCACAATTCCTAAACAGGTAGCCGGGCAAATGAGCAAAGACAGTTTCCTGATGGCGGAACGTTCGTGGAGACAGGGAGCGAGCAGTCAAATATCCTTCATGAACGAAACGGGCGTCCGCGAGTTCCAAGACGTGAAATTGGGCAAAGTCAAAGCGCGTCGAGTCCGTCCGCAGTTGTGCGAATTCGTATTGAAGAATCTGTACAAGACAATGGCGGCGACGCCCGAACCGGTACCGCTTTTCTCGAAAGAAGAAACCGACTTGAACGAAGCGATAGCGGCGTTGGAAAAAGTATTCCGGTACTTAAAAGGAATGAAACGTTGAATGTCGAAAAGGATGAAAGGTTATGCGAGTTGACAGGCAGAAATTACACGAGAAGCTGATAGATAATCGGCTTTCATTGAGGAAATGCGCCGAGTTGACGGGTTTGAGCCACATGACGCTTTACAACATATTGAACGGCAAGGTTGACCATGTGCAGACCGAAACGGCGATAAAGCTGATGGATTGTTTTGGCAGCGAAGTAATAATCAGACAGGTGAAGTGAAATGACGTTGGCTGAACTGAACGCGGTTCGGGACTTGAAAGGTGAAATAAAGTCGTTGGAGCAAAAGATATATATCATGCGACTTACGGCAAGTTCGCTGACGCCTGCGTTTGACGGTTTGCCGGGCGGGAATGAAAAGAAATCGCCCGTCGAAACTCTGGCGGTCAAGATAATTTCACTCGAAGAAGAATTGTCGGAGAAATATCGCGAGCTTGAGGCGCAAGCCGCCGCGTTGTATGAAAAGTTCTCCGCCGCCGATTTGACTTTGAAAGAGCACAACGTTTTAATCCTGCGCTATTGCGCCTGCGAACATTTTCGCGACATAGGATTTATGTTGAAGCTCTCGGACGCCCGAACCTACGCAATTCATTCAGCCGCGCTAAAAAAAATTTTGGACAATAGCTAAGCAAGAGTTGAACAATAACCCTCCTGTGAATATAATTAATCCTGACGAAAACTGTTCGGGATTTTTTTTTATGGAGGGAGTGGTCATGTGGCACAGACGTTCTGACGAAAGCAACGAGGCATGGGAAGCCTTTGAGAAATATTTATTCGGTTCGAGGAGTTATAACAGGGTTGCAACAGAGTTGAAAAAAAGCGGAACCCTGATTTACCGTTGGGCGCATAAATACGGGTGGAAAGAGCGAGCGGCGGCTTATGACAATGAACTGTTGGAAAAAGTACGCAATGAGGCGCGCCGGGACTTAAGCGAAAGGTATCGGCGAATTTTGGCAGACGCGATAGCATTTCAAGAAAAAGCGTCGGCGGCATTGCGGGAAAAGGATTTGTCGAAAGCGTCGGTCAAGAGCCTAACCGAATTATTCGGCATGGCGAAAGATACGGAATTGGCGATATACGAATTGCTGAAAATGAATGAACCTGCGCGGGACATGGAGATAAAGATAATCGATGAATGAAATGGAACGGCGAGCCCTTGCCCGCGAAGACGAATGGTTTAACCTGACGACGCGTGAACTTCGCCGCTTGAAAAGGTATTACGAGACAGCGGCGACTGAACTGATAAAAGAAATCGAAGCGTTGTACGGTCGCTATGGTCGTGAAAACCGCTTACCGCCGGAAGAGGCGCGGCGATTAATCAGAGGCGCAGAATTCCGCCAATGGCGAATGTCGTTGGAAGAATATGTCTCTCGTTCAAAAGGCGACGAAAAATTATTACTCGAACTGAACACGCTGGCAATGAGGAGCAGGATAAATCGTCTTGATGTGCTTTACTCGAAAACGCTGATGGAACTTGGCGACTTATCGGAGCGTCTGAAAGATTTTTCGGACGCTTTTTTCTATCGCTCTTATGTCGAACACTATTACGGGACGCTTTACGATGTCGGGCAGGAAATAGGGTTGAAGACGCCGCCGGCAGAATTGGACAGGGCGAAAGTGGCGGCGGTTTTAAAGACGAACTGGAGCGGACGACTTTATGACGAACGAATCAGAGCGCAACGGCGGCGGTACTCGGTTGCGATAAAGGAAATTGTTCTTCGCGCGGTTCATAAGGGCGAATCGATAGAGAAATTGAGTCGTCGATTATCGGAGAAAATGCAATCGGATTATAAATCGGCAGAGTTACTCGTAAGGACGGAGGTAAATTATTTTCAGAACCGCGCCGCCGCCGATGCTCTAAGGGACGCGGACTTTACCCATTACCAATTTGTGGCGACGTTGGACAGGCGGACATGCGCTCGTTGCGGCAACAAAGACGGCGAAGTTTATTCCCTTTCCGAAATGAATCAAGGGGAGAATGCTCCGCCGCTTCATCCCCGTTGTCGTTGTACCATAATCGCTTCCTTCGGCGAGAAAATGACTGGCTCCCGAATCTCCGAGGGTCGGAAGAAAATTCCTGCCGAGACGAGTTACAAGGAATGGCGGGCAGGGATTGGCGAAGTTGGTTATAATCCTAAAATCCGAACGAAGCCATTGACGGCGGCGGAGATAAAAACAATCAAAGACGCCGAAGACGCCGCATATAAAGCCGTGACGGGTGCGGACTTCGGCTTTAAAAAACGAACTGCAGAGGCGAAATGGAGTGAGGAAATAATATATGCGAACGGCGATGGGAAAGGAATGGGTTATAAAACAAATTGTCAAAAATGCGTAGTGGCGCATGAAGCGCGAATGCGGGGTTATGATGTAGTGGCGCGTCCGAGTTGGAGAGGCGACCCGTTGCAAAAAGTAGAAAATTGGTTGCAGGTATTTGAAGGTGAGAAGGAAACGTATAATTGCAAAGGTGCAACGCCCGCCGAGATAAAAAATTTTATCGCGGAAAAGATGAACGAATGGGGCAAAGGTTCGCGAGCATTCTTGTGGTTCGATTGGAAAGAGCCGATTTTGGGTAAAAGCCACGTGATAGTAACGCATTTGAACGAGAACGGTTTTGTGCAATACGGCGACCCTCAGACGGGCAAAATCGGCGTCGTCGGGTGTTTGCAGGCAATTAAACTCGAAAGCGCGGTAATAATGCGGGTAGACAATTTGTCTTTCACCGAAGAGCTTAAATGGTATTGCCTGAACAGGAGGAAAGTGAAATGACGTTGGACGAGGCGCGGCACTTGGCGCAAGAGTGGAGCGGTTATACAGTCAGCGACGCAGGCGATTGCGGCGATAAATGGGTTTTCGGTTTTGAGGAATGCAAAGAAGGGCTCGGCGGACTTGTAGTCCTTGTAAACAAAAAAAGCGGCGAATGTGAAGGATTAAGCAGTGCTGAATTTGTTTATTCGTTTCTTGAAGGCGAATTAAATTATAAACGTATAGACCTGCCGAAGGAGGATTCGTAATGTGCACCTGCGGTTGCCAAGTGGCGCAAACCTTACCGTTAATCGGTTCGCTGGTCGTCTTGTGGCTTGTTCGTGATTAATTGCCTCTTTCGGCGAAAAAATGTCGGGAAGTCGAATCAGCGAGGGTCGGAAGAAAATCCCGGCTGAGACGAGTTATCGGGAATGGCGGAATGGGGTTGACAAGACTGCTCCGCCGCGTCAAAATGGCTTGGCGGCAGGGAAAATAAATGTGGCGATGACAACGGGCAGTCCGCCGAAATTGATTGAGCGAATAGAATTCAAACCCGCCGAGATAGAAAAGACGTTGGAGCGATACGAAGCGCAGATAGTGACTTCGCCCGTAGAACACGCGATAATAATTACAAGGAGCGGCGAGGTGTATCACATGAACGGCGACGTGCACGGCATCCCGCTGAATTATTTTGAACAAATGCGCCGCGAACTGGAAGGAGCGCATGTGACGCACAATCACCCGCCTGGCGCGAAAGAAAACGACCACACTTTCAGCGATGATGACTTTGACAACTTCATTTATTTCAAAATGGCGCGGTTGCATGGGATTGAGGAAAAATTTCTCTACGAGTTAAATCGAAATGCGCTCGACAATGAACTTGTGGGGCGTGATTGGGGAGCACTTGCCGAATCCGACGATTATCATTATGCGATTATGTTAAAGGCGTTAATTGAGGGTTTAGGTTATTGGAGGCGCGGACGATGACGGAAAAGGAACGAACAGCGGCATGGGATGAGGTATTGGAAACGGGGCGTTGGCTAAATGATGAAACGAATCGAATCATTGACGAATTGCAGAGGAAACAGGGCAAAGAATATAGAATAGATGACCCGCGTAACCGTCCTGCATTTAAAGAAGTTCACGAGGAATTTGCCCGTCGCATGAAGGCAATCAGCAAGAAATACGGACTAATTAAGGAGGAGCAATGATTTACAACGAAGATTGTCTTGAAGGCATGAAGAAAATCTCCGACGGCTCGGTTGACATGATTTTGACGGACTTACCGTATGGCACGACTGATTGTTCTTTCGATAAGCAGTTGCCGTTCGCGCCAATGTGGGAACAATTCCTGCGCCCGTTGCGGCAATAAAGACGGAGAAATTTATCCGTTGTCGGAAATGAATCAAGGGGAGAATGCTCCGCCCTTACATCCCCGCTGCCGTTGTACAATTATTGCGAGTTTCGGAGAAAAAATATCTGGCAGTCGAATCAGCGAAGGTCGGAAAAGAATCCCGGCAGAAATGAGCTACAAGGAATGGTTAAAGACAATCAAGGATACGGCGGAAATACCGTTGTCGCTGATGAATACCGCCAAAATAAACGAATTGAAGGCGGAAGTGAAAAGTGCCAAAAGTGAGTTGAAAAATAATCCCGGTAAAACAGCCCAAGACAAAGCGGCAGATGCGTCGGGCAGATTGACTTCTTACATAACAGGCAACTTGTACAAGGCGCGACTCGAAGAGACAGTCGGCGGCGTGAGTTGCCGAATTGAATATTTGCAGGAGAAATTGAAAGGCGGTAAAATAATTTGTCAATCCAAAGTCTATGTAACTCCCGACGGCGTCCGTTTCATTTTCCCGGAAGACCTTAATCCGAAATTGCAAACCATGACACCCGAAAAAGCCATAGCCCTTTGGCAACAAGTGCCCGAAGCAATTCGGGCGCAAGGACAACGCAGAATTGCTTTCCTCGACTTTAGCAACGAAGATGACGCCCATTGGCTCAAGGTTTATAAAAATTTCACTCAGTCGTATGCAACGGGCGGCGAAGAAATAATTTTCTATCGTTTGGAAAAATCTCATTCTGATGAATATGTAAAGAAGACTTATCGACATGAGATAGGACATTGGATTGATAAAAAAATCGGCGGCAACACTCCTTACTCAAAGCAGAAAGAATGGCAGGAGGCAATGGCGAAGGATTTGCGCAAGACGGGCAAAAAGAGTGTTACGAACTACGGAGAAAATTCGCCTGCCGAAGATTTTGCCGAGAGTGTGCAACTGTATGGCAAGGGTCGTGCTTGGATGTTCAGATTTATAAATCGGCGGAACTTATTGGATAAAATTTTTCAATGGAAGGCGGAAGAAGATGTCTAAAGTATTTGGCAGTGAGAAAGTTGAGGGTAAGACACCTTCGGGCGGCGAATATTTCATTGCGCATTTCCTTGACGAACGCGGCAATCCAACTTACCGCGACGAAGCAACGCAAATAATCATCCAAGAATACGACGAGAATGACCGAATGATTTTAGAGACAATCGGCTTTACGAACAAAGATTCGTAGCGACTCTCGACAGGCGAACCTGTGCGCGTTGCGGAAACAAAGACGGCGAAATTTATTCCCTTTCCGAAATGAATCAAGGAGAAAATGCTCCGCCGCTTCATCCGAGATGTCGTTGCACTATCATTGCCTCTTTCGGCGAAAAAATGTCGGGAAGTCGAATCAGCGAGGGTCGGAAGAAAATTCCTGCAGAGACGAGTTATCGGGAATGGCGGGCAGGGATTGGCGAAGTTGGTTATAATCCTAAAATCCGAACGAAGCCATTGACGGCGGCGGAGATAAAAACAATCAAAGACGCCGAAGACGCCGCATATAAAACCGTGACGGGCGCAGATTTCGGCTTTAAAAAGATGAGAAACTCGGAATGGACGCGGGAGTTGAACTTAACATACGAATTGGAGAAATACGGGATGACAAAAAATTGTCAGCGGTGTAGTGGCGCGCCCGAGTTGGGGTGACGACGACACGTTAAAACAAAAAGGGAATTGGCTCCAAGCGTTTAAATGTTCCTACGACGACTTCAAAGTTTGCAATGGCAAAACGGGCGCGGAAGTGATAGAATCGGCGAAAGAGAAATGAGTTCGTTCGGTGAAAGTTCGCGGGCAATAGTTGTGTTCCATTGGGACAAAGAAAAAACAGGACGTAAAGACGGGCATGTGATAGTGACGCAATGTCGCGATGGGGCAGTAAAATTTGGCGACCCGCAGACAAGAAACAGAGCGGCGGCAAATCTTTTGAAAGAAGCCGACCTTGCCAAAAAGATAATTGTCCTTCGCGTAGATAATCTGGAGTTCACAGACGTGGTTAAACGTTGTTGCAAGAATCGGGGCGAATGAAATGATAACGTTGCGTGAGGCAATAAAAAAGGCGGAGGCATGGCGCGAAAGTAAAGTAGTAAGTATCAGAGACTGCGGCGACCGCTGGGTTTTTAATTTTGAACACGAGGAACAAGGAACGTGGGATTCGCGAATTCCTGATTTTGCAAAAGAAGTTCTGGCGTCAGTCGGTTATCCCGAACCTGTTTTCTCCTTCAAAGAAGACGGACATTGCGAGTTCTTTTTCGTCGATGAAAATCTTGATTTGTTGAGTAAAGGTAAAGATGTTGCTTTACCGAAGGAGGAGCCATGATTTACAACGACGATTGCCTTGAAGGCATGAAAAAAATCCCCGACGGCTCGGTTGACATGATTTTAACCGATTTGCCCTACGGCACGACTGATTGTTCTTTCGATAAGCAGTTGCCGTTCGCGCCGATGTGGGAGCAATTCCTGCGCCCGTTGCGGCAACCGTGACGGCGAAATTTATCCCCTTTCCGAGATGAATCAAGGGGAGAATGCTCCGCCGTTGCATCCGCGTTGTAGGTGTACAATCATTGCGTCCTTCGGCGAGAAAATGTCGGGAAGTCGAATCAGCGAGGGTCGGAAAAGAATCCCAGCAGAGACGAGTTACAAAGAGTGGCGGAGTCAAGTTGAAGGAAAATCAGCAGGCGCGTTGAACAACCGAAATGACCCGACGTATGAGAAACGCGATAAAGTTGCAAATGAATATTACGACCGAGTAAGAGGCGACAAAGAAAATTTTATAAAAAATGTAGCGGCGAACAGCGGTTTGAACGAACGCGGCGTGGAAAAAGTTTTCAACCATATTTTTATCGAAAAGCATCAATTAGACGACGGCTTCAGGCGATTTGACCCCAGTTATGAAATGGCAGAATCATTCCGTCGCCTGTCGGAAGGAAACGACATTCAGGAACACGACCGCATCATTTTAATTAAGCATGAATGGTTGGAGTTGGGCTTGATGAAACGCTACGGCTATGACTACTCAACGGCGCACAGAATAACCGAGCGCAAATACAATTACGACGCGGCTTTGACCAAGTGGCTTAAGGAAAGAGGCGAATGGTAATGGAATGGGTAGAAGTATTTGAACGAACAGCCGAATATATCCGCCTTCGCTACTATCCCTGTCAAAATTCAGCGAAGGGCACTTTCGGCGAAGTTACCTACTTTTTCGCAACCGACAAGTGGACGTTTGACAAAACGGCGGAAGATTATCATGTAAGTTACGCCATGCACGCCGTTAATTTTGCTCGTCGTCGACATAAGAGCGGCGTAGAAATTCCCAAAAACGGCATGGTTGCTTGGCATTAAGGAGGATTTATGACCTACAACGAAGATTGTTTGGAAGGGATGAAGAAAATCTCCGACGGCACGACGGATTGTTCTTTCGACAAAAGAATCTCGTTCGCGCCGATGTGGGAACAATTCTTGCGCCCGTTGCGGCAATAAAGACGGCGAAGTCTACCTGCTTTCCGAACTGAATCAAGGCGAAAATGCCCCGCCCTTACATCCCCGTTGTCGTTGTACAATCATTGCGTCCTTCGGAGAAAAAATGTTGGGAAGTCGAATCTCCGAAGGTCGGAAAAGAATCCCGGCTGAAACCACCTACAAAGAGTGGCGGAATGGGATTGAGAAGCCGAAAACCAAAAACGCGGCGGACGATTTGGTTTTTGATTTGCAACGATTTGCCGCCCGACCTCTTCCCGAAGGCGATTATAACTTGAAAGTACGTCGACAAGTACAGAATCGCCATATTGAGGGCACTAAGGAATTTCAGGAATACATGAAACAAAAACAGGGAACAATATTCAAACCGAGCAAAATGCCGCCTGATATTGACGCCCAAGCGTTGGTCAACGAATTTCACGGAAAAGGAACTTACGACCCGAATCCGAGAGATAACAGCCCGCGAGAAATAGTTGACACGGGCAGAGTAATCGGGCAATATTGGAATAACAAAACGAGCGAATTTACCGACACTTCTTGGCTGATGATTGTGTATTCGAAGAAAGGGACGCATATTTATCCCGTTCGCCCTTTGGAGGAATGATTTATGACTTCACTTGAAAAATTTAATCTGCTGATTGAACTTGAAAAAAAAGACGGCAAAGTTAAAATAACGACAGTAAAAGGCGCGGTTTATCACTGTAAATTGCATTGCCCTGCTGAAGATGAAGACGATTGGGCATATGTTTTCATTTCGCCCGATTATCCTACTCATTACTTTATCCTCGAATGCAATTTCATTGAGCGAATAGAAGAGATAACGGAAGAGGAATGGCAGAGCCACTTAAAGGAGACATCATGATTCATAACGAAGATTGTTTGGAAGGGATGAAGAAAATCTCCGACGGTTCGGTTGACATGATTTTGACGGACTTACCCTACGGCACGACTGATTGTTCTTTCGATAAGCAGTTGCCGTTCGCGCCGATGTGGGAACAATTCTTGCGCCCGTTGCGGCAACAAGGACGGCGAGATTTATCCCCTTTCCGAACTGAATCAAGGCGAAAATGCCCCGCCCTTACATCCAAGATGTCGCTGTACTATAATTGCCTCTTTCGGCGAGAAAATATCTGGCAGTCGAATCTCCGAGGGTCGGAAGAAAATCCCGGCTGAAATGAGTTACAAGGAATGGCGGGGGCAAGTCGGAAATGATAAAATACAAAGTGGAGCTTTGAATCCCGAAAGTGCCCGCGCAGAGGAACATGCTTTTAAATATTATGAATCAGTACGCCATATGAAGACTGATTGCCGGAGGATAGCCGCGAATACAGGATTTAGAAAGGAAGACATTGCTCGAATTAAAAATCATGTATTTTATGCTGAACATGAACTTTACGATGGAGAAAAGGGAAGATTTTATCCGAGTTATCATATGGCACAATCGTGGCAAAGACTTATTGACGGTCGTAATATTCAACCTCGTGACATTGTTCTTTTGAATCATGAATTTTTGGAAAGTGTTATCGAATCTGAAGGCTTTAATGCACAAGGCGCACATGCGGTTGCGGAAGCAATTTATAATTATTCCGCTTTAATCAAATGAGGTGAGAGTAATGAATGGTTGGTGCAAATTTACTGCTGAAGATGAGGGCGGGCTCGTCATAATATACAGCTTGGAGGACAACAGCAGTTGCGACGGAATGTTATTCTTCGACAAAGACACAAAGGAACTGTCGATTATCGCTTTGTCACGCGGTGCGACAGAAGAATTGACTAAACACTTCATGTGCTCGGTGCGGGGCAGAATGCGGCGCGGTTATGAATTAAATAAACTCTACTATCTTGCAGTCGGCTAAGGAGTTGCCATATCTGCAACGCCGATTGTCTTGAGGACATAAAGCGGCAACCGTGACGGCGAATCAGCGAGGGTCGGAAAAGAATCCCTGCCGAAATGACGTACAAAGAGTGGCGGGCAGGGATTGAGAAGCCGAAAAGCAAAAACACGGCGGACGCCTTGCAACAAGTTGCGGCAGACGATAAAATAAAACGAACCTTACAAGAGACAATGGCGGCGAGCAAGATAAAAGGTGAATTGAAATACCCGCCGCCGAAGATGGATTTAACGTCGTTCAAATTTGACGCGGTGCACACGCAAGGCGATAAACATCCGCACGATGTGACGGAAGAGGAAGCGCGTCGCTTTATCGACGAGGCATATTTCGCGATACATTTCAAAGGAAATGACAGCATGAATTATTTTGGGCGCGAAGGCGCGGCGTATGTTCAACTCGGCAAGAAGAAAATACGGACGGCGTTTAAAGCAGAGGAATATAATCCGAAGTTCAAGCAGATGGTGGAGGACTATGAAAAAGCGCGAAGAGAAAGTGAATTGTCCGCTGATTAAGCGTGAGTTTGAGGAGGAATTATGTGCGGACGCGGCGTTTGTAGCGGAGGGATTTCATCCCGAACGATTTGCGCCGAAAGAAATTCGGGGGCTAAAAAATTGGAAAGCGGTATGTCAGGAATGCAAGAACAATCCCTGCAACGCAGAGCCATGACCTACAACGAGGATTGTCTTGAAGGCATGAAGAAAATCTCCGACGGCACGACGGATTGTTCTTTCGACAAAAGAATCTCGTTCGCGCCGATGTGGGAACAATTCTTGCGCCCGTTGCGGAAACTGACGCGGTGGTGAAATTACATTTCGGCTCGGTAAAGGCGGCATGTACAGGGATTGAGTCGGTGATAAAAGAATTTCCGTCCGCAGGAATGCATTTGAGGGAATTGAATGTTTTGGACGGCGGGCTGATGAGCACGTCGAGCGGTTACAGCCGAATCAATTTTGACCCAAAATATTTCTCGTCGGAAGAAAAAATAGGGGCGGCGATAACGGCGGGTGTTGAGAGCGGCTTTTATCCGAAGAACATGACGATAGCGGGCGCGGGAGCCCATGAAATGGGGCACATAGTGGAAGATTGGCTGATAGAAAAATACGGCGGCTCGGCGGCAGATGTGAAGTCAAGAATTTTCCCCGAAAAATGGATACTTGAGGCATACGCGAAGGTGCTACAAACTTTTCAAAAGAAAGAGTTTAAGCCGCTTAAACAACTTCAGAAAGAAATCGGGAAATATGCACTCAAAAATCCGAGCGAATGTTTGGCGACGGCAGGTTCAGATTATTTCACGAACAAAGACAAGGCGGCGTTGTTATCGCGATTCATTTGGCAGAGATTGAAAGAGGAGTTGGACTAAATGATAGCTTACGGCGAATCAAAATTTTGGCAATATCCTTCGGAAGAAATGGAACGCTATTGCATTTACAGCGAACACGGATACATAATCGGCGTGAAAGAAGGGGCACCCGCCGAGTTCAAAGCGGCGTATGAAGAAGAAGAAAAACGGAGTAAGCATTGGGAAGAAATGGGCATTGATTAAGGAGGAAATCTAATGCGCAATTGCCAAGCGGTGCAAACGTGTTCGTGATTGTTAGGTGTTGAAATGGACATAAGAGTTAATCGCCACTTCAAAGAGTATTTGACCGATTGGAATTCGGAGATTTATTTCCTTGTGGGCGGCTACGGAAGCTCGAAGTCTTATCACACGGCGTTGAAAATCTTGCTGAAACTCTTTCAAGAGAAGAGGACGGCGTTGGTGGTTCGGGAGGTTTACGAAACCATCAGAGAGAGTTGTTACAGTTTGTTTGGAGAAATAGCGGGCAGAATGAATTTGCCCGTCATTTTTTTGCGCTCGCCGCTGGAGA
>CALFJC010000117.1 GCA_937877655.1 uncultured Selenomonadales bacterium
ACCGGCAAGAAAACATCCTGTTTTCGTTGCCGGCGGGCACACGTCCTGTGTGCCCGTGTCTTCGCCAACCGCTATTTTCTCGCAAATTATTTTTCCAAAATAAAAATCCCCGAATCATCATCGGGGATAATTTTTTTGCAAAATCGGTTCAGCCCATGTGAACGCCTTTAACCAAAAGTCGCGCCTTTGCTCTGGCAAGTGCCGCCTCTGCTCTGTCAATGTCAATTTCGGGAGATTTTTTGTTGAGACGTTCTTCTGCGCGTTGATAAGCCGCTTTTGCCCGTTCAACGTCAATGTCATCGGGATTTTCTGCCGCGTCCGCAAGGATTGTAATTTTGTCGGGCGTGACTTCCATAAAGCCGCCGCTGACGAAAAGTTTCGTTTCGCCGCTGCCTTCCTTAATTCTCATTGCGTGCGGAATAAGTTCCGTCAAAAGGCGGGCATGTTTCGGCAAAATGCCAAGTTCGCCGCAAATCGAACGGACAATCAGCATGTTAATTTCTTTGGAAAAAACTTCGCCTTTGTCGGGCGTGGCAACCTCAAGCAGGATTGTAGCCATTGCTTACGCCTCCTTGAGTTTTTGAGCCTTAGCAACGGCCTCCTCAATGCCGCCGACCATGTAAAATGCATTTTCGGGCAGATCGTCATATTTTCCCGAAAGAATTTCTTTGAAGCCGCGAATTGTATCTTTCAGCGGGACATATTTGCCCGGCGAACCCGTGAAGACTTCGGCGACAAAGAAAGGTTGCGACAAGAAACGCTGAATCTTTCTGGCGCGGCTGACCGTCAATTTATCTTCGTCGGAAAGTTCTTCCATGCCCAAAATCGCGATAATGTCTTGGAGCTCCTTATATTTCTGCAAAACCGCTTGGACGCCGCGAGCCACTTCGTAATGTTCGCGCCCGATAACGTTCGGGTCGAGAATACGGCTTGTGGAATCGAGCGGGTCGACGGCGGGATAAATTCCCAACTCTGCAATTTGACGGCTCAAAACTGTTGTCGCGTCCAAATGTGTAAATGTTGCGGCAGGAGCGGGGTCTGTCAAGTCGTCTGCGGGGACGTAAACCGCTTGAACGGAAGTTATCGAGCCTTTTTTTGTCGAAGTGATTCTTTCCTGCAACGCGCCGACGTCGTTTGTAAGAGTCGGCTGATAACCGACGGCGGACGGCATACGACCGAGCAACGCCGAAACTTCCGAGCCCGCCTGTATGAAACGGAAAATGTTATCGATAAACAACAAAACGTCTTTGCCCAATTCGTCACGGAAATATTCCGCCATCGTCAAGCCCGTCAAGCCGACGCGCATACGAGCTCCGGGCGGTTCGTTCATTTGCCCGTAAAC
>CALFJC010000118.1 GCA_937877655.1 uncultured Selenomonadales bacterium
GAGGTGCCTTTTCTTTTGCTTCTTTTCTTTGGGCAAGCAAAGAAAAGAAGTTTAAACGATAAAAATTATTTTGAAAGAATCGAAGTCACGATACGCCGCGAGGGTTTTGCGAATCCACTTTTTTGAAAAAAGGGGATTAGTCCTTGCGAGTTGCCTTCATCGCCAATTTGTTTTGATACATGTCCGAATCCGCCCGCTTAAAAACTTCGTCTGCCGTTTTGTCGACGCCAGCTCTGTAATGCGCCACTCCGACCGCCGCCGAAACTTTTTCCCAAGCTTGCAACGAATCATCCGCCCTGAACTTTTTAATCGCCGCTCTGATATTCCCAACCAGATCTTCACAGCTTGAAACTTTTTCTCCGTCCAGAATCACCACAAATTCATCTCCGCCGACCCGATAAACATTTTCCTTGCCAAAAACTTTGCAGGTAAGCTCGCAGGCATTAATCAGATATTCATTGCCGCGCTCGTGCCCGTAAGTGTCATTAACTTTTTTAAGATAATTAACGTCAATCATGATTATGCAAAACTGCGCGACGCCCGCCGAAATATCTTCATCAAGCTTGGAAGTGACTTCGGTATAAGCAGTTTTATTTTTTATGCCCGTCAAAGCGTCTTTGTGCGCCAACTCATCCATAACCGCAACTTCAATCCGCGCCCGCTTGAAACTTTCAAAGTAATGCATACTGTCCGAAGTCGTCTTGACGAAGGCGGAATATAAATTTTCAATCTCGTCATCGGTTTTAATTTCCAAACTTTTTATGCGTTCAACGTTGTGTTCGCGAGCCTCCTCGCTGTTGTAAGCAAAATTTCGGGCACAATAAGCCATCGTGTTTACAGGCAAAATAATATTGTTCTCAACGAACATCAAACCGAGCACGAACAGAAAAATCAACGCGCCCGAAAACAGCGCAACGACTTTCACGATAAAACTTCTGCCGTAATCCGTGATTAAATCCATAGAAAAATCAACTCCAACGTAGCAAACGCATTGCCCGACGCTGTTATAAACGGGTTTGTAAATCGTAAGAAGGTAACCGTATGTATCATCGGAAATAACCGGTCTAATCGGTCTGCCCGCAAACAAATCGGGAAGAAATTCGTTGAAGGACTCGTCAAATTCAACAATATCGCCGGGCGACGACGCCTCCATATTTGCAGTATCCAAATCAAAAACTACGTGGCAACCGTCCTCCATGATTTTATAAACGTAAAGAAATTTTATGTCGGAATTGCTGGCTCTTATTCCGCGCAGGCGATTTTCAGTTTCGTTATAACCTTCCGCATGATGTCCGAGCTCCAAAAATTCTTCCACACGCGAAGGATTTATTTCATTCACAACCATTGAAGAGATGCCGTTGGCTATCCTTATCCTGTCGTTTACCATTGAATTTCTGTAAGTAATGTAGCTGACCAACGTTATTGAAAACGCGATAAGAATCGTGACCGCTATCAGAGCAAAAATTATTTTCGTCCGCAACGAACGGACAAATTTGCTCTCGGCACTCTTCAATTCATTGCGCATTTCGTCAGACAACGGAGCTTGCATTTTGCCCAGCAACAAGAAATTGCCTCTTAAATCGGACGGAGCGAGTTTCAGCAAGCAAAAGGCGATTAAAATTGCCAAACCTTTATCGGGAACTTCATCCAAAAAATGTCTGTGGAAGTCAATCAAAAATTTTCCGAAAGAATCGGGCAAAGAAGTCTTGTAAACAAATTCCTCAATTATCGTGCCGAGCAAACTCGTCGTCAAAGCCGTAAAAGGGATTGTCCATAAAACTTTTTGAAAACTTTTGTAGTAGCCGCGCTGATAGAGAAACGCCGTAATTATCGCGACAGAAACACTCACAATCCCGAAATACATTTCATCCGGGTTGAAAATTGTTCCGACTAAATTTGTAAAAAGTCCGACGGCAATGCCCGGCACGTAGCCGCCGAGTGCCGCAATAAAAACCGTGCCAATCGTATCGAGGTAGACGCCTATATCAACTTTATCCGCAATGAAATTTCCTGTCCTGTTTAAAATTACGCCCGCCAAGCAAATCCAAAATATTTTTTCCATCGGAGTAATTTTGTTCATAAATTTTTTTGTCTCTCCCAAAATTTTTTCCGATTATATCATGAAAAACCTTCCTTAAACAATAAGCGGCGTTGCCAAAAATCTGCGCGAGTGTTATAAATAATTAGGAATTAGGAATTAGGAATTAGGAATGAGGAATGAATTATGAAAAAAATTATTGCGATTGACGGACCGGCGGGCGCGGGCAAAAGTACCGTTTCAAAAATCTGCGCGGCGCGTCTCGGCT
Source organism: uncultured Selenomonadales bacterium (assembly GCA_937877655.1). Classification (GTDB taxonomy): domain Bacteria; phylum Bacillota; class Negativicutes; order Selenomonadales; family Selenomonadaceae; genus Quinella. The sequence continues at coordinate 2,307 of CALFJC010000118.1, forward strand.
ACACTTACATTGACACGGGCGCGATGTATCGAGCTGTGGCTTTGAAAGTTTTGCAAAGCGGAAAAATTCTTGACGAGACTTTGATAAATGACATTGAGATAAAATTGGATTCGGCGGGAAAAGTTTTTCTGGACGGAAAAGATGTCACGAAAGAAATTCGGACGCCCGAAGTAAGTCGCGGCGCGTCGGACGTTGCAAAATTCGGCTTCGTTAGAAAAAAATTAACGGAACTCCAACGCGAAATGGCGCGTCAAGGTTCTGTGATAATGGACGGAAGAGACATCGGGACGCAAGTTTTGCCCAACGCCGATTTGAAAATTTTCTTGACGGCTTCGGTTGAAGAACGGGCACGCAGACGTTTTGAGGAATTAAAAGCAAAAGGCGCGGCAGTCGATTTTGAGCAGATAAAAAAAGAAATTATTCTTCGCGACAAACAAGACTCCGAACGCGAAATTGCGCCGCTGGCACAGGCGGAGGACGCAATTCTTTTGGACTCGACAAATTTGACGATTGAACAGGTCGTTTTGGAAATTTTGAGGCTTGCGCAATGACGTTTTATAAAATTTTTAAAGTTCTTTGTCGCTTTTGGTTCGGGACGATTTTGCGGACAAAAATTATCGGCACAGAAAATATTCCGAAGGAAGGCGCGTTCATTTTGGCGGCAAATCACGTCAGCAACTGGGATCCGCCTTTTCTCGGAACTTTCATTGCCCGCGAAGTTTGCTACATGGGCAAGGAAGAACTTTTTAAAAATCCTATTATGGCTTGGATATGTCGGGCGTTGCACGTTTTCCCCGTCAAGCGCGGTGCCGCCGACAAAACCGCAATTAAAACTGCGATAAAAATTCTTAAGGACGGAAAATGTTTCGGGATTTTCCCCGAAGGGACGCGCTCCAAAACGGGCAAGCTCGGAAAAGCCGAATCGGGCGTGAGTTTAATTGCCGCAATGACAAAAGCTCCGATTATCCCCGCCGCCATCATCAACACCGAAAAAATTTTCTCCAAAGAAAAATTTCTGCCGCGCCCCGCCGTCGTTTACGGCAAGCCCATGAAATTTTCGGGCTCGACAAAAGATAAAGAGGCTATGGCAAATTTCGCGCAAGAAATTATGAACGAAATCGCCAAGCTGAAGGCAAGTGTGAATTAAAAATTTTCTCCCGTCGAAAAAACTCGGCGGGAAAATTTTTTAATTTCTTGAAAGGGATCAGGCTCGGCTTGTACGAGACCATCACGGGCACAAGCAAGGCAGACTTGATCACAAATTACGGATACAACGTTACAATCGACGGCGGCGCAGGAGCAGATATAATCGAAAACAGCGGGTCGAATGTTACAATCGACGCGGGTGACGGTAACGATTACATTTACAATACCGCCGCAAATGTTTCGATAAACGGCGGTAAAGGAAACGATACTATCGAAATCAGTTCTTGGGGTACAAATCCGGAAAATGTTATTCAATATGCCGCAGGCGACGGCAACGATGTCGTTGAATTTATCAACAAACCTTTAAGCGGTTCTTCCTTGCTGATTGAATTGACAAGCGGTACTCTCTGCGCGACTTCCATAACAGACGACGGCGATATTCTTTTGCAAGTCGGTTCAAATTATCTTAGAACCGGTGTTCATAAACGCTTAAGTATTTTCCAA
>CALFJC010000119.1 GCA_937877655.1 uncultured Selenomonadales bacterium
CGCGCGATGAGATAATCGCGGAGGTGCGATTTAGCGGCGTCGAGAGCGGCTCTGTTCTTGACAGTCGGGGGTTTTTGTGACATAATGAAATCACCATCCTTGTTTTGAGTAGTCGGCGGTGTGTCCGCAAGCGAAGCAGTGAACGGTGCGCCCGTCGGGAGTCAAACTCATGCTGGGGTGTTGGTCTGGGGAATGAAAGATGCAACGCATGTTCTTACTGGGATCGAAGCCGCGAGAAGCGGCTTTTTCGTTATCCGTGCTTGCGCGGTTGATGTGGAGCATAGATTTAGTGTCCATGTTTTTCCTCCGAGAGATTGGCAAGAAGAATAGAAATCTCGTCGGCAAGGTCTGCTATTTGCTGTTTGTACGCGCCGATGATGTTTTCGAGTGAGTTGACAAGAAACTCGATGTGCGCGATCTGGCGGGCGTCGTCGGCGATGCGCGCGCGTATTTCTTCATTGGTCATTTACGATGTCTCCTTTGACAAGTTCAGTGAAGTCGACGGCGAGAGCTTTGGCAATCTTGCCGAGAGTTTTGAATGTGACGCGTCTGTCGGAGCGTGTCAATTGACTGACGGTAGCAGGCGGAAGGTCGGCAACGCGCGCAAAATCGGCAACGTTGATTTGACTGTCAATCAGTCGACGGCGCAATGCATCGGAATCGATTATCAGCATTTATTTCTCTCCTTTCTTGTTAGTTTGACATAAAATTAGTCAACACTCATTTAGTTTATCTCGATAAAGGGGTATAGTCAAGGTTTTTTGCGTTGAATTTATTGAAAAGATTGTTGATACTAAACAAAATGTAAAGTATAATCGAAAAAGAAAGAGCGAGGAGATGACGAGTATGTCTGCATTTGCTGATAACCTTCGACGCATCCGCGAGGCTCAGGGCTTGAAAAAATCAACGATAGCAAAAGCACTCGGCTTGTCGTTGCCTGCTTATATTTATTATGAACAAGGTAAACGTGAACCGGGTTTGACGAATATAAAAAAAATAGCCGATATTCTCGGCGTATCAGTTAACGACTTGTTTGAAGGCATTAATGAAGAGGCTAAAATACAATTTACATCAGCCCAAGAAATGTGGCATGCTATTGATTTTAAAATAGTCGAAGAACCAAACGGTTACATTACAATTGTGCCGCCGAACTTGTTTAATGGAAATCTATTCCCTCTAGAATTGCCTAAAACAGAATTTGTTTTGTTAACCAATGAGATGAAAAAAAATATTAAAAATCCGAACAATGCCTTAAACGAATTTGCGAGTTCTGCATATGTAATAACCAGTCGGCAAGCTGCTATTCGGCGTAAAAATCCGCACGACTTGATTGGACATCCGGTGCCGATTGATTATGTACCGTTCTTATAGATTTTTAGAAATAAAAAAGTCTCCGTGTTAGTCGGAGGCTTTTTTTTTTATTGATGAAAAATAGAGTTGGCAGCGAGTTGCTCGGATAAGTTCTGCAATCGATTGATGTCGTTGATATAGAGCATGGTTGTGTTGATGTGAAAGTGCCGAAGCATCTGCTGTACTTGTGTAATGTTCGCCCCGGATTGCAAGGCAAGCGTGGCGGCGGTGTGACGAAGTGAATGCGCGGTGATTCGTGCCGTCTTCAATCCCGCGTTTTCGAGAGCGGCTTTGATGATGCGCGAGATCGACTTAGATGTTAGAGGTGATTCGGAGCGGCACCCTGCAAAAAGAGGCGCGTCGGTTGTGATGTTTAATCCGCGTGCGGTAAGATATCGGTTAATGGCGTCGGCGGCTTGTCGTGCTACCATCACGCGCTCGGATTTGTCGTTTCTGCCTTTCCCCTGCACGCGTAAAAAGCAACTGTCGGTTGTATCGCTTATATCACTTGTCAACGCGCGCGACAACTCTATCGTCCGCAAACCCGAAGTCGCCGTCAACGTCAACATCGCATAATCACGCTTTCCTTTCAACGTCGAAGTGTCGATTGACTTCAACAGCATTCGCGCTTGCAACGCCGTCAGCGCGTCTTTTTTATGCTCCCGACCCTGCTTTAATCCTTTCATTCCAAGGCTGATGTCCGTCGGCAAAACGCCGTTCGCAAACAGGTATTGACAGAAAAGCCGCGCCACTGTGATATACAAATTGACCGTCGCCGCCGCGCGGTGTTTGCCTTTGTTTTTACCCGTGCCGATCGGCGTGTGCCGAAGACTATTGACATAAGAACGCAAATCCGCACGCGTCGGTTTTTCTATTTCTTTGCTCTTAAAGAAGGAAAGAAGCGGGCGGAGCGCGAGTGAATACGTCTTAAGCGTATTCGCCGATATCTCGTCACCGATGAAATTTAACCAATCACGGGCGTGCGAGGAGAAATAAGAATGGTTATTTCGCATTCTTTTACGGCAACACTTTGACTTGCAACGCTACTATTGCGTCAGGATCCGTCTTTACCACATCAAAGCGGATTATTCCGCGTACCGCAAATCCGTTTTTCCGCCACAAGTAGTCCGCGCTCGTCGTCAGCTCTAAACCTTTTCTCTCAAAGAATGTCAGATACGCGCTCAAATCTCCTATGAATATCGGCGCATACGTGTTACTGCCGACCGTCGTGTTCGCCAAAATCGTATTCGGGATCACCACGATCTCTTTGCCACGATAGAAATACTTATTCGGTGCGGTCACGTCAGGCACCAGCAACGGTCTCTCTTGCGCATCCTCCAAATTCGACAGCCACAAAAACGCATCTTGATTGACATATATTTTAGCGTTCGGCTCATATGCTCCGTCCAGCGTCCTGTACAACGCCACATTCAGCTCTTTGTATGATGTGATCGTCGTCGCCGCGATCCCTGTCGCCGTGTCACCCGTGATCAGCATCTGCAACGGCTCCAAGATTTTTTTGTTTTCCGTCCGCACCGCGCCTTTTGCCAACGTCCGTCCTATCACGCCGACCAAATCCACATCTATATCTTCGAGCAACTGATTCGACGCCGGGACTATCAAGCCGTAATCTTTGATCTTGTACTCCAACTCCGAGAACGTCAGTTCGCTTTCCGATACGTCCGTCATCTCCACAAACGGTTGAAATTCGGTTTGCTGATCTGGCAACGTCGGCCAGTGTCCGTATGCACTGTTTGTATTTATTATCGTCACGTAATCCTTCAACGACACAAATGCCTTCCGATATTCTTGCAGCGTTCTCATTTGATCTCCGCTGATTAAATAGCCGCCGCGCGCGGGCACCGATTCAATCTGTCCGGGCGCGCCCGGCGAACCCGATACGTTGTAATATGCCATCTTTTCTTCTTCCGTCAACATCGCCGGCTCGCCCTTCATTCGGCTGAACACCAGTTTGTTGAACGCCCGGTTTCGCAATTTTTCTCTATCCGCCATGCCCAAGCCGCTCGCTTTTGCCGTCAACATGCCGCCGAGACTGCGAAAGTTCTCTTCTTCCTTCCGCTCGACACTTTCAAGGGCTTCTTTCATTATTTGCAATTCCGCTTCTGCCTTTCGCTCATTTTCATAATCCTTCATTCTGTTGTAATAGCCTATATCCATCTCTTTGTCTCTGATCGTCAGCTTCAATTCATCGCTTCTCTTCATTTCTCTTTCTTTCCTTTCTCTACGAACTTCATCGTCCCCGCGCGGATCATCTTTGAAACGCAAGCCGGGCGGGATCGCCGCGCTTCGACATTCGCTCCTCAGTCCGCAACATCTGATTTCTTTCTGCGGCTTCAGTAGCTCGATTTCAAACAACGTCGACGCTTCCGTGCCCGTCAACCATCTTTCTCCGTCCAGCATCGTCATCAATTCTTCCTCTGATGTCGAAGCGCGCGCCTTCGACTTGTATGTTGTCAGTAAGCCCGCGCGGATCACGTCTAACGCCTCTGCAGAGCGTCTCATTTCTGCCGCCGTCCCGCACACTTCTCCGCTCGGCGCATGGATCATCAAATACGCATTTGACGGCATTTTGCACTTGTCCGCGCTGAAGAAGATTTGCGTCGCTATACTGCAACAATATCCGTCTACTATCGCTGTCGTTTCTCCTTCGTGTCGACTTATCATATTCGCTATTGCCATTCCTGCCGATACCGAGCCGCCCGGACTGTTTATATACACCGTCAACGGTTTACCACGACATTTCTTCAGTTTGCTTTGTATCTCGCGCTCATATACCACACTGCACACATTCGACACATTCGCATCATCGGCTTCTATCGTTCCCGTTATGTATATTTCCGCGCTTGTGCCTTCTTCCATGCCTGTCATCCTCCTGTTTTGTTACTCTTCTATCGTTCGTTCTCGTTTTTGCTTTTGGGGAGATTCTTCATAAGAAAAGTCAAGCGCGCTCGCCTGCCCAGCCTCGCTGTTTTTTTCTCTTACCCCCTACCTCGCGCGATCGCTATCAATCTCTCTTGCAACTCGCGCTTTTCCTTCTCCCCGCGCTTGTACTCTGCATGCAACCGATTATGCGTCGTCGCCGAGACATACAACAGATTTTCTATACTCTCTTTCAAGTCCGGGCGTTCTTCGACCGGATATATGTGATGCGCCGTCGTTCCCTGCATTAGCCTTCCGAAGCATAACTCGTATTCGTCCAAGCCGTTTGCTCGTGCTTTCAACATCGCCGTCTGCCTTTTCCAAGCACCGCTGTGATAGTATTCGTTTTTCTTTTTATCGCGCCATTCTTCGTTGTATTTTTTATGCCGACACGGACACTTCTCATCCTGCCTGATGCTTCGTCCGCATACCACACACTTTTTCATCAACATTCTTTTTTTGCCTCGTCACTTGCTTCCGGGTATATTTTTCCATTCTTTTCGTCAGCATAATTTTATCACTGCAACTTTGTATAATTCATGTGCAATTCTTGTGCAATTTCGGGGCTGTCCGTCACGCCTAAGTCCTTCAGCCCCTGTCTGTGCAGTTGCATAATCCGACCGCGTGATATTTTCTGTCTCAACTCCGATGCGATCGTCGACCAGCTTTGCCCTTCTATGTATCTACGGATTAATATTCCGCGTGCTTGCTCTTTCTTCACTCGCTGCGATATCTCTACCAGCACGGCACTCTCTGCCAGCCTATGCGACACTTTTAGCTCGGCTAGCTCCTCTTTCAACTCGGCCAGCATTATTCCATATTTCTCCACCGTTGATTCTACATATCCGCATTTTTTTCCGATTTCTTTCAGCTCTCGCGTCGTTTTTTCCGCGCGCGCTCTCAACTCCGTCTGCAACTCTTCTTTCGCCTTTATCAACCGCAATAGCCTTACAGGTTCCATCAACTCGTCCTTCTTCATCCTATCATCACCACATCCGCATTCTACCATACATCACGCGACTTTTCAACGACTTTGGCTCTTTTCCGATCTTGCCTCCGATAGTACAAACCGACTGTTCATAGTACAAACTTTTTTTCTTTGTACTATACCGAGATCCCGCGTAACGACTTGGATCTCGCCGATTTCTAGTACAAATAGTACAAGAAATTGGCATTGTTACGTATTCGGTCACTTTTTTTGCCCATTTTTGACGGAAAATCTTTAATTGGATTTTTTTTGTACTATATGTACTATCGGAGGGCAACCGCCTGCTAACTACGCGGATCTCGGCATAGTACAAACGACTGCGTAATGTACTATTACAATGTCGGGGGCGAATGGGAATTTCGCGTAGTTACGCGGAATTCGCCATAGTACAAACTTTTTTTCTTTGTACTATACTTTGTACTATGAACGGCGCGTTTGAAAACAAAAAAGCCTCCGATGTTGGAGGCAGAAAGAGTTTGTACCATGAAAGAAGGTCAAAACGGAACATCATTGTCGGAAATGTAAATGGGCGGAGTGTCGGGTTTGGGCAAGGACGCGACGCGTTCGTAGCAGTGCCTTTGCTGTCCGTAAATGGGATCAACGGAAGTGGCGCGCCCTTGATATTGCCAATTGGACAGTTTATCGAGAATGGCGCGGATGATGCGAAGCGAGGCTCGGTCGCGCTGAAAATTGTCGATGCCGAGGAGTTCGGACGCGATTTCCGCCGATGAAACTTCATATCTGTAGTCGAAATTAAGTTCGTCGGCATGTTCGGAGTGCGGATCAAGAACGAGAAGGTCGCCGCCGATGTCAGATTTAGTTTTGATGTGTGCAAATTTGTCTTGTGCCGCGCCGAGTCGACTAAAGGGAATAGAGACGCGGCCTTTGTCGATGAAAATGCGCCGTTCGACTTTAGTAAGCAACCGCCAAAAGATGAGATCGGGGATGGGAGTATCGAGGAAAGCCTCGATGCGCCCTTGAAGGTCGGAGCCTTCGGTGTGAGCTTCCTGAAGTAGCGCGGCGGCAGTTTTTGTCTCGAAGTCGATATCGAGTTTAGCTGCGTCGAAGCCGTCAGCGAAAAGCACGTTGTAGAGATGAAAGACTTCGGCCCAGATTTGGCGAATGGTGTAGTCGTCGGTCGCGTCAGAAAATTGTTCGGCGTTGCATTCGAGAATGAGAAAGCGTCTGGATCCGGTCTGATCACGAAGGAATTCGTGATCGTTGGTGGTGGCGGCGAAAATGCATTGACGCGGGAGTTCGTTGGTGCGTCTGCCGTACTTAAAACGAGTGCGGTCAACTTGACGAGAAATAAAGGCTTTGATTTGCTCGTTCTCGGCTTTTTTTGTGGCCTGCATTTCGGTCAATTCGATGATCCACAAACCTTGAAGTCGTTCAACGACGTCTTCGTCGGAAATGGAATCGAGCTCGCCGAACCAGTTGCCGCCGAGTTGTCGAAGGATGGTAGACTTGCCGATGCCCTGTTTGCCTTGCAAAACGAGACAATAATCGAATTTGCATCCCGGATGAAAAACGCGAGCGACGGCAGCAAGCAACCAAGCCTTGGTGACAGCGCGGGCATAAGGAGAATCTTTGACGCCGAGCCGCTCGATGAAAATCGATTCCGCGCGGGGAGTTTGATCCCATGTAGGAAGGTTGTGGAAGAAGTCGTGAACGGGATGAAACCAGAGCTTGTGAGAGTATTCGACGAGGCAATCGTAGCAGGTCTGAGAGCCGCGAAGTTTGTAGTTGCGATCGATGAGATTGCGAATGTGAGAATCGTCGGCGTCGGAGACGGGCTGATTGTCGTTAAATTGATTGCGCCATGGGAGAGTGCGAGTAGGTTCGATGCGTTGCGCAAAGCCGTTGAAAGCAAAGGCGTGTTTGATGACGGGATCGAAAAGAAAAACGAGATCGAAGTTTTCCGTGCAATTGACGGGAATACTGGGGTCGCGAGTTTGTTTGCGCATCTTGTGAGCAATTTGATTGAAGATGGGCTCGTGGTTATCAAGATGTTGCCGGACGATGTCGTTGATGATGGGAATGATCTCGGAATCGCCGATCTGAAGATTCCGGTCGAGAGCGGATTTACGAAAGAGAGAAAAAACTTGTTGTGGATTGTTGTCGGCGAAAGTGGTCAAGATGTGAATGAGTCGGCGAACGGCGCAAAGTCGGTTTTTGAAGAAGTCATACTTACCGTCGACAAAAAGGAGTTTAAGGTCGTCGGCACCGAATCTGGCGAAGTAAAAAGGAGAAGAAGAATCGGGATCGTTGGGATTAAGTTGCTTATTGGATTTCTTTTTCTTCTTGGCAAGAGCGCGTTTGATTAAGTCCGCGTCGTCGATGCAGGAGGGCTGCCATCCGCCAATCAAGGTCGGCAATTCGGTTGGTTGTTGGTTGTCGTCAAAAAAAGTGACGGATTCTTGCGATGGTACAAAAGTTTGTACCATGGTCGGAAGATGGTCGATGAAGGCTTCGAGCCCGGAGCGGTCTTCTTTGAAGAAGTCGTTGAAGTCGTGATGATCGGAA
>CALFJC010000120.1 GCA_937877655.1 uncultured Selenomonadales bacterium
CTTCAAACTATTGCGGCGAAAAAATTTTTATTTGCTGAAGGCGCGGCGAGTGATTAAAAAAATTTAGTAAGCTAGCAATGCGCAGCGTTGCGTACAACCGCGGCTAATTACTCCGAAAAATTTTTTCATTGGAGCGCGACTGCTGTTTGTCAACTTTTTAAAAGTTGCGCCATGAAATTTTTCCTTCAAACTATTGCGGCGAAAAAATTTTTATTTGCTGAAGGCGCGGCGAGTGATTGAAAAAATTTATCGGCGAAGCTGGCAATGCGTAGCGTTGCGTACAATCGCGGTCGTTACTTCGAAATTTTTTTACGCAGGAGCGCGACATCAGGATGCAACGTCACGTTGCCGCGACTGCTATTCTCCCGCTTTTAAAGCGGGCTTTTCAAAAGTTGCCTGCTAAAAAATTCTGCCCTTAATTGCGGCGCGAATTTGTTCGGAAACTTCGATACGTCCCTTTACATTTCGGATTATCACATTTGCGCGGGAACACATTTCTTCTCGCGTCATTTGAGAATTGATTCTTGCCAATGCCTCTTCCTTTGTCAAGCAGTCGCGATACATCAGCCGTTTGATTTGCAGTTGTCTTTTCGTGTAAACCAGCCAAATTTCGTCAAATAAATGTTCCCAACCCGCCTCGAATAACAGCGGCACTTCCAACACAACCATTCCCGCGCCGTTTTCTTGACATTCGACCAAAAATTGTCGCGCATAATTCAAAAGAATCGGATGCGCCACAGAATTAATCCATTTGCGCTCGGCGGGATTGTTGAAAATTATTTCGCCGATTAATTTTTTATTCAAAACGCCCGTGTCCGTGATTATATTTTTGCCGAAGTGTCGAACATAAATTTCAAAAAGTTCGCCGCCCGGCTCGCTGAGCCAATGAGTTACTTCGTCAATGTCAAAAGTTATCGCGCTGTAATTGCGTCTGAGAGATTCCGCAACTGCCGATTTCCCGCAGGCTATTCCGCCCGTCAAACCGATTATGTACAAAATTTTTTCACCCGCCCGAAAAATTTTCTTGCCATTATAAACGAAACCCGCCTATTAATCCACTTTAAAATTTCCGAAAAAAAAAACCCGACCTTTCGGTTGGAGTCTTTTTTATCTTCCGATTCCCAATTTCCCCATGATAAATTTTTGTTCCGCTTCCATCTCAAGCCGTTCGTCCTCGGCAATGTGGTCGTAGCCGAGCAAATGTAAAAGCCCGTGCACTTCCAAAAAAATTATTTCCCGCAAAAACGAATGCCCGAATTCTTCTGCCTGAACTTTTGCCCGCTCCAACGAAATTATCACGTCGCCCAAAATTTCAAACTCCGTGCCGATAACTTCGGGCTCGTCACTTTCGCGAAAGGCAAACGATAAAACGTCCGTCGCTCTGTCAATGCCGCGAAATTTTTTGTTCAGCGCATGAATATTTTCATCATCGGTCAAAGTTATGCTCAGCTCGCAATTTTCAACGCCGTAAATTTCTCCGACAACGTCCGCCGCCCGCATAATTTCTTCAAGCAAATTTTCTTCAACCGTCAAAGTTTCGGGCTCAAAACTTATCGCAGTATTCATTTTGTCTCCTCGTATTTTTTATAGGCGTCAACTATTCGCGAAACTACTTCGTGCCGCACGACGTCCGAAGAATTCAGCTCCGATATTCCGACGCCTTTAACATTTTTTAAAATCTCCACCGCTTCGGCAAGCCCCGAAGTCATTCCTCGCGGCAAATCGATTTGGCTTAAGTCGCCCGTCACGACCATTCGCGAACCGAATCCCAAGCGCGTTAAAAACATTTTCATTTGATTTGATGTCGTGTTCTGCGCCTCGTCCAAAATTATGAAGGCGTCGTTCAAAGTTCGCCCGCGCATGTAAGCCAGCGGCGCAATTTCTATCACGCCCCGACTTGAAAATTTCTGATACATGTCGACGCCCAAAATTTCTTTCAACGCGTCATAAAGCGGGCGCAAATACGGATCCAATTTCTCTGTCATGTCGCCCGGCAAAAATCCCAATCGCTCGCCCGCCTCGACTGCAGGGCGCGTTAAAATTATTCTCCGAACTTCCTTGACGCGCAGATAATACGTCGCCAATGCCACAGCCAAAAATGTTTTTCCCGTGCCCGCGACTCCCACGCCGAAAGTTACGACATGCCGCCGCATTGTCTCGACATAATTTTGTTGTCCCGCGCTCTTCGCCTGAATGTGGACGCCGTTCGCCGTGACAATTATTGTTTCCCCAAAACTTTTTTGTTCGTCAATTTTACTTCCCAAGAATCCGCCTCCCAAAAAAAAATTTTAAAAAGTAACATTCATTTCCTTATCTGATAAAATTTCAAAAGCTCGCGAACTTTTTCGTTCTCGACGCCGGCAACTTCTGCTTTGGAAAATCTGTTGGGCAAAATATATTTTTCCGCTTCGGCTCGCTCGCTGTCGCTGAGTGCCAGAAATTTTTCGCGCCAAGCCGCCGTCAAATTGTCTTCGTACTTGAATCTGTAAATTATAAAAGTTTCGGGCATGTAAAGCAAATCATAAAACTCATCAAGATTTCTCCCGAACGCCTTTTCAAAAAAATCTTTTCCGCGCCCGATTTTGCCTTTCGTCACGTTGATTATCGCTTGAACCGCACGAATAAATTTTTTGTTCCAATGCCGCCCGATATAATCGCGGTTGCGAAAATATTTCGGATCGTCAATCGGACAATATTTCATCGGGAAAGAATAAATCGCAACGTCCAATTCCTCGCAAAGCTCAATGTTAATTCGCAGGCGATTGTAAAAATCAACGGGCTTATCCAAATAATTGTACAGCAGATAATTCGACAAATCCTTAATGCCGTGTTGCACCGCAAGCCGAATTGCCCGCTCGTAAATTTCTCTTTGCTCAATGTGATCAAACGCAATTCGCATCGGACGAATATTCAGCTCGGCAAGCCGCGACATCTTTTCTTCGTCAAGCAACCGCGCATCAAGTCCTTGATTGAAATCGACGTAATGAGTAACGCGTTTGCGTTTAAAGTGCCTTTTGTACAGCGGGCGAACGAACTCGTCCATTTCAAAAATTTTTTCCTTCGTTGCGCTTGAAACGGTCAACAGAAGATTTTTTTCCCGCCTTGAATAAAATTCTCCCGCCGAATCTTTAGGAAGTCTTTGCTCCAACACGTCATAAATCTCAATCATTTTTTTGATATAAGCGCGGTCGTTGAAACCTGCGCGGAGATTTTTAAAAGCAACATCGTATTCATCGGGCGGCAGATAAGTTGCGCCCTTCGCGAAGCCGCAAGTTTTTATCTCGTCAATAATTTCATCAAACTTTTTCGACGCAAGGACGTTGTTATCCATCAGCAAAAGATTTTTTCTCGCGCCGAAATTTTCTTGGATATATTTAATCTGCTTAAAAATCTCGACGTGATCTTTAAATTCGGGCTCAAGCCGCGTGACCGCGCAGAACGAACAATTTCTGATACAACCCCGCGTCGTGTAAGTTATGTAGTCATCGGCGGCTGGATATTTGTAATCCACTTCGTCAAGAATCGAATAATCGGGCGGCAAAGTGTCAATGATAACGTCGTCGCTTTTGCCGAGATCCGTCGGCTTATCCAAAAGTCCGACATGCGGTTTAATGCCCGTCTCTTCTTCAAAATATTTCGGGAGGAGAGTCGCCGCCACTCCGCCCACAAAAATTTTCCCGTCGGCGGCAAGAAAATTTTTCGCGAAATTTATCGTGTTGATTGTCTCGTTGAAAAAGAACGTGAACAGCGAGTTGACGCAGATAATATCGAACTTCGGGAAGTCTTCGGCTTTTAAGCGGAGATGAAGATTTTTCAGAGAAAAATCGTAGAAAAAATCATCTTCGCGTATATTTGGCACGGCGTCCAGAAAAGAAATTTTCCCGTGCCTTATGAACTCAAGCAAATCTTTTTCATACCTGCCGAATTTTTCAAGGGCGTCATTTTTATCGGGCGCGAAAAGATTTTGTTTGTCGACTTCGCCTTTAAAAAATTCTTCAAGCAAAAGTTGCGCGCCAAAAGTTTTCAAATCGCCCTTGTAAAATCTCACGTCGTCTTTGCAAACCTGCCGAAAATAAGTTGCAAGTTTCATGAGATTTTGCGGCGGATATTTGTTTTTGTAATTCGGCTCCAAGAGTAAAACGCGACGGCTCATTTGATAACCTCTTCAAATTTCCTGATTAGTTCTTCTCCCGACAATTTGGGATTGGCACGAATAATTTTGCAAATTTTGTTGTAAAGCTTTTTACATTCCTTCGACCAATTCGGCTTGGGTAAACGATTGATTTTGATAATGCCGATTCCTTTATTCGATTGTGTTTTCCGGGATTTTTCTCTTTCTTTTGAAGCATTATTACAACGTGCGTGCAATTCCTCAAAATATTTTTCAAGCGTAGTCTCCAATGCGTTGCAGGCGTCATTTTCTTCAAAATAATCTCGGCGGGAATTCGGAATTAAATTTGTGTCGACGGCGTAAACTTCGCCGATAAAATATTTTGTGTAGCGATTTTCTCTGAACAAATTTTTAAAAACTCCTCCGTCGCCGATTTGAATATTGCCTGCGCGGAGCCGAATGCCGCGCATTTTATAATCGGGCGTGTCTCTCTTCTCGCTGAGAACACCTTTAAACGTCGACAGCCCAACCCAACTCCACGCAATTAATTTTTCTCCGTCGTAAAACTCTCGAAAATCCAAATTGAAAATTTTATCCGTGTCGTTTCTGAATGTGTTGAACTTGGTTTTGTAATTTTTAAAGCAGGGCTCGCCGTTCACGAAAATTTTGTACTCCGTGATTTTAAAATCAATCGAGGCGGCGTGTTTATAAATTTCATTTTGAAAATTAAAATCCGGGCTGAAGGCAACGGGCGCGGCGAACGACAAATAATCACGGACTTTTTCCACGTTAAGCAAATCTTCGTTCGTTTCGACAATATCAATCAGCTCGACGCGGAAAAAATGTTCGTCGGCTTTCGCGATACCTTCTTTGAAAGTTATGACATCTTGAAGAATCGATTCGGCGGAACGATTTTTGTTTCTGAAAAATTCTCTGCGAAGTTTTTCCGCGTCAATTTCCATAACGGAAAATTTTGTCTCGCCTTTAGCCGTCGAAGTCAAGTGCAATTTTTTGCAATAAGCCAAGCCGCAAAGTCGCCCGATGCCCCGAAAACCTCTGTCCGTCTCCAAACTTTTGTCCGAATTGCCAATTTTGTTCATTGTGCGTTTAAAGTAACGAACAGAAATTCCCATGCCGTTATCCTCAATCGTTATTCGGCTGCTGTCTTTGTTTTTATAGAGTAAAATTTTAATTCGCCCGTCGCCTTCTTGCAAAATGCCCGCTTCAATCGCGTCATCTATGGCGTCACAAGAATTTTGAAAGTATTCGCGGAAAATATCAAGCGAATTTATGAAAAGCCTGTTCGTGACGATTTCAACGATATTTACATCAATTTCAATCATAAATTTTCCTCCCATATTTTTAAAATCGCCGCGCAGATAAAAAGAAAAAATTCCCTGCAAATCGGCGGGAATGAAAAAGTCGCGTCCGAGCAGAGATTTATCAACTTTTTTTTCCGGCAAAAAATTTTCGTTCATGAAAGTTTGTTCTCGACGAGCTCGACGGCAAGTTTTGCATTCAGGCGGGCGAGTTCGCCGAGTTCTTTTAAAAGTTTGTCGTCGCGAAACTCTTTGTCCTCCGATAATTTTTTCAACGTCGCGTCAAAAATTTCTTGCGCCGTCACGTCTGCCATATTGCCCAAAGGTTTTTCGCCGATTGAATCAAGGAAACGTTCAATCTTCGGGTCGTAGGAAATTCCGAGCAACGGAACATTCATAACGCCCGCGAAAATCAGCGCGTGCAGTCTGACGCCGATTAACAAATCCATGCAACCGACGAGACTTAAAATTTCCCGCGTCGAAAATTCTTCTTCAAACACAACGCAATTTTTTTTCATAAGTTCGGCGGTCGACACGGCGGAGCGAATATCTTCGGGAAATTTCATCGGGATAAAAACAATTTTCGCGCCCGTCGCCTCAACAATTTTATCCAGAGCTTCGGCGAGCTCCGATTGAAAACGTCCCCAGCCGAGCCAATGGCGAACAGCCACGCCGATAAATTTTCCGTCCGATTTTTTTATTGAATGATGCGCCAAAATTCTTTCGCCGATTTCAAGCGGAACAGATTTTATCGCGAGGACAGGATCTGCCGTACAAAAAATTTTCGGACGCGTGATTTTCAAGCGCGACAATTCCTCAAGCGAGCCGCGATCTCTTACCGTGATTAAATCAACGCGATTAACGATTAAGTTCATGAGTTTGTGCGCCAATGTGCCGCGAATAGGTCCGATACCCTGCGCGTAAAGCATAACTTTTCGTCCCAAGACAAGCGCAAAAAAAATTATCGCAAGGTAATAATAAAGACTGCGCCCGCTCGTTACGTTTTGGAGGAGCGAGCCGCCGCCGCTTATCAATAAATCTGCCGCACGAATTTTTTTTATGATGGAAAAAATATCCGGCATGGGCACCGCGTCGACTTTGTGACGCAGGCGAGTATATTCTGGGTTGAGTGAAATAACCGTAACTTGCAAATCGGAAATTTCTTCGCGAAGAACTTCGAGCATCGCCGCGAGCATCGCTTCATCGCCGCCGTTTTTCGAGCCGTAATAGCCGGAAACCACAATTCTCATATCAAGTAATCATTCCCAATTTCTAATCCCTAGTTCCAAGTTCCTGGTTCCTAGTTCCTAACTGCATTTATTCTGCCCGCGCCGCAATTCCCCTGCCGAAAGTGCAATGTGTTTAAAGATGGAAAGGTCATAAGATGGAAAGATTGAGAGTAAAAAACTTTCCATCTTTCCATCTGACAATCTTTCCATCTTTTTTATTGCGCCAAAAAATTTTGCGTGATAAAATTTCAAAAATGATCGCGGGAGATGATTTACATGATGAAAAAAATTTTTGCGATAATCTTTCTGGGCACGGCAATTTTAATTTCAGGATGCGGCGGAGAAAATTCTTCGGAAGTTCATGAACATTCTCATGCCGTCGCGCAGGCATCACCCGTTGCGAAAAATATTCCGAACTTCACGGCGAAAACGATTAACGGCGCGGATGTCACGAACGAAATTTTTGCGTCAAAGAAAATTACAATCGTAAATATCTGGGGAACTTTTTGCCCGCCCTGCATTGCCGAAATGCCCGAACTCGGCAAGCTGGCTCGCTCGTTGCCCGCCGACGCACAACTTATCGGGATTGTCTGTGACGCTTCGGAAAAATCTGCGCAAATTCAAAGAGCCGTTCAGATAACCAAAGAAGCTCGCGCAGATTTCGTGAACATTATTCCTGACGCCGCGCTTACAAAATTTATGGAGAATGTCGAGGCGGTTCCGACTACAATTTTTGTGAACAACAAGGGCGAAGTTGTCGGCAATGCGATTGTCGGCGCGAATGTCGAGGCTTACAAAAATGAACTGGAAAAACTTCTCAAAGATTAGGCTGGTAATTTTTTTTGCGGGCGCGGCAATGATTTTTTTTGGCGCAGAGCGCGGCGAGTTGGAAATTATTTTTCAAAAGGCGTCGCGAGTTTGTCTTGAGTGCATCGGGCTCGGCTGATGAAAAGGCGATTGATTCAATTTGCGGCAACGATTTTGACGAATCCTCTTGCGGCAAATTTTTTTGGCGGAAAAATTTATCGCGGCGATTTAAAAAATTTCTGTGCGCCCGGATTAAATTGCTGGTCATGTCCTGCGGCAACTTTCAGCTGTCCGATTGGAGCACTGCAAGCCGTCGCAGGCGCGGGCGGCAAGTTCAGCTTTTATACGGCGGGCTTTGTAATTTTAATCGGCTTGTTGCTTGGAAGAATCGTCTGCGGTTTTTTATGTCCGTTCGGCTTGATTCAAGAGCTTTTGGATAAAATTCCGTCGCCGAAAATTTTTTTGCCGCGCAGATTGACTCGCATAAAATATTTTTTGCTGATAATTTTCGTGCTGATTTTGCCCGTTGCAACGAAATTCGGCGAGCCGACTTTTTGCGAATACATTTGCCCGGCGGGAACACTGGAAGCGGGCTTGCCGCTAATTGCAACTCACGAAGAATTTCGCGGCGTTTTGGGAAATTTATTCGCGCTGAAAATTTTTATCCTGCTTGTCGTGATTGGCGGGAGCATTTTTGTTCACAGATTTTTTTGTCGGGTAATGTGTCCGCTCGGCGCGATTTACGGCTTGCTGAACAAGTACAGCTTTTATCAAATAAATTTCTCCGCCGATAAATGCATCGGTTGCGGGTGTTGCAAAAAAATTTGTCCGCTAGACCTCGACCCGACAAAAGAATGCAATTCTGCCGAATGTGTCCGTTGCCTTCGTTGCAAAAAAATTTGTCCCGCGAAGGCTCTTCGTTAAAACTTTGATTAAAAATCACAAAAAAATATTGACTGTTTTTAAGGTACCGTGTATCATTATCTTACAGGGTACCATTAATTTTTTGGGAGGAATAATTATGGCAAGCGACAAAGATTTAACAAAAAGCCTTTTGGAAATGTACAGTCTCTTGCATCGCTATCACATGATGTGGTACGGAAAAAATTTCGGCGGACTCGACCCGTGGCAGGGGCAAGGAAGAATTTTGTCGGCACTGCGCAGAATGCACAGCATAAATCAAAAGGAACTCGGCTTTATCTTGGACATTCGTCCGCAGTCTTTGGGCGAGCTCCTTCAGAAATTGGAAGCAAACGGATATATAATTCGCTATCGCTCCAAAGAAGACAAGCGCGCAATGATTGTGGAGCTGACGGAGAAGGGCGAAACTTTTCAACTGCAAAAACCCGATTATGAGGAACTTTATATAACTTTGTCAAAGACTGAGCGCAAAACATTGCAAAATTCTTTTGATAAAATTGCTGAACAACTTAAGGGGTTGATTCGACAAGAGCTTGAAGACGACGAATATTATGAAGGGCAAAATTACCCGACTTTCAAAATCTGAATTAAGGAGTTAGCTTATGGCTTATAGGCTCTTCATTCCTAATTCCTAATTCATAATTCCT
The DNA here is from genome assembly GCA_937877655.1 of uncultured Selenomonadales bacterium. GTDB lineage: Bacteria > Bacillota > Negativicutes > Selenomonadales > Selenomonadaceae > Quinella. The sequence continues at coordinate 9,035 of CALFJC010000120.1, forward strand.
AATTGCATTTCAGGGAGGGATTTTCATGATCAAGGACAGATTGAATTTTTTCGCGGAGATTTATTCGGCGCACAAAAAAGCGTTTTCGTTCGTGGTAATCGGCTCGTTAATCTGCGCGGGGCTCGGACTGCTCTCGCCGATGCTGATTCGTCACGTTATGGATGAACTTTTGCCGCACGGCATTTCGTCCGAAATGATTTTGACGGCGGGCGCACTCTTGGCGATTTACGCGGCGAATTATTTTTTGAATTACAAAGTCGAAGTCGTCGGTCGCGGCATGGGCGCGAAAATTGAATTCAAAATGCGCGAAAAACTTTTCCGCCATCTGTTGAGAATGGGATATTCTTTCTACGACAACGCGCAGAGCGGGCAACTTTTATCGCGGCTCGTCAACGACATTGCGGAAGTCGGAAATTTAATGTTCGCAATTCCTCACCTGTTCATGACTTGCTCGATAACTTTAATCGGCTCGGTCGCCTTGCTTTTCTGGCTGAATTGGCAACTTGCAATCGTCGTAACCGCCCTGCTGATTTTCAAAACTTTTACAACGATAAAACTCAACGGCGACATGAAAAAAACGTTCATGCAAGCGCGAGAAAACACCGGCGATTTGAGCGGACAAATTTCGGAGAGTTTGCAGGGAATTCGTCTTGTAAAAACTTTCAGCAACGAAGAAAAAGAACTCGACAAAATGCTCCGCGCAGGCGAAAACCTTTTATCGGTTCAGGAAAATTCTTTTCAAACAGTCGGAAAACTTCACGGCGGAATAGATTTTTTTTCCAACGTCATGAACTTAACGATTATCGTACTCGGCGGCGCGTTAATAAGTCTCGGCTTGATGAAAATCAGCGATCTCGTTGCCTTTCTGCTTTACATGATGCTTTGCATGCGCCCCGTCTTTCAGCTGATGATGCTGACGGAAGTTTATCAGCGCGGCATGGCGGGCGTCGAACGTTATCGCGAACTTATGAATCTCCCAGAAAGCAACGAACTTTCCGCCGAGCGCGTCGCCAAAATCGAAGGCAACACGCAGGCGATTGAATTTTCTCACGTGAATTTTGGTTACGAAAACAATCCGCTGATTTTCAACGATTTTAATTTGAGTATTGCGGCGGGCGAACACGTCGGGATTGTCGGCATGACCGGCGGCGGCAAAACTACTCTCTGCGAACTTCTTTTGGGCATGTATGATCTCAACGGCGGAAAAATTTCCATCAACGGACGCGACATCAAAACCGTTAAGACTGACAGCTTGAGAAAAGAAGTCGGCATGATTCAACAGGATACATTTCTGTTTTCGGCGAGCGTCAAAGACAATATCGCTTACGGCAGAGAAAATGCCACAGATGAAGAAATTATCGAGGCGGCTCGCCTTGCCGAAGCCCACGAATTTATTTCCGCACTCCCGAACGGCTATGATACTTTTATCGGCGAACGCGGCGTTAAACTCAGCGGCGGGCAAAAACAACGTCTCGCCATTGCCAGAATGTTTCTCCGCAACCCGAAAATTTTAATTCTTGACGAAGCAACTTCCGCGCTCGACAATGAAACCGAACGTCAAATTCAAAAGGCAATGAAAAAACTTTCCGAAAACCGCACGACGATAACCGTTGCGCATCGCCTTGCCACAATCCGCAACTCGAACAGAATTCTTGTCCTTGAACACGGCAACATTACCGAAGAAGGCACTCACGAAAATTTGATGGCGCGGCGCGGAGTTTATTACAATCTCTCAACCAACGCCGCAGCATGAAGGCAATTATGAATTAGGAATTAGGAATTAATAATGAAGGAAGAAGTTCATTCCTAATTCCTAATTCATAATTCCTAATTATCAGAAAGGAGAATGCTCTTTTGTCCGAGCAATTTTTTTTTGAAAATCTTAATGCCGAACAAAAAAAGGCTGTCGAATATCTCGACGGCTCGCTTTTGGTTATGGCGGGCGCGGGCTCCGGAAAAACTCGCGTTTTGACTTACCGCATTGCAAATTTAATCGCGCACGGAATTTCGCCCTTCAATATTTTGGCGATAACTTTCACGAACAAAGCCGCCAACGAAATGAAAAACCGCGCAGAAAAATTAATCGGCGCGGCGGCAAAAAATGTTGTGTTGAGTACTTTTCATTCTTTTTGCGCACGGCTTTTGCGAAGAGAAATTAAAATTACAAACGAGTTCTCAAGCAATTTCGCGATTTACGATGCCGGCGACTCAAAAACTCTCCTTAAACGTTGCGTCAACGAATTGCAACTCGGAGAAAATATTTTCGACAAAATCAACGGCAAAATCTCCGACTTGAAAAATAATTTGATAACGCCCGCGCAGTTCAAAGAAAAAATTTCTTACGGCGGCAATGCTTACGAAGCGAATGTCGCGCTGATTTACGAGCTTTATCAGAAAAAGTTGCGGGAAAACAACGCGCTTGACTTCGACGATCTCATTTTTAAAACCGTGCAACTTTTCCGCGCCTTCCCCGAAATTCTGGAGAAATATCAGGAGCGTTTTCGATACATTTCAATCGATGAATATCAAGACACGAATTTTGCGCAGTATGTTTTGACAAATTTGCTTGCCGCCAAATATAAAAATCTCTGCGTTGTCGGCGACGCGGATCAATCGATTTACGGCTGGCGCGGCGCGGACATGCGCAACATTTTAAATTTCGAGCGCGATTATCCCGAAGCGAAAATTATTTTTCTGGAACAAAATTATCGTTCGACAAAAACTATTTTGCGGGCGGCAAATTCCGTTATCCAAAATAATTTCGACCGCAAGCCGAAAAATCTTTGGACTCAAAACGAGTCGGGCGAAAAAATTAAATTAATCAGATGCGAAAGCGACAAGTTGGAAGCCGCGATTGTTGCCAAAGAAGTTAAACGGCTCGTCGAACAGGAAAATTTTTCTTACAACGAAATTGCTCTGCTCTATCGCACAAATGCGCAGTCGCGGCTGTTTGAAGAAAAATTTATGCGCGAAGAAATTCCCTACGTCATAATCGGCGGGCTGAAATTTTATGATCGCAAGGAAATTAAAGACATCCTCGCCTATCTTCATGTTATCGCCAACCCGCGAGATGATTTTCATCTTTTGCGAATAATCAACACGCCGAAGCGCGGAATCGGCTTAACAAATTTAAATCGGCTGGCAGAATTCGCAAGCGCGCAAGAAATTTCGATTATGGAACTTATCGCCGACAAAAAACTTTTGGCTCAACTTGGACTTAATCCAAAATTCCGCGCAGGACTTCAAGGTTTTGCGGCAATGATGATGAGTTTAACCGAGTCGGCAAAAAATCTTTCCGTCGACAGATTGATAATCAGCGTGTTGAACGAATCGGGTTATATGCAAATGCTCCGCGACGGCGCGGAAGAAGGCAAGCTCGAAAACATTTCTCGCGAAGAAAATTTGGGAACATTTGTCGACAGCGCGAAAGAATTTGTCGAAATGAATCCGGCGGGCACTTTGGAAGATTTTTTGAATCACGTTGCGTTGATAACCGACTTGGACACTCTTGACGAAGAAGAATCTCGCGTAAAATTGATGACGGTTCACGCGGCGAAAGGTTTGGAATTCCCGGTTGTGTTTATGGTCGGCATGGAGGACGGGATTTTTCCGCATTATATTTCTTTGGAAGACGAGGCGGAACTTGAGGAGGAGCGGCGCGCCTGTTACGTTGCAATTACCCGCGCCAAAAGAAAACTTTACATAACGGCGACTTATACCAGAATGTCTTTCGGGAAAATGCGCGACCAAGATATTTCGCGCTTCGTCGAAGAAATTCCCGATTCTTGCCTTGAACGATTGGGAATAAAACCCGTCTTTGTTCCGCAAAAAAAATCTTCGTCTCCGAGCTACAAACCGCCGACGGCTTATCGTCCCGCGCAGAGTAAAACTCCTGAAAAAAAATCTCCGCCCGCAAATTTTCAAGTCGGCGACATGATTAATCACAAAAAATTCGGGCTCGGAACCGTTATGTCGATTGACAACGGAATTTTGACGGTTTCTTTTTCAAATATCGAAGTCGGCGTTAAAAAACTTTTGGCGACAATCGCGCCGATTGATAAAATTTAAGGCAGGTGATTGAATTGGATATTTCGCAAGTCAAGGCGGAGATTTTGCAACTTCGCAAAGAAATTCGGCGGCACAACAAAAAATATTATGAACTCGACGCGCCCGAAATTTCCGATTACGAATATGATAAGTTGATGACGCGGCTGAAGGAATTGGAGGCGGCTTATCCCGAATTCATAACGCCGACTTCGCCGACGCAACTTGTCGGGGGCTCTGCGCGGCGCGAGGCGGGAAAATTGGTTGCGCATGATGTGCCGATGCTTTCGCTCCAAGACGTTTTCAGCCGCGAGGAAGTGGAAAATTTTATGAACGACACGATTGAAAAGCTCGGCGCGCCGGAATTTGTTGTCGAAGAAAAAATTGACGGCTTGTCAATGGCTCTGCGTTATGAGGACGGAAAATTTATTCAGGCGATAACTCGCGGCGACGGCACGCAAGGCGAAGACGTTACGGAAAATGCGTTGGTTATTGAAGACGTTGTAAAAAATTTGGTTGACGCGCCGAAATATTTTGAGATTCGCGGCGAAGTTTACATGACGCATAAAAATTTTTTGGCGACAAATGATCGTCAAGAAAAATTGGGCTTGAAAATTTTTGCCAACCCGCGAAACTGCGCGGCGGGTACTCTTCGCCAGCTCGACAGCAGAATTGTTCGCGAAAGAAAACTTTCAATGTTCGTTTTCAACATGCAGAAGATTGACGGCGTCGAAATTCAAAGTCACGTCGAAGCGTATGATTTCATGGCGAAAAACGGCGTGAAAATTATTCATGCTTACAAAGTCTGCAAAAGTTTTGAGGAGGTTTGGCGGGCGATTGAAGAAATCGGCGAGCGGCGCGAAAATCTCGGCTACGACATTGACGGCGCGGTTGTCAAAGTGAATTCTTTTGCCGACAGAGAAAAATTGGGCGCGACGAGTAAATTTCCGCGTTGGGCAGTCGCTTACAAATATCCTCCCGACGAGCGCGAAACCGTTTTGAAAAAAATTGAGTTGAGCGTCGGGCGGACGGGCAGAATTACTCCGACGGCAGTTTTTGACGCGGTGAGTTTGAACGGAACAAAAGTCGAACGCGCAACTTTGCACAACCAAGATTTTATCGACGCGCTTGACATTCGCATCGGCGATACGATAAAAGTTTACAAGAGCGGCGAAATTATTCCGCGAGTCAGCGGCGTTGTCATTTCAAAGCGTCCCGAAAACTCCGCGCCGTTCAAATTTCCCGAAACATGTCCCGTCTGCAATCACAAATTGGAGCGCGAAGAATCCGCCGCCGATTTTCGTTGCGTCAATCCGAATTGTCCCGCGCAGTTGGAAAATCATTTGCTGAACTTTGTCGGGCGCAACGCAATGGACATCAAAGGGCTCGGCGAAACTTCAATTCCGAAACTCATTTCCGAAGGGCTTATAAAAACCGTTGCCGACATTTACAAGCTGAAAAATTTCCGCGCAGATTTGATTGACAAAAAAATTTTCGGGCGCGAAAAAGCTACGGACAATGTTTTGACGGCGATTGAAGAGAGCAAAAAAAATTCGCCCGCAAAACTTTTGACGGGCTTGGGGATTTTCGGCGTGGGAAGCGCGGCGGCAAGAGATTTGATTCAACATTTCGGCGGGCTTGAGGAACTTTCAAAGGCGACGTTGGAAGAACTTCAAACCGTGCCCGACATCGGCGAAGTGACTGCGCGGCACATCAGAGAGTTTTTCGACGACGCGGACAATCTTAAAATTTTGGAGGAGCTTAAAGAAAGGGGCTTAACAATGGCTGAAGAGAAAAAAGTTTTTGAAGAGGGCTCGGCGATAGCGGGCAAAAGTTTTGTGTTGACGGGCAAGCTGGAGAAATTTACTCGCGACGAGGCAAGCAAACTCATCACGGAGCGCGGCGGGCTCGTCAAAGGTTCAGTCAGCAAAAATACCGATTATGTTATTGTCGGCGACAAGGCGGGCTCCAAACTCAAAAAGGCGCAGGAGCTCGGCATAAAAACTTTGTCCGAAGAAGAATTTGAAAAGCTTTTGGCTGAATAATTTTTTTCAATCTCCGCTGAAATTTAAGGCGGAGATTTTTTGTTCGGGAAAATTATTCGGCAACGTCAATCACGCCGAAAGAAATTGAACTGTATTTTCCGCCGTCCGCGACTTTGAAACCGAGCCGCGAAAATTCTTCACTGCCCGAATGTTCTTTCATGACGACGCGAAATTTTGCAACGCGACAAGCCTCGCGAATAATTTCTTCAGTCAAAGGGCGATTGTCGGCTAGCGGACGAATGGGATTGAGTCCCGAACTTTTTTGAATCGGGCGGCGAAACATCGGATCAAAATAAACCGCGTCAAAAGATTTGTCCGCGCAGGTTTTTAAAAATTCTCCGCAATCGGCGTTAATGACTTCGACGCGGCGCATCGCTTCCAAAATGTGCGGGCTGTCTTCAGAAAAATTTTTCAAGCCGTAACTTACAACTTCGGCAATCAGCGGATTAATTTCAAGCGCGACAATTTTTCCGGACTCGCCGACGATAAAACTTTCAACAATGGCATCACTGCCCAAGCCCAGCGTGCAATCCAAAACTTTTGAGCCTGCAGAAATTTTCAGCGCATCAATCAATCTGTCGCCTTCGCCGCCGCGCAGATTTTTTATTCGGAGATGCGCCGTGTTCGGATGAAAAAATAATTCTCCCTCCGCCGTAATTGCGCTGAGGAAATTTTTTTTGACCAAAAGAATATTTTCAGTGCAGTAAAAATTTTTCAGCGCGTCGAAAGAAAAATTTTCGCGCCTTACGAATTGCCCGCCGAGTTTTCGAGAAATTTTTTCGGCAAAAATTTCAGTCGCCGAATCGGGCTTCCTAATCGTCGTCACGATAAAATTTTCCATGTCTCCTCCAAAAAAAATAAGACGCCGAAAATTTTCGACGCCCCGATAAATTTATTTGCAAAAAATTTTACTTGAGAACTTTTGTCGCGCCTTCGTTCATGGTCATGAAATCCATTCCTTTAAGCGCGCCTTCTTTTGTAATGCTCTTAGCCGCCGAGTGAGCCGCCGCGATTTTGTCTAAGTTATCAAAAATTGCTTGAGTGAGTTTTTCGCCGAGTGCCGCGTCGATTTTGTCATTTGCAACGAGGATAGCCATAACGCTGACGGTTTCAATTTCTTCATCAAAGCCTTGATAAGTGCCGGCGGGAACGATTGTTTTTGTGTAGAAAGGATATTTTTCGGAGAGCAATTTAACTTGCTCGTCGCCGACGGGCAGGAGACGAATTTTGTTTTGAGAAGCGACATCTTGAACGGAAGCCGTCGGATAACCTGCAGTCACGAAAGCCGCATCAACCGTGCCGTCCTTAATGGCGTAGGAACCTTCGGCGAAGGAAAGAAATTGTTCGTCAACGTCGTCATAAGTCAAGCCGTAAGCCTCAAGGATTTGACGGGCATTGGCTTCCGCGCCGGAGCCTGCCGCGCCGACCGCAACGCGTTTGCCTTTCAAATCGACAATGCTTTTAATGCCCGAATCTTCGCGGACGACGAATTGGCAAGTTTCGGGATAAAGCGAGGCAATGCCTTTGAGATTTTCAATCTTGCCGCCTTCCTTAAACATTTCCTCGCCGTTGACTGCGTAATAAGTTATGTCGTTCTGAACGATTGCAAGTTCAACCTGCTTATCCTTAAGCATGTTGATATTGGCGACGGATGCGCCTGTGCTCTGCGCGGAAGCGTTCATGCCGTTCTTGTTGAGAACTTCCGCAATGGCTCCGCCAATCGGGTAATAAGTGCCTGCCGTGCCGCCGGTAGCGATGTTAATGAATTGCTCCTTTTCGCCCGAACCGCCGCAACCTGCAATTCCGACTGCCAATGCAACGGCACAAACTGCGGTCGCAATTCTCTTTAAAATCTTCGGCAACTTCATTTTGATACAGCTCCTCTCAAAAGGTGGGTTAAAATTTTCAGACGAATTATATCATACCCGCTTCTGTTTCGACAAGATTTTTTGAAAGGATATTTTTCAAGACATTTGCCGATTAAAACAAAAAAAATTCGCCGCGCCTAAAATTTCTGAACGACGGGCGAATAAACCGAATTTATTTTTTGTCTGCATCCCAAGCGTGAATTCCTTCTTTGCTCGGCAAAATTTTTACGTCAAAAACCGGCTCCTCGACGCCGCGATTTTTCTGCGAAATATAATCGTCAAGCACAATGAAAGCATACTTGCCGAGACGGGCGACGGCATAAAGGTTTGTCAAACATAAAAAGCCCATAAACAAATCCGCCGAATCCCAAACCAAGCCGAGCTCCGCAAAACTTCCAATCAAAACCATAGCCACAACTCCCAAGCGGAAAAGATTCATGGCATGGCGGGCAACCGAACTCGGCAAAAATCCCGATTCATCGCCTTCAAAAAATGCAATGTTAATTTCGCCGTAAAAATAATTGCCGACGATTGAGCTGAAGGCAAAAAGAAAAACTATAATCGCCAAAATGTGCGGCGCATAAGTTCCGTAGACGCTCGCCAAAGACATTTGCACAAGCGAAACGCCCGTCAACTCTCCGCCGATTGAATATTCTCCCGTCAACAAAACGGAAAAAGCCGTCGCCGAACAAACAAGCCAAGTATCGACATAAACGCCGAAACTTTGAATCAAACCTTGCCGCGCAGGATGCTTGCCGCTTGCAGTAGCCGCCGCGTTCGGAACGGAACCTTCGCCCGCCTCATTGGAAAATAATCCGCGGCGAACGCCCGTCATAAAAACTGCGCCGAAGCCGCCGCCGACCGCCGCTTGCGGTTCAAAGGCGTCGTGAATTATCAGCGCGAACATTGCCGGAACTTTATCAAAGTTCATGACGATAATTATCAACGCGGACAATAAATAAAGCCCCGCCATGCTCGGCACGAGCATTTCCGCAAATTTTGCAATTCGAGTGACGCCGCCGAAAATTACCAGTGCAGTTAAAGCCGCAACTGCAATCGCCGTTATCGCGTGATCAATTCCAAAAGCCGTCTCAACCGCGCCGACAATCGTATTTGCCTGCACCGAAACATAAATCCAACCGAAAGTTACAGAAATTAAAATCGCAAAAAGTTTCGCCAAGCCCGTCATGTGCAAAGCATTTTTCATGTAATAAGCAGGACCGCCGAAAAATGCTCCGTCGCCTCTGGGCAATTTGTAAATCTGCGCAAGCGTGCTCTCGACAAAACCTGTCGCGCAACCGATAAAAGCAATCAGCCACATCCAAAAAACTGCGCCGGGACCGCCCGTGACAATCGCAATCGCCACGCCCGCAATATTTCCGACGCCGACTCGCGAAGCCGTCGAGACGCAAAAAGCTTGAAAGCCGCTGATCTCTTTGCCTTCCGTCTTTTGCCCCGCGCTCCCGAAAATTAATCGGATCATCTCGCCCAAAAGTCTCAGCTGAACAAATTTCGTTCGCAACGTGTAAATTACGCCCGAACCAATCAGCGCGATAATTATGACGTAAGTCCATAAAAATGAATTGATGTCGTTAATCACGCCGTGCAATGCTTCCATAAAGTCTCCTCCTTAAACTTTTCTTGCATGATTCGTTGATGATTATAACATGCCTTAGATTTTGTGAAAAGCCGGCGGCTCGTAAAATGTATTCAAAATACCGCCGAAAATTTATTGACAAGAAATAAAAGTTATGATAACCTACGCAAAGTTTTTAGGATTAAAGTTATTGGAGCAGTACCCAAGTCGGTGAAGGGGACGGTTTGCTAAACCGTTAGGCTCGCAAGGGCGCGGAGGTTCGAACCCTCTCTGCTCCGCCATAAGGAAAATAATTCGCTCTTCAATGAGCGATTGAAAAAATCGTCGTGCGGAGTAATCCGAACGGCGATTTTAAATTCAATTAGGAATTATGAATTAGGAATTGGGAATGAATGGTTAAAAACGAAATCATTACTCATTACTAATTACAAATTACTCATTGCTTTTAGGAGGTTTTTATCGGTGGCAAGAATCAACGAAAATTATTTGAAACTGCCCGGAGCTTATCTTTTCTCCGAAGTCGGCAAGCGCGCCGCAAAATTCCAAAAAGAAAATCCCGACGCAAAAATTATTCGTCTGGGTATCGGCGACGTGACTCGCCCGCTCCCGCAAGTTTGCATTGACGCAATGAAAAAAGCGGCGGACGAAATGGGCAAAGTCGAAACTTTTCGCGGCTACGGTCCCGAACAAGGTTATTCTTTCCTTCGCGACAAAATTGCCGAGTTCAATTACACAAAACGCGGGCTTGACGTTAAAGCCGACGAAATTTTTATCAGCGACGGCTCCAAATGCGACTGCGGAAATATCCAAGAAATTTTTTCTCTCGACAGCAAAATTGCGCTCGGCGATCCCGTTTATCCCGTTTACAACGATTCAAATGTCATGGCGGGGCGCACGGGCAATTTGAAAGCCGACGGACATTTTGAAGGCATCGTTTATCTGCCTTGCACTGCCGAAAATAATTTTTCGCCCGAACCGCCCGCAGAAAAAGTCGACATGGTTTATCTTTGCTCGCCGAACAATCCGACGGGTACCGTGCTCGATAAAGTTGCGCTGGAAAAATGGGTTGCCTACGCAAAAGAAAATGACGCCGTGATTCTCTTCGACGCCGCTTATGCCGCTTACATTACCGAAGAAAATATTCCGCGCTCGATTTACGAAATTGAAGGGGCTCGCGACGTTGCGATTGAATTCCGTTCTTTCAGCAAGACGGCGGGATTTACGGGCACTCGTTGCGGCTATATCGTCATCCCCGAAGGCTTGACCGGCACAACTTCGACGGGCGAACGCGTTCCGTTCAAAAATCTTTGGGCGCGTCGTCACACAACAAAATTCAACGGCACAAGTTATATCACTCAACGCGGAGCCGAAGCAATTTACTCCGACGAAGGACAGGCGCAAGTCAAAAAACTTATCAATTATTATCTTGAAAACGCAAGAATCATTCGCGAAAGTTTGAGTGCGGCGGGCTTGAAAACTTACGGCGGGATAAATGCGCCTTACATTTGGCTTAAAACTCCCGCTGACATTCCGTCCAGCTGGGATTTCTTCGATAAACTTTTGCGCGAAAAACACATTATCGGGACGCCCGGCGCGGGCTTCGGTCCTTGCGGCGAAGGTTATTTGAGATTAACTTCTTTCAACAGCAGAGAAAATACAATCGAGGCTTGCGAAAGATTGAAAACTTTTTCTTAATAACATAACGAACGATTAAAATTTTTGTGACGTAAAACATGCGACGTTGCAAAAATTTTTTTTTTGTTAATGCGGCTTTAACGGAGGCATGATAATTTTTTCGGAAAAAAGGAGCGTGATTGAAATGAAGTTGCCGAAGTTTTTAACGACAATCGCGGCGAATATTTTTTGTGTGCAGAGCAGAGATTAAAATTTTTGTGGCGAGCGGAAACATGCGACGTTGCAAAAAATTTTTTTTGTTAATGCGGCTTTAACGGAGGCATGATAATTTTTTCGGAAAAAAGGAGCGTGATTGAAATGAAGTTGCCGAA
>CALFJC010000121.1 GCA_937877655.1 uncultured Selenomonadales bacterium
TAATCAGAGTGCCGAGCCCCGCAAAATGAATCTCCGTCAAAAATTTTCCAACTCCATAGCCGCGCCCAAAATTCCAATCGCCGCGTGTTCAAAAGTTAAGCCGCCTTGCAAGTAAACCGTGAACGGCTCGCGAAGGGGAGCATCCGCAGAAAGTTCAATCGACGCGCCTTGTACAAAAGTTCCCGCCGCCATAATAACTTTATCTTCATAGCCGGGCATGTCCCAAGCTTCGGGGACGGCAAATGAATCGACGGGCGAATATTTCTGTATCGCTCGGCAAAACGCAATTAATTTTTCTGCCGAACGAAGTTCAATCGCTTGAATTATATCGCCGCGAATTTCTTCGGGCAAGGGATGAGTTTTATATCCGAGCTTTGAAAAAATTCCCGCCGCAAAAATCGCGCCCTTCAATGCCTGCGCGGTGACATGCGGAGCCATGAACAATCCTTGATACAAAAGGCGCGGCGTCCCCAAACTCGCGCCGAGTTCGTCGCCCATGCCGGGCGCAGTTAATCTGTAAGACGCAAGCTCAACCAAATTTTTCTTGCCGACGATATAACCGCCCGTCGGAGCCAAGCCGCCGCCGATATTTTTTATCAGACTGCCCGCCGCCAAATCCGCGCCGCCTTCAATCGGCTCCCGCGTCTCGACAAATTCGCCGTAACAATTATCTACGAAAGTCACGCAAGCGGGATTAACCGCTTTAACTTCCGCGCAGATTTTTGCAATGTCGGCAACCGTCAAGGGCTCGCGCAGAGAATATCCTCGCGAACGTTGAATCAATGCCATTTTTGTTTTGGGCGAAATGAAATTTTTAATCGCGGCAATGTCAACTTTGCCGTCCTTCAAATCCAATTCGCGATAAGAAATTCCGAATTCCTTAAGCGAACCTTTTGCCGCGTGCGCATGTCCGATAACTGTTTGAAGTGTATCGTAAGGCGCGCCCGTCAAAGAAATTAATTCGTCATTCGGTCGAAGAATTCCGAAAAGCGCGGTCGCCAATGCGTGAGTGCCCGATACAAATTGCGTGCGGACAAGAGCTTTTTCCGCGCAGAAAATCTCGGCGAAAAGTTCATCCAATTTCTCGCGCCCGATGTCTCCGTAGGCGTAGCCCGTCGAAGTTTTGAAATGTGCGTCCGAAATTTTTAATCGCCGCATTGCCTCCAAAACCTTCAACGTATTTTTTTCGGAAATTTCTTCGACGCGCCGAAAATTCTCTGCGACTTCGCCGAGCACAATTTTTTTCAAGTCAAGCAATCGTTGTGAAAAAATTTTTATCACTCCCAAAAAAATTTCCCCGCTTTCCGCAGGGATTTTTTATTCAAAGTACCAGCCGAAAATATTTCTGATTTTGACTTTGAAGCCGTCCAAAACCGCAACGGGAATTTCCATTTCGACTTCGGCGCGCTCTTCTTCGGACATTGCATCCAATTCGTTTTCGTTGTAATTTTGATAAACATTGTCGAGAAAATATTTGCCGTCACGAAGGAGATAAACTTGAATATTTTCGCTCCACGGGTCGATAATCCAATACTCGCGGACTCCGTTGCGCTCGTAAACGTCTTTTTTGATGCCGAGATCGCGTTTCATAGTTGACTTGGAAAAAATTTCTGCGACCATATCGGGCACGCCATGAAGCGTTACATCTCTTTTTTCAAAAAAAATTTTTGCTTTTTCCGCGCTGACGAAGATAAAATCAGGGCGAAACAAACTGCCGTCGGGAAAGTGAACGTCAAAATTATCCGCAAAAGCGACGCCAAGTTTGTTTATCCTCGCGTAAACTCCTATAGTTCCAATTAAATTTGCCGTAACATTAACGTGCCACATACCCGGACTCGGTGCCATAAATTTTTCCCCCTCGATAATTTCGTAGTCGTCGCGAATGTCGCAAGCCAACATTTCAACCGCCTCCTTTTTATTCAAAGTACCAGCCGAAAATATTTCTTATCTTGACTTTGAAGCCGTCCAAAACCGCAACGGGTATCTCGCGCTTAATGGCGGCTCGTTCGTCTTCGGGCAATCTCAGTAATTCGTCGTCGCTCCAATTTTCGTAATACCCATCCAAAAAATATTTGCCGTCGCGAAGAAGATAAACTTCAATGCTCTCGCTCCAAGGATTAATCAACCAATATTCCTTAACGCCGTTGCTCTCGTAAATATCTTTTTTAATTCCCATGTCGCGTTTCATTGTCGAACGAGAAAAAATTTCCGCAACCATGTCGGGCACGCCATGAATCGTCTTGTTTCTGTTGTCGATAATCGGTCTGTCATTTGCCGCGCTTATGAAAACAAAATCCGGCTGTAACAGATTGCCGTCCGGAAAATGAACATCCATATGGTCGTTAAAGACTAAACCAAGCTTGTTTGTAGCCACATGCATTCCAATTAACAAATAAATTTTTCCGCCAATATTATTGTGCCATGCTCCGGGACTCGGTGCCATAAATTTTTCCCCCTCGATAATTTCGCAGTCGTCGCGAATGTCGCAAGCCAACATTTTTATCGCCTCCTTTTTGAAAAGGATACAAAAAATTTTTCGCGCCGTCAACTTTTCGTCAACTTTACTTTACCTTAACTTTGTGTATAATTGCCAATAAATAATTAAAAGGAGATCGGTGCCCTTCCTATGGATACTGCAGAAAATACAAAATTAAAACCATATTTATCGCCGCTGAATGTCTGGGCATTGTCATTCGGTTGCGCAGTCGGCTGGGGAGCCTTCGTCATGCCCGGCACAACTTTTTTGCCGATAGCCGGACCTCTCGGAACTGCGCTCGGTATGGCAGTCGGCGGAATTATCATGCTGATTATCGGCTACAATTATCATTTCATGATGAACAAATATCCCGACGCCGGCGGCACTTATTCCTACGCCAAAAAAACTCTCGGCTATGATCACGGCTTTTTGAGTTCATGGTTTCTGATTCTGGTTTATATCGCAATTACTTGGGCGAACGCAACTGCTTTGCCCATTATCTTTAGAAAATTTCTCGGCTCAACTTTTCAATTCGGTTTCCACTACACGATAGCGGGCTTCGACATTTATTTTGGCGAGGCTTTGTTGAGTCTCGGCGCGCTGTGGCTTTTCGGAGCGGTTTGTATGCGCGGAGGTAAGTTGGCGGCATGGGTTCAAACAATCGCGGCGATAATTTTATTCGGCGGCGTGCTGATAAGTATGGGCGCGGTCGTCGCGAGCGGCATAAACATTTTTGAAATTGCGCCTGCTTATCCTCCCGAAAGCAACGGTTCTTTCGCGGCGATTTTCGGAATTGTCGTTTTGGCTCCTTGGGCTTTTGTCGGCTTTGAATCTATTTCGCAGTCGGCTGAAGGTTTTACTTTCTCCGTGAAAAAAACTTTTGCAGTTTTATTCTGCGCGGTTGTCTCGGCGGCTCTGGCTTACACTTTTCTTGCGATACTTGCAATTTCCGTTCTCCCGCCGAATTGCGCGAATTGGTTCGACTACATAGGCAACCTCAACAGCTACGAAGGATATGCGGGCTTGCCGACTTTGAACGCAATGTATTCGCTTATGGGCGGGACGGGCGCGGTGATTTTGGCTGTGACTGTCTGCGCGGGAGTTATTACGGGTTTGGTCGGAAATTATATTGCCGCAAGCCGATTGATTTACGCGCTCACTCGTGACGATTTGCTTCCTGCTTGGTTCGGTAAACTCAACGAAGATCGCACGCCAATGAACGCCGTACTTTTTATAATGCTCCTTTCGTTGCCGATACCTTTTCTCGGACGGACGGCTATCGCTTGGATTATCGACGTGAACACAATCGGCGCGACAATCGATTACACTTATACTTCAATCGTTACGATAATCACGGCGCGGCAAATGGGCAGAAGTCTTCCGCAACTCACGGGAACAATCGGTTGCGTCGTGTCGCTGATTTTTTTCCTGTATTTCATGGTGCCGAACGTCTGGACAGTCAGCGCGATGACGACGGAAAGTTATTTGATTTTGATTCTGTGGAGCATTCTCGGCTTTGTCTTCTTCAGATACATTTTCCAACGCGACAACGGACAACGGCGTTTCGGCAAGTCAACAATTTCTTGGATTGCTTTGCTGTTTTTGATTTTCTTCACGTCAATGCTCTGGGTTCGCGAGGCAACCAACGACGCCGCGCAGACGGTTTTGGGAAATTTAAGCGAATATTACAAGGAAGAACTTAATGAACACGGAGTGCCGCCGACCGAAATTGAAAAAAATGACTCGGCATATTATCTCCAAAATCAAATGGAAATTGTCAGCGAATCTTTGACGCGGCATAATCTTATACAAATGATTTTGATAACAATTTCGCTGTTTATCATGTTCAACATTTACAATTTGATGATGCGGCGCGAAAAAACTATGGAGCAGGAAAAATTCCAAGCGGAGCGGAGCAACAAGGCGAAGTCAACTTTTCTTTCCAACATGAGCCACGACATCCGCACGCCGATGAACGCGATTATCGGCTATACAAATTTAATTAAAAAGGAGCCGGGGCTTCCGAAAAAGACAAAAGATTATCTGGACAAAATCGAGGCGTCGAACAATCATTTGCTCGCGCTGATTAACGACATTCTGGACATGAGCCGCATTGAAAGCGGGAAAATGGAACTTGATCCGCAAAAGGCAAATATCGTTAAAGCTCTCGGCGAAGTCAGAGATTTATTCGCGACGCAAATGGAAACAAAGGGCTTAACTTTCGCCGTCAACATTGAACACGTCATGAATAAAATCGTTATGTGCGATACGCCGCGCCTTAATCGCGTCCTTTTAAATCTCATCAGCAATGCTTTTAAATTCACGCCCGCCGGCGGCTCCGTCACCGTGACTTTAAAGCAGGTCGGCGGTAACGAAGAAAAAGGTTCTTACGAATTGCGCGTCAAGGATACGGGCATGGGCATGACGCCCGAATTTGCCAAAAAAGTTTTCGCGGCTTACGAAAGAGATCGAACTGTCAGCAACATTCAAGGTACGGGCTTGGGAATGTCCATTACAAAAAGTATCGTCGAACTTATGGGCGGCACAATCGAAGTTCAAACGGAGCTCGGCAAGGGCACGGAATTTATTGTCAAAGTAGATTTTCCGATTGTCGACGAGCCCGAAGAAGTCGAAGTCGAACAGACCGAAACCGCGCAGGAGATTGACTTCAGCAAAATCAAATTGCTTTTGGTTGAGGATAATGAAGTCAATCGCGAAATTGCCTCGCTGATTCTCACGGAATTTGGTTTTCAACTCGATACTGCGGAGAACGGAGAAATTGCCGTCAAGAAAGTTTCAAACTCCAAGCCCGGCGATTTTGACGCGGTGTTAATGGATGTTCAAATGCCCGTGATGAACGGTTACGAGGCGACAAAAGCCATACGCTCTCTCCCGAATCCGAAACTTGCACACATTCCGATAATCGCGATGACGGCAAACGCTTTCACGGAAGATATTCAGGCGGCGAAGGACGCGGGCATGGACAGCCATATTGCCAAGCCGCTTGACATTCAAAAGATGATTGAGACTTTGACGGAGGTTTTGAAGTAAAGATGGAAAGATCGTAAGATGGAAAGATTGAAAGTGCTTGTCACCTAAAAAGGAGCTGATGATCTTGAAAAAATTTTTAATAACAATCCTCTTGTTCCTGGTTCCTTGTTCCTTGTTCCTAACAGGTTGCGGCGGAATTGCCTACAAACATTTGACGCACGAAGAAGCACGGGATTTGATAGCCGCTGATCAAAGCGTCATTGTCCTTGATGTGCGCTCGCCCGAAGAATACGAGAAAAAACACATTCCGAACGCCCTTTCTGTTCCGATTGAAGAATTGCGCGAAGGAAACTTTGATTCTCTGCCCAATAAAGACGCAAAAATTTTAATTTATTGTTGGACGGGACGCCGCGCCGAAGATGCGGCGGCGATTTTGTCTGAACACGGCTATAAAAATGTTTATGAATTCGGCGGGCTTGTCGATTGGACGGGCTCGGTTGTCGGCACGGAAATTAAGTAATTTGGAATGATTAATTGGAAATGGAAAATAATTCGACGTCCAAAAAAAGAATCTCAAAACGTATCTCGAATACGCTTGAAAAAAATGGTAAGCATATGAGGAGGAATTTTGAATGGCATTTCCGAAAAATTTTTTGTGGGGCGGCGCAGTTGCGGCTAATCAATACGAAGGCGGCTATCTGGAGGGCGGAAAAGGACTTTCCG
>CALFJC010000122.1 GCA_937877655.1 uncultured Selenomonadales bacterium
TTCATGACGATAGCTCCGACGGGAATTTTTTTCGCCCGCAATTTTTCTTTGTAAGTCTCAAGTTCGGGGACGGAAAAATTTTTTACGCCGCCCGATTCAAATTGCGGCGGGATGCCGTAGCGGTGATATTGGGGGGGGTAATGGATAATTTAAATTTTTTTCTCGGAAGAAATTGTTCTCCGTCAAGAACTTGAAAAATTTTTCTGCCATGAGTTTATAGCCGAGTTCATTGACATGTCCTTGCACGCAATAAATTTCTTTATAATCGTGCGGAGGATCGAAGACATTGCTTATATCTACAAAAGGAATAACATCATTGTTTGTGCGCAGTCCTTCAAGAACGACAAAGATAATGTCGCCGGGCGCAGGATTGGAGGCATTGAGATTGTACAAAATATCTTGAGTTCGACCGAAACAACATTGGGATTCATTTTCCACGCGATAAGGCAAATTATTTTCGTTCAGCATTTTCTGAAGATAACTTTCAGTCGTCTTATCGAAGGGCGCATAAATCCCGTAGTAAATGCATTGCCCGAAAAAATAAATTTTGTTCTTAAAATTTTCGGGCTGATAAGCGGTAACTCGCTTTCCGTTTTTGACACGTTGCAAAAGTTTTGTCTCGTCGTCAATCATTATCGCCGTGCCGTCGAGATTTCTTTTTATCGGCGGCGCAGAGGCAATTTCAAGAGCCTGTTCGTTCGTGTAACCGAATTTATCCAGAGTGGTTTTAACATTGCCGCTTTTGTCTTTATTAAGACGCCCCGTGAATTCTCCGACGGAGCAAAGTGTGGGAGCAAATGCTCCACAGTCTTTGTATCTCCACATCGAAGGATAATGTGTCAAAAACAATTTAACCTTTGGGTGGTGTTGCAAAAATTTCAGCAAAGGAATTTCGCAACAAACTTTGCGTATAAAATAAATCACAAGAGCATCCAGATAAATTGCCTTGCCGATCGAAAAATTTTTATTCGTTGTCAGGAAAATGATTTTGTCAAAGACGTTGAGATTCACCGCAGAAAATTTTTGAACGCGAAGTGGAGCGACAATGCCGGGATGCGCGGGTAAATAAATGTCGGTTCCCTCGCCGTCAAGAAAAGAAAATTGCGCCGACAATCTTTTGTCGTAATGAAATTGAATGTAAATTTCCCACACAAACAGTTCAAATTTTTTCTCCGCCACGAAGAGCGGCTTTTTTATTCCGTTGTCAATGCAATATTGCGGGAGTGTGTAACCGCCCGTAAAGCAATCATGCAATTTGATTAAAAGTTGTTCATCTTTTTCCATTAAAAGACCTCCTCAAAAAAATTTTAGCAGAAAAATTTTTCTAAGGCAATAAAAAAACGAAGCCCGAAGGCTCCGCTTTTTTATTGTCTGTAGAAATTTAACTTCAAATTTTTTTGGTGAAAGCCCGTCCGCGCAGATAGTTGAAAGTTGATTCGGGAACAAGTTTTTTAATTTTGTCAAAGTCGCCGCGCTTGAGTGCCTCGCGGACGGAACTTGCACTGATAAATTCTCCGTCAAAAGTTTTGCGCGGGATTTCTTGAAACTCGACGCCGTAGCGCGGCAAAATTCTTTTCATTGTCTCGTTGT
>CALFJC010000123.1 GCA_937877655.1 uncultured Selenomonadales bacterium
GACGTTGGACAGGCGGACATGCGCTCGTTGCGGCAACAAAGACGGCGAAGTTTATCCCCTTTCCGAACTGAATCAAGGAGAAAATGCTCCTCCCCTTCATCCCCGTTGCAGATGTACAATCATTGCGTCGTTTGGAGAAGACAGAATGCGCGGCGGGCAACGGACGGCGAAAAACGACAAGCACGAGCGAGTTCCGATAGACATGGATTATTGGGAATGGAAGAAAGTTTATGTCGAAAAGGTGTCACTCGAAAGCAAAAGTTATGAGGAACTGAAAGGAATGCATGCGGGCTACAGTGACACGACGGCTCGGAGATGGTATATTTATCACGACAAAAGAATATCGGAGCAAATAGAATCGTCGTTGCCGATGGAGGAAAAGGCGCGGCAAGCCTTTGAACTTCGCAACCAATATCGGACGCAAACGCGGAACTTGATGATAAATCAGGAGGCGCGGCGCAAGCTCGACCGCGAACATCCCAACCCAACGTGGGAAGAAATATTAAAGCACAAGATGGAAGATAAAGGCATGAGTTACGAGCAAGCGATTAAGGACATATATGAGACTTCGACAAAATCAAATGCGAAAGTGAATAAGTCATTAGGATTGGAGGGAGGAAAATGAGGCGGGAACTTCCGTATTTCTATGGGATATATGACAATCCCGACGCGGAATTATTTAAGCGGCAATGTGCGGCGATAGAAAAAAACATTCCTGCACTCAAAAAGGAGCCGTTGCTTGAGGATGTGGACGGCAGTTCATTTCAAACCTACCTACATGCGAAAGGCAGAATCAATGTCTGCAATGATTATTGTCTCGGCGACCTTTACGTCGAATCCGATTTTGATTTGTTGCCATTTTTTAAGGAGGAGCCATGATTTACAACGAAGACTGCCTTGAAGGCATGAAGAAAATAGCGGACGGCTCGGTTGACATGATATTAACCGACCTGCCCTACGGCACGACTGATTGTTCTTTCGATAAAAAAATTCCGTTCGAGCCGATGTGGGAACAATTCTTGCGGGTGTGCAAACTCAACGCGGCTATTGTCCTTTTCTCGCAACTGCCTTTCGGGAGCGATTTGATTCAAAGTCAGCGCAAGCTCTTCCGCTACGAATGGATATGGGAAAAGTCGTTGAGCGTGGGCTATTTGAATTCGAAGAAAATGCCGCTCCGTTGCCACGAGAACATTTTGGTCTTCTATCGCCGCTTGCCGACCTACAACCCGCAATTCACTCGCGGCAAGCCGTATGTTGCAACCACTACATCGCCGACGAAGAATTATGGTAAGAAAATTTGCGTCACAACGACCAGTAACGGGCGGCGATACCCGCGAGACTCGATTAAATTTTTCAATTTAACAAACACAGTTCACCCGCAACAAAAACCCGTTGCGTTGCTCGAATACTTAATCAAAACCTACACGAACGCGGGTGAGGTTGTGTTGGATGCGACAATGGGTAGCGGCTCGACGGGCGTGGCGGCGATTAACACGGGCAGAGACTTTATCGGCTTTGAATTGGACGCGGGCTATTATGAGATAGCACAGAGGAGAATATCGGAGGCTCTTGCGAAGAAAGCGCAGGAGCTTTTTTAATGGACATCAAAGTAAATCGCCACTTCAAAGAATACGTGACCGACTGGTCGAGCGAGATTTATTTTTTGGTCGGCGGCTACGGTTCGAGCAAAAGTTATCACACGGCGTTGAAAATCCTTTTGAAACTCTTTCAAGAAAAAAGGACGGCGTTGGTGGTTCGAGAAGTTTATGAAACCATCAGAGAGAGTTGCTACTCACTTTTCGGAGAGATAGCGGGCAGAATTACTCGTAAGGACGGAGGTAAATTATTTCCAAAACCGCGCCGCCGCCGATGCTCTAAGGGACGCGGACTTTACCCATTACCAATTTGTGGCGACGCTCGACAGGCGGACCTGCGCCCGTTGCGGCAATAAAGACGGCGAAGTTTATCCGTTGTCGGAAATGAATCAAGGAGAAAACGCTCCGCCGCTTCATCCGAGATGTCGTTGCACTATCATTGCGTCGTTCGGAGAAAAAATCAGCGGTACAAGAATCTCGGAAGGTCGGAAAAGAATTCCGGCAGAAATGAGTTACAAAGAGTGGCGTAGTCAAGTTGAAAAATTTTCTTCTTCAAACGAGATTATCAAGCGTCACGACCTGTTGATGTAAGAAGAGAATATTAGCGGCAAGAAAAGGGAAGAGACGCAAAAAAATTTGAGAGCAATAAGGGTGCAAGCCGCCAAAAATGATGTGATATTAACGGCGGGCTTAAGTCGAAGTTTGGCAGTGGAGGACATAGTGAGCATAGTCGAAATGGTAAGGCAAGCCCCCGAAAATATCCGCGTTCTATGGAATTTGGCGAATGCCGACATGAAAATTTTAGATAAAAGTTATTCGGGCACGCCGCATTACGACCCCTCCGAGCGCGGAATAAGATTCAACATTGCGACGGACAGAGCGGGCATTTTCCACAAACCTTATAAATCTGTCTTTCACGAACTCGGACATCTGATTGACCGCTTTATGAACGAAAAATTTCAATCCGTGGTCTACAAGGGCGGGCTTTTTGGCGATACGTTACGAGCGGAGGCGGCTAAATATGTCCGATTGACAACGGAGAGATTAAAACTTAGAATGGGTACGAAAATCGTAACGGAATCAAAAGTTTATAAAGAGATAAATCGGGAATTGTTATTGATAAGCGAAGAAAATTTACCTGAGGTATCGGACATTTGGCACGGCGTGACGCAGGGAAAAGTTGATAGCGGTCACGGGCACTATGATTTCGATTATTGGACGCGTAACGGCGGAGTAAATTTGCCGAAGGAAGCCTTTGCGCACATGTTCCGCGCCATAATTCAAAATCCCGAATCACTTGTGGCTATTAAAAAATATTTCCCCAAGTCATACGGGATTTTTGAAGATATGATTTCTGATTTTTTAAAGGAGGCAGTGAAATGAACAAAGAAGAAACTCGCGCCGAGTACAATCGATTATTGCGCGAACATCTTAAACGATTCGGCAGAGGCTTGCCCTATCTTTTGCCTGCCAAAGACGAAGAAAACATAATAGAAATATTGCGCGAATGCTTAAGGACAGGTAAGCCATATGAGCCGCCGCCTCTTCCAGAGGGTTGCATATCATGATAAATAACCTTGCCTATCCTGTGCTCGTTGCGGAAATAAAGACGGCGAATCGCCGAAAGTCGGAAGAAAATCCCGGCTGAGACGAGTTACAAAGAGTGGCGGGCAGGGATTGAGAAGCCGAAAGGTTTTCGAGGTTTGGCGGCAGGTAAAAGAATTTATTTCAATGAGGGCGGCAAGTCTCCTTACCTTTTGGGCAACATTGATTTTAAAGACGCTGTCGCAGTCAAAAGAGTACTTGAATGGGCGGAGGCGCGAATAGTGACGGCACCGATTGAAAATGCTGTAATCATCACGACGACAGGCGAGATTTATCATTGCACAGGCGGCTTGAACAGTCTCGATACGATAACAGAATTGGGCGATAAATTGAGATGGGCAATCGTGACGCACAATCATCCCGTCGGCTCGGTTAACGAATATTCTTTCAGTAATGACGATTGGTTTTTATTCAGAGACTACGGGTTGAAAATTCTTCGTGGTGTCGACGAGAGATTCGTTTATGAATTCAATCGCAATCCTGCCAATTCAGACGTGGATAATTTTAGTCGCGAAGAGCTTTTTCGCGACGCGGAGGGACTGTTGTGGAGACATATTAAAGTTATCGAATTGGCGAAAGAAAATAACATTGGCTATAGGCGGTGGCACAGATGAACGTAGAAGAGTACGCTAAAGCATTTTCGGATGAACTGCGCGAATTGAGCATGTGGCAGGACGCAGAAGAAGCAAAAATAACCCTTCAACTAAAAAGTACGGGAAGATACAAAGTGGGGCTTGACGCCAACAGCGAAGCGTACACTGAAATAAGAGCGGAAGCCAAACGCCGCTATCGTAAAATTGTAGAAAAATATAAAGACTTGCCGCCTGACACGAAAATAAAATTGTGGTGACTTTAAGGAGAAGCAATGAGGAAATATGAAATAACGGGGCAAGCAGTCATCTACACGTTAGAGGGCGCGAAAATTATTGATTGTGAAGTGCGGCGGGCGGCAAATGTTCACGGCGATTGGAATGAATTTCGTTTCGACAAGGCATTTCGCAAGGAATACGGCGAGAAATATCTATTAATCGGCGGAGCACGGACTGTTCCGACCGATAATTTTTTTGCCAAACCTGCCTTTCACCCCGAAACAGTTACGCACGCCTTTAATTATGCTCGGAGTAAATTCTTTCGTCTGATGATAGACTTAATGCGGCTGGCGCAATGGGAGCCGATACACGCGGCGAATTATGTTTTGGAGCAAAAACTTTATCAGAGCAATGACGCGAAGGCATTGGCGACGGACGACGCGGCTTTGTATGAACGATACGGCTTCAGTCAACCGATGATTGATTTTGTGGAGAAAAAATATGATGAGATACGGACGGGGGCAAACCTGCAATGAAATATTCACGCCTGCGGGCTTATGTTTTGAAATGATAATGTATAAGGAAGTGCGGGAATGTCTGCAGGTCGACAAAACGATACTCGACCCTGCGGTGGGGGAAGGGCAATTTCCGTGCGCGGAACTGGTTATGAAAATGTTTTACAACGTGGAGCGGCTTGATGAGGAAACGGCGTTGCGGGCGTTGAAAAGTTTGTACGGGATAGACATTCAAGCGGCGAGTGTCGAGAAGGCGCGGGCGCATTTACTCTTGACGTTGCAGGACGCTTATCGCTTTTTCACGGGGAAAGAATTCATGCGACTTGACGAGGCGAAAGAAATTGTCGAAGAAAATATGATAGTCGGCGACAGCTTTAAGCTGATACCGGAATGGACGAACCCGCAAGGAAGACTTTTCTAATGGACATCAAGGTAAATCGGCACTTCAAAGAGTACGTGACTGATTGGTCGAGTGAGATATATTTTTTGGTCGGCGGCTACGGTTCGTCGAAGTCGTATCACACGGCATTGAAAATCCTTTTGAAACTCTTTCAGGAAAAAAGGACGGCGTTGGTGGTTCGGGAGGTTTACGAGACCATAAGGGAAAGTTGCTACTCACTTTTCGGAGAGATAGCGGGCAGAATTGTTGGTACGGACGGAGGTAAATTATTTCCAGAACCGAGCCGCCGCCGATGCTCTAAGGGACGCGGACTTTACCCATTACCAATTCGTGGCAACGTTGGACAGGCGGACCTGCGCCCGTTGCGGCAATAAAGACGGCGAGATTTATTCCCTTTCCGAGATGAATCAAGGGGAGAATGCTCCGCCGTTGCATCCCCGCTGCCGTTGTACAATCATTGCGTCCTTCGGCGAGAAAATGTCGGGAAGTCGAATCAGCGAGGGTCGGAAAAGAATCCCGGCTGAAACCACCTACAAAGAGTGGCGGAATGGGATTGAGAAAGCGACGAACTTGAAACATAATGAAATGGCGGTAGTCAAAGATAACGGCGAGCGCAACGACTACACGATTAATTTCAAATTGATGAACAGCAAAAGTTATCACGACCGCTTTGAAGGTTTGACGGAACATAAAGCGGTGAACGAGGCATTGTATAAGGAAGCGGCGAAAATATTAAGTCACAGGAGCGGGACGGAATACGAAGATTTGACAGTATTGGATGCTCGGACGGGCAAAGTATTGGCGGAAAACAAATCGGCGGCGGGCATGAGAACATTCCAATGCAGTTTGACGCAGGCGCAGACTGATTCTCTTGAAAAGCAGGGCAAGTATTTTGAACTCCTTCACAATCATCCGAACAGTTCTTATCCGTCGACAGCCGACGTTATCAGCCTTTTCACCAAGAAATTGGCGACGGGTTCAACGGTCGCTTGTCACAACGGCACTCTCTATCACATAACGAAATTGAAACCGTTCGACGAGATAAAAGAAATGGTTAATCGCGTCAAGCACGAAGCGACAGTGAAACTTGCGGGCTATCCTGAACATATGATAGAATTGAACGCGGCAAAAGAGATTATCAGGTTGCTTGAACGCAAGGGCGCGATAAAATTCAAGGAGTTGGGTTAAATGGCGGAAGAGGATTTATGGATAGACGACCGAAACACGGCGTCACCCGAAGAGATTAAGAAAATGGAAGCGGCGATGACGCCCGAAGAATTACGTGAATTCGAGGCAAAAATGAAAGCGATAGTAGAAAGAGCGTATGAGGAACTGAACAATGAGCAGGAAATATGAAATAACGGGCGCGGCGGTCATCTACACAGGCGACGGCGCGAAAATCGTTGATTGTGAAGTGCGGCGGGCGGCAAATGTTCACGGCGATTGGAATGAATTTCGTTTCGACAAGGCATTTCGCAAGGAATACGGCGAGAAATATCTATTAATCGGCGGAGCACGGACTGTTCCGACCGATAATTTTTTTGCCAAACCTGCCTTTCACCCCGAAACAATCACGCACGCCTTTAATTATGCTCGGAGCAAATTTTTTCGTCTGATGATAGACTTAATGCGGCTGGCGCAATGGGAGCCGATAAACAAGGCGAATTATGTTTTGGAGCAAAAACTTTATCAGAGCAATGACGCGAAGGCATTGGCGACGGACGACGCGGCTTTGTATGAACGATACGGCTTCACTCAACCGATGATTGATTTTGCGGAGAAAAGATATGATGAGATACGGTCGGGGGCAAACCTGCAATGAAATATTCAGTCCTGCAGGCTTATGTTTTGAAATGATAATGTATAAGGAAGCGCGGGCATGTCTGCAGGTTGACAAAACGATACTTGACCCTGCGGTGGGCGAAGGGCAATTTCCGTGCGCGGAACTGGTTATGAAAATGTTTTACAACGTCGAGCGGCTTGACGAAGAGCTTGCACTTCGGGCGTTAAAAAGTTTGTACGGGATAGACATTCAAGCGGCGAGTGTCGAGAGGGCGCGGGAACATTTACTCTTGACGTTGCAGGACGCTTATCGCTTTTTCACGGGGAAAGAATTCAGGCGGCTTGACGAGGCGAAAGAAATAGTGGAAGAAAATATGATAGTCGGCGACAGTTTTAAGCTGATACCGGAATGGGCGAACCCGCAGGGAGCACTTTTCTAATGGACATCAAGGTTAATCGCCACTTCAAAGAGTATTTGACCGATTGGAATTCGGAGATTTATTTTTTGGTCGGCGGCTACGGTTCGTCGAAGTCGTATCACACGGCATTGAAAATCCTTTTGAAACTCTTTCAGGAAAAAAGGACGGCGTTGGTGGTTCGGGAAGTTTATGAAACCATCAGAGAGAGTTGTTACAGTTTGTTTGGAGAAATAGCGGGCAGAATTGTTGGTACGGACGGAAGTAAATTATTTTCAGAACCGTGCGGCGGCTGACGCGTTAAGGGACGCGGACTTTACCCATTACCAATTTGTGGCAACGTTGGACAGGCGGACATGTGCTCGTTGCGGCAATAAAGACGGCGAAGTTTATCCCCTTTCCGAACTGAATCAAGGAGAGAATGCTCCGCCGCTTCATCCGAGATGTCGTTGCACTATCATTGCCTCTTTCGGCGAGAAACTTTCGGGTACAAGAATCTCCGAGGGACGAAAGAAAATCCCTGCCGAAACGAGTTACAAGGAATGGCGGGCAGGGATTGAGAATATTCCGCAAGGAACTCCGAAATGGAGACGACAACAACATTTTTCTTCCTCTGATGAAAATGCTCAGGCGACGAATCCGAATTACGCTTTGGGCAGAGCATTTCAAACAAATTGTCAAAAATGCGTACCGACGTATGAAATGCGAATGCGGGGCTATGATGTGACGGCTCGTCCTACTTTTGACGCCACTGCAGACAGCGTAGCGCAAGATTGGGATAAAATTTTTGAAGGAGCCAAGTTTGAAGAAGGATTTGCGGGTTCAGGCAAAGAAGGCGTGATAAGGCAAATGCAAAAATGGGGTGATGGAGCCCGCGCAGAAGTTTATATTGACTGGGCAGGGGAAAACTTTGCTCATGTGTTTGTAGCAGAAAACAGAGGCGGTGAAATATATTTCCTTGACCCGCAAACAGGGGAGCTTGATGTGGAATATTATTTTGAGAAAGTGAAAGACGGGTTGACAAAGCTCCTGCGCATGGATAATCTTGAACCGAATGAGAAATACATTAAGTGGTGTTGCAAGGAGGTCAAGGGCAATGCTAAGTCTTAAAGAAGCGATAGAAATAGTGAAGGGGAAAATCCCGAAAGACAGAACACTTCGCAAATCATATGCCGAAGCGCAAGGGAAATATCTCTTTGTTGCCGAAAATTCACAAGGAATGATTCCGCCCGGCGGCGGTTTTTTTACGGTTGATAAAGAAAACGGCGAATGTAAATGGGAATATCCCGAACGTGAATTTCTTGCACCCTATGCTCCGATTAAAGATTACAAAAAGCTTGAATTGGACGAGGTGGAGCAATGACAATCACGATAACAATTCCTACGCTGACAATCACGGGCACAGATATTTTGGCTTGCACGATTTTGGGCGGTTTCATTGCCGCTGTCTGTTGGCTGGTGAGAATTTAACGGAGCAACAAGGACGGCGAAATTTATCCCCTTTCCGAGATGAATCAAGGGGAGAATGCTCCGCCGCTTCACCCGCGTTGTAGGTGTACCATAATCGCTTCCTTCGGCGAGAAAATGTCGGGAACAAGAATCTCCGAGGGTCGAAGAAAAATCCCGGCAGAAATGAGTTACAAAGAGTGGCGGGCAGGGATTGAGAAGCCGAAAGGTTTTCGAGGTTTGGCGGCAGGTAAAAGAATTTATTTCAATGAGGGCGGCAAGTCTCCTTACCTTTTGGGCAACATTGATTTTAAAGACGCTGTCGCAGTCAAAAGAGTACTTGAATGGGCGGAGGCGCGAATAGTGACGGCACCAGTAGAAAATGCGATAATCATAACGCAGGCGGGCGATATTTATCACTGCACGGGAGGGCTGAATACGCTGACAACCATTGAAGAATTGGGCGATAAATTGAAAGGGGCAATCGTGACACACAATCACCCCGTCGGCTCGGATAACGAATATTCCTTCAGTTTTAAAGACAGAATGTTATTTACGGATTATAAACTTACAAGGTTACGCGGCATAGACGAACGGTTTATCTATGAAATGAATCGTAATCCTGCTGATTTAGATGATGAAACGGCGGCAGTTGCAGATGAAACTTTTTTGGCTCATTTTATTAATATAAAACACGCAAAAAGTTTTGGTTATGGCTATAGAAGGTGGTTGCGATGACAGAAGAAGAGCGTAAAACTGCGGCAACTAAAGAAATTCACGAATTGTTAGACTGGGGGATAAGCCAAGAAAAGCACCTCGTGGAAAGATTAAAAGAACGTGGAGAACTCAGTCCGGGGCTTGACGGCAACACAAACGATTATGCTCCTCTTGCGGCAGAGCTTAAACGCAAATTCGCAGATATTCTTCGTAAGTACAACTTGCCGCCCGACACAAAATTAAAATTGTGGTGATTGAAATGATATACAACGAAGATTGCCTTGAAGGGATGAAGAAAATCCCCTACGACACGACGGACTGTTCTTTTGATAAAAGAATCCCGTTCGCTCCGATGTGGGAACAATTCTTGCGCGCGTTGCGGAAACAAGGACGGGGAAAAAATATCGGGTACAAGAATCAGCGAAGGTCGGAAGAAAATCCCGGCAGAGACGAGTTATCGGGAATGGCGGGCAGGGATTGGCGAAGTTGGTTATAATCCTAAAATCCGAACGAAGCCATTGACGGCGGCGGAGATAAAAACAATCAAAGACGCCGAAGACGCCGCATATAAAGCCGTGACGGGTGCGGACTTCGGCTTTAAAAAACGAACTGCAGAGGCGAAATGGAGTGAGGAAATAATATATGCGAACGGCGATGGGAAAGGAATAGGGCGCAAGACGAATTGCCAACGTTGCGTAGTGGCGCACGAAGCCCGCATGAGGGGTTACGACGTGATTGCTCGGCTCAGTTGGGGTTCAGAAGACCCTATGCCAAAAGTCGTTAATTGGCTTAATATTTTTGAAGAAACGGGCAGGGCAATTTACAAATGCGAAGGAGAAAAGTTAGAGGAAATAGAAAAAGATATTGCCGCTCAGATGACCGAATGGGGCAAAGGCTCGCGAGCGTTTGTATGGTTTCAATGGGAAAATCCTTTCCATCAAGACAGAGATGGTCACGTGATAGTAACTCATTTGAACGAGAACGGTTTTGTGCAATACGGTGACCCGCAGACGGGCAAAATCGGTGCAATCAGATGTTTAAGCGGCGCAAAACTTGGCAGTGTAAAATTAATGCGGGTGGATAATTTGAAATTCACGGACGAAGTTAAGCGATGTTGTGTGAATAAGGAGTAAGTAAAATGACGTTGGCAGAAATAGTGGCGAAAGCAGAACGAGAAGTCGGCGGTAAAGTAGTGGAATTAGCCGAATGTGCCGACCGTTGGATTTTTGGTTTTGATTTTGAGGAAGAGGCATTGACAAGTGTCGTTTGGTGTTGCGCCAAAGAAACGGAAGAAATTTTTTGCTTTTTCCCGCCTGATGAACCTGACATTTTAAAATCAGCCAAATTGGTGTCGCTCCCAAAGGAGAAGCAATGGGCAAATATGAAGTGACGGGGCAAGCGGTCATCTACACGGCAGACGGCGCGAAAATCGTTGATTGTGAAGTGAGGCGGGCGGCAAATGTCATTTCGGCGCATTTCACAAAGAAAAATATTGGAACGAGCAAACATTAAGTCGCGAGGTGTTTGACATGACGGAAGAAGAATTTTATCTTCGATACGACGCGGCAATAAAAGAATTGCTGAACGAGGAACTTGATGATTTGGAATTTGAATCGGCACTTTACAAAAGAGTTTTCGGCGAGAGTATTCCGCCGCTTGAATATGATTTATCGGGGGAAGCGCAAGTTTTGATTTTAAAATATTGTCTGGCGGAAAGAAAAAGCGTGCCTGAACTCGGCGAAGACGAATTACTTCATCTGCAATACGAATGCCAATTCAAGAAAAGCGCGGATTTAATAGGGAATTATTGTTCGCCGATAAACACGGCGGCAGAAGAGCGGGCGACGTTGCGGGAATGTTTGAAGGCGGGCAAGCCGTATGAATTGCCTGAAGAAGTAAAAAAGCTGATGGAACAGGGCGTTGACTTTTAAATGGACATCAAAGTAAATCGCCACTTCAAAGAATACGTGACCGACTGGGCGAGTGAGATTTATTTTTTGGTCGGCGGCTACGGTTCGAGCAAAAGTTATCACACGGCGTTGAAAATCCTTTTGAAACTCTTTCAGGAAAAAAGGACGGCGTTGGTGGTTCGGG
>CALFJC010000124.1 GCA_937877655.1 uncultured Selenomonadales bacterium
CAACGGCGGTCCCACTAAAAAGTAAAAATTAATCCTCTACTCGATTGAATAAAAAAAATTAGAGCTCGTGAAAAACTCACGGGCTCTTTTTTTCAATTAGGAATTAGGAATTAGGAATTAGGAATTATTTTGTCAATGATTCGTGTTGAATGTATAATTTTTCTCTGATATAATCGCGCCGATGCTACAACTCCTCTGAACACTTCGGCAGAACTTACGAGAGAGGAGGTGTTCATTATGTTGAGTATCGTCACGATGCTTGGCGTAGGTGTGGTTTCAACCGCAGTCGGAACCGTTCTCGAACTCTACATCTACGACAAGTACTTCAAAGATCGGTAGACGTAGCAGGCGCAATTAACTCTCTACCAGCCCGCTAATCGTATTCCTCAACGGTTATGGCAAAACGAAGCCCCGCACAGTTCCTCAGGCTGTACGGGGTTTTCGTTTGTGTTCATCATGCTGAGTATCTTTGAGTATCGTGGCTAAAATCTATCACACAATCAGCTTTTTGTCAATGATTCGTAGCGTTTCATAAGTTCAGCGACGATTAACGGCTCCGAATCTAAAATTTCCTCCATTCCATATGCTCGCGCAACGGCTAAATCGTTTTTGCGGTGCGCTTGCCTCAAATCGGGCGGCATTGTCAGTTCGTCGTATAAATCCGCTAGCGTCGCACTCGGATATTTCGCCCGAACTGATAAAATTTCCGCCGCTGTCGCCTCTATCAAAGCTTTTTGCTCCAAACTCGGCTCGCACCACGCAAAATTATTATAAACCACGCTCCCTGAATACCGATAATCACTTTTGAGCCGCCCAGCCACCGCTCGCATCCAACTCATGTGGATTGAACTCGTTATTATCCCAAATTCATAAATCTGCGCGGACGGAACGATACATAAATCGCAATTCGCAATAATATCGGGCGTCAAAAACTTCATCGGCATATATTTTCGGCGTTCTGAACTTGTTCGCGGCATTGCAAGATAATTTGTCGTCGGTTGAGTATTTGAAAAGAATTTATGCGGAGTTTCGGCTGATTTTCGCGTCGTTGATGATGTACTTGCCAATCTGAAGTCCCTTACTGCTGAAACGCGCCGATAAAGTTCTTTACTGCGTCGAATTTCATCGGGCGTCGCATTTATTAAATAAAAACAATATCGAATCGGCTCGTTGTTAATAAAATCTTTCGCGCCCATATATCTAAAAATAAATTTCTCCAGCGAAGGCTCACGTTGGAGAATTTTTTTAGCCTCATCAGCACTTAAAATTAAATTTCCGCCGTCAGTCGCTTGACTTCCATTTGTCATTCGCGGAACGAACGGTTGAATATGTTTAGCGCGGCTCTCAATAAAAATAGTCGGCGCGTCTACCAAATACGGATTGATATTGTGCGCCGAGTAAATTTTTTCGCCGTCATAAATTTTTTTGTCAACAGCGAGATTTTTATCGCTCATGCCGACAATTACGCAATGAATCGCCGCCTTTTGAAACGATTCGCTGTCCCATTTGAAAGTTCGTCGCCCAAAAATGATTTGCATACCGTATTCGTCGAAAATTTTCTTCCAAAGAGGCGTAACTTGCTCGCCTTGCGTGATTGAATTTGTCGAAACGAACGCCGCGCGAATATTTGTGCCCATAATGAGTTTGGCGGCTTTGTGATACCACGCGCCAACGTAATCAATGCTGTTCGAGAGCTTAATTTTGCCGAAAATGTTCACGGCGTCGGCTTTTTGCTCGTGATTCATCATACTCGCGCCCACGAACGGCGGATTGCTGATAATGTAGTCGGTTTTTTCCCACTCGACGTGCAGAGCATTGGCTTGAATGATGTTCGGATAGGTTTTGAGCGGGAAAAGTTCCAAATTTTTATGAACGATAGCCTCAGTCTCGCGTTTCATCTTGAGTTCGGCAATCCAGAGTGCAGTTTGAGCGACGGTGACGGCAAAATTATTAATTTCGATGCCGAAAAACTGATTGATAGAGACTTTGACGGGGTTATCGAGTTCGCCGAGCGTAATTTGGTTGCCGAGCAGTTCTTGAAGGATTAAATTTTCGATTCTGCGTAGAGAAATATAAGATTCGGTCAAAAAATTGCCTGAACCGCACGCGGGGTCGAGAATTTTAATTTCGGAGAGCTTTTTTTGTAGTTGGAGCAAAAAATTCTTGCGTTTGGAGCCGCGATTGTTCAATTCCAAAATATGAGAATTGGAAAGTTGAGCTTTCAAGTCGTCCAAAAAGAGCGGGTCGATAACTTTATGGATATTTTCGACGGAAGTGTAATGCATACCGCCTGCGCGTCGCACGTCGTGATTTAGCGTCGATTCAAAGACGGTGCCGAAGATTGTCGGAGAAATTTGCGCCCAATCGAAATTACCGCTAGCCTCGTCAAGCAAAAGGGTTTTAAGTTCGTTTGTGAAGTTGGGGAAGTCGATTTCGTCAGCAAAAAGCCCGCCATCGACGTAAGGGAACTTTTTAAGGGTATCGTCGAGGTACGGGCTGCGATTTTCGATTGGAGTATCGAGGACTTTGAACAATTCGAGCAAATCTTGGCGAATATTCCTTGCGCCGCGCAGATAATCGCGGAAAATTTTATGTTTGCCGAAAATATCAATGCTCTCTGCGTAAAGACAGAAAACCAATCGGACGCAAAGCTTGTTTAAGTCGGAAAGTGCTTTGTCAGATTGAATTTTTAATTCGGCGCGGAGACCTTCATAGATTTTGGCGACGATTTGGCTGGCTTTAACTGATAATTCGCGTTCATAGGAAATATTTTGCGATTCAACGATAAAATTCAGGACGTTAAAGCGTTTAGGCAGTTCGTAGAGGGAAATTTTAGTCGGGTCGCGTTCTGGGTGCAATTTATCCATATCGAAGACGCGAAACTCCTTGAAATTGCAAGTTATAATCCAGCGAGCCTTCCGCGAATACTCTAAGGCGTCGTTGTAGCGTTTAGCCTGCTTAAAAATTTCCTCGTCGTCGAGATTAACGGTAGAACTTTTCTGTTCGATAAGAGTTTTCGTCGAGACAATCAGCCCGTCAATAAACCCGTGCGGAATCGGCACTTCAAAGCTGATAAATTCTTCCGGCTCGTCGACATTAAACACGTCGCGGAGCAAAGAGAGCCAAAAAGGTTGAGTTTCGCCCTTTTCGTAGCCGCGAGCCGACCATTTCCTTACAAAATCTTTTACACTCATAAAAAATCACCTTCCGAAAGTATTTTATCAAGTTGCGAGGCGATTTTAAAGTGCAAATAACATTTTCCAAAATAATGGAATTTGTTCGCTCGCAAACAGCTTGCAAACAAAGCGACTAAATGCTACAATCAGCTAAAATTTATTGGGAGGAATTTCTATGTTGGAAGGATTTGTAGAGGTACCGATTTTGCAAGGGAGTTCGTTTTTATCCGTGACTGACAACGGCTTGAATTTCAACAAAAACGTAGTGAAGCATATGAGGCGGGCGGAGAGCATTAAAATCTTTTGCAACTCATCCAAAAAACAGCTCGCAATTCAAAAATGCGACACGAACGCCGAAAACTCCATTCCGTTTTATCGCGACGAAAAAAGTTTGACAAACGGCGTGAGATTCAACAACCGCGAAGTCCAACAGATGCTTGCAACGATGATGGATTGGAATTTGAGCGAATACAACTACAGAGCAGACGGCTTTCTTGCCGACGACGGCGAAACGATGATATTCAACTTGAACTGCGCAAGAAAATTTTTTAAAAAGAACAAAGCGCAGACAAACACTTGACAAAACAAATTTTGACGTTTAAACTTAAGTTCGTAAAGGAGATGATGTCTATTGCTTGTAAGTAAAAAAATTCGCATCTTGACTGAGCCAAAACGCGTAGAACATAAAAATAATTATTGCGAACCACATTTTATCAGATTCTCGCACTCGGTCAAGATGAAATTTTCTGCTCGAAATTTATTTTGGAGGCGAAATCATGACCAGTGCGTAAATGCGCCGCGATCCTCTGTTCCTGAGAAATGAATTTGAACCTTATGGGGCATGGGGTATACCGTTAATCAAGAAACAGAATATTGACTTGGAAAATATCCGGTTGATCGCCTGTTCAAACACAAAGAAGAATGACACTGCCATTAAAAAACGTTGCGGAGTTCATTTTTTCGTTGATGATTACCGTTTCAAGGGAATTTATGACAATCCGAGTCGAACCTTAGAAAAATATTCACAATATGCCTTCTTGCTCACGCCGGATTATTCTTTGTATGCTGAGATGCCGATGTGGTTGCAACTTTCTAACGTGGCAAAAAATCGCTGGGTTGGGGCTTATTGGCAGAGTAAAGGCTTGACCGTTATTCCGACCGTAAGTTGGGGGACAGTTTCAAGTTTCAAATTTTGCTTTGACGGAGTGGAAAAAAACTCAATCGTTGCAGTCGGAATGATCGGCAGTAAAAAAAATAATCATTTTGGCTTTATGAGCGGTTACAATGAAATGATTGAACGCATAAATCCCTGCGTCGTAATTTGTTTTGGAGAACCTTTTGCCGAAATGTCGGGGAATATCATTAAAGTTACTTATCATTCATCGCGCAAGGCGGTGAGCTGATATGGGCGGACGCGGAACTTTTGCCGCAGGAAATAACGTTCCTTACAAGTACAAAACCGTCGAGATTATCGAAGGCGTAAAAGTATTGCAACCAAAAGACCCTAAAAGCAGTTACAATTTGCCGGTAGAGTCTCATTCGTCGTCGAGTTATATTCTTCTTGATAAAGCCGGTGTATTTCGTCAGTACAGAGAATACAACGCTCAACACGAGGTAATCTTTGAAATCGGATACCACTTTGAAAATACATTGTCCAAACACGGCGAATCTGTTCTTCATGCTCATGATTATTCTGCTCCCGGTATCCAAAATCGAGGCAAAGCTCGGCTTCTCACGGCTGAAGAACTCAAAAAGTATCGTAAGTTTTTCAAGGGGGTGGATTTGTGAAAGGCAAGACCTTGCGTCAATTCATAGATGATTTGTATTACAACGCCGAAACAGAATTCATCTTCAACGGCAAGAAATATATTATCTCAGGATGGCTCAATGAAGACGAGACATATACCGTTGCTTTGTATTCGATAGAGGAAAATTCGCAGGAAATTTTCTCTTGTACTTCGCGCTCGCGTCAAGAGGTTGTCGAAACTTTTGAAGCCGCAAAAATTTTTGATAACAGAACGATTTATGACGTTGAAAAAAATATTACCGTGTTATACGGCTGAATTGTGTCACGGACGCACTTGAAATAAAAAAATCCCCGTTGCATTTTACAGCGGGGAAATTTTTTTTACTCGTTTGTCAATGATTCGTAGCGTTTCATAAGTTCCGCGACGATTTTTGCCTCGTCCGATAAAATTTCCTCGAAACCATAGGCGCGGGCGACTGCCAAATCGTTTTTGCGGTGAGCTTGCCTCAAATCGGGCGGCATCGTCAGTTCATCGTATAAATCTGCCAGCGTCGCACGCGGATATTTCGCCCGAACTGATAAAATTTCCGCCGCACTCGCCTCTATCAAGCTTTTTTGATCCTTATTCGCCTCGATCCACGCAAAATTATTATAAACCACGCTCCCTGAATACCGATAATCACTTTTGAGCCGCCCAGCCACCGCTCGCATCCAACTCATGTGGATTGAACTCGTTATTATCCCAAATTCATAAATCTGCGCGGACGGAACGATAAAATTCGGGTCTAAGCAAATATTTTCGGGCGAAAGAAACCCCATTGGAATATATCTGCGCCGTTCGGAAGAAACTTGCGGTATAAAAAGATAATTCGTTGTCGGTTGACGATTTGCAATAAATAAATGCGGCGTCTCGGCAAATTTTCGAGTTTGAACAGCTGAACTTGCCAATCTGAAGTCTCTTACTGCTGAAACGCGCCGATAAAGTTCTTTACTCCGTCGAATTTCATCGGGCGTAGCATTTTCTAACCAAAAACAATAGCGCGGCTTGCCATAAAGAAAATCTTTACCGCTAAAACAAGCAAAAATAAATTTCTCCAGCGAAGGCTCACGTTGGAGAATTTTTTTAGCCTCATCAGCACTTAAAATTAAATTTCCGCCGTCAGTCGCTTGACTTCCATTTGTCATTCGCGGAACGAACGGTTGAATATGTTTAGCGCGGCTCTCAATAAAAATAGTCGGCGCGTCTACCAAATACGGATTGATATTTTTCGCCGAGTAAATTTTTTCGCCGTCAAAAATTTTTTTATCGAAAGCAACCGATTTATCAGCAATGCCGATAACCACGCAATGAATCGCCGCCTTTTGAAAGGATTCGGAGTCCCATTTGAAAGTTCGCCGCCCAAAAATGATTTGCATACCGTATTCGTCGAAAATTTTCTGCCAAAGGGGCGTAACTTGCTCGCCTTGCGTGATTGAATTGGTCGAAACGAATGCCGCGCGAATATTTGTGCCCTGAATGAGTTTTGCGGCTTTGTGATACCACGAGCCAACGTAATCAATGCTGTTTGAAAGCTTAATTTTGCCGAAAATGCTCACGGCGTCGGATTTTTGAGCTTGATTCATCATACTCGCGCCCACGAACGGCGGATTGCTGACAATATAATTAGGAATGAGTAATGAGCAATGAGTAATTGAATTTTCGTCATCATCATTGCTCATTACTAATTGCTCATTGCTAATTGTGAAAATCGACGCCCAGTCGATTTTCAGCGCATTGGCTTGAATGATGTTCGGATAGGTTTTGAGCGGGAAAAGTTCCAAATTTTTATGAACGATAGCCTCAGTCTCGCGTTTCATCTTGAGTTCGGCAATCCAGAGTGCAGTTTGAGCGACGGTGACGGCAAAATTATTAATTTCGATGCCGAAAAACTGATTGATAGAGACTTTGACGGGGTTATCGAGTTCGCCGAGCGTAATTTGACTGCCGAGAAGTTCTTTTAAGATTTCATTTTCCAATCTGCGCAAGGAA
>CALFJC010000125.1 GCA_937877655.1 uncultured Selenomonadales bacterium
CATCAAATCATCTCCAAAAAGTTTTTCGGAGCGATTATAACAAAAAAA
The DNA here is from genome assembly GCA_937877655.1 of uncultured Selenomonadales bacterium. GTDB lineage: Bacteria > Bacillota > Negativicutes > Selenomonadales > Selenomonadaceae > Quinella. Next base: position 49 of record CALFJC010000125.1, read on the forward strand.
AATCGCCCGTGACAGACGATTTTGAAAAAATTTTGTGCGTTTGAAGACTAAATTTATATTTTCCGCTATAACGGATTTTGTCAATCAGCCAACATTTTTATTTTTGAAACGTTCGGGGAACTCCTTTTTCCACATTTCAAGAGTTATGTAGCGCGTTTTGTACTTGCGAATAAGATAGCGAATTTCCTCGTGTTTCTCCTTGCTCATGGGCGGACAATCTTCGTCGAAAACAATCGGGCGTCCTTTGAGTGCAGCAATTTCAGCTTTCTCCTCTGCCGTCAGGGGTTCGCCAACTTTCATCGTGTAATATTCCAAGTCCTCCGTAGGCATAATAATCTCTCCTTTCATAATCTTCCGCTACACGAGCAGAAATTAATCTAATCTTCTCATGCCGCTCAGTATAAATCACAAACAAAATATCATCAACCATTCCGATAACTTTTCGGCGCATTTCATCAAAAGAATGTTCGTCGTCTGGCAGGTCAAGCCGATTTGGGTCATTGAAAACTTTCGCCGCCGCCTTAAAGCTGATGCCGTGCTTAATTTTGTTGCGCTTAGCTTTTTCCCTGTCCCACTCAAAATTTAAATAAGTTACTGTTTCCACGCGTCACCCCTCCGCCTTGAAGTTGTAAACGGGCTTCATAACTTCGATAATGTCGACAGTGTCGCCGATAACGTCGATAATGTCTTCAAGCGACTTGTAAGCTTGCGGGGCTTCGTCGATAGTGCCTGTGCTGATTGTGGTAGTGTAAATGCCCGCCATAGATTCTCTGTATTCGTCCAAATCGATTAGTTGCTTGGCTTCGGAGCGCGAAAAAATTCGTCCTGCGCCGTGCGGAGCAGAAAAATTCCAATCAACATTGCCTTTTCCGACCGCCAAAACGGAGCCGTCGCGCATATTTATCGGGATAAGAACTTTTTCGCCGTTATGGGCGGCGATTGCGCCTTTGCGGATAATCAATTCTTCGGTGTCAATGTAATTATGCGTTGTGTGAAAGGCTTCGGTGTAAGAAATGCCTGTTTTGCCGAGCAAAATCTTTGCGATAAGCTCTCTATTGCGCCGAGCGAAGTTTTGACAAATTTCCATGTCATGCAGATATTGCTGAAAATATTTTCCGTAGACAAAACACAAATCATTGGGCATTGACGCCTTTTTATTCCGATATTCTTTCTCCATCTCCTCAAGTTTCGATTTAATTTCCCTTCTGCGCCCGCTCGCCTTGTATTCGGCGATAATTTCTTCCTTTTGCTTGAAAAATTCTTCCTTACCGCGAGCCAAATCTATTGCAAGCCGCTGATAAATTTCCGCAACCTGTTTTCCGAGATTTCTTGAGCCCGTGTGAATCACGAGATAAAAAGTTCCGTCCGAAGAACGATCAATTTCTATAAAATGATTGCCGCCGCCGAGAGTTCCCAAGCTTTTTTCAATGCGGCGGGTCTCTTGCAGTTCGCGATAGCAAAAAAGTTCCGTGAGATCGAATTTTTCCTGCCGCGAATCCCAAACATTTCTGCGCGAAGGAACATAATGAGCCGCTTCGTCGATTTTTTCAAAGTCGAGCGAGTCAACGTCCAATTTAACGGTGTACATGCCGCAACCGATGTCGACGCCTACAATATTCGGCACGGCTTTATCGGTAACGGTCATTGTGGTACCGACAGTGCAACCTTTTCCGGCGTGCACGTCGGGCATGATGCGAATTTTGCTGTTTTGAGTGAATTCGTAATTGCACATGCGGCGAATCTGTTCGCGAGCCGAATCCTCAATGACTTTTGCGAAAGAAATTGCCGTATTGTACTTGCCTCTGATCTCTTCCATTAAAATTCTCCTTCCAAAAATTTTTCGTGCAACCGCGTTATCGGAAATAATAAAGCATCTCAGCGATTTTGGCAAGATTTGTCGACTTTCATTGAAATTATCTTTCGTCTTCGGGTAATTTTTTTATGTAAAAAAAGAACCTCGACCGATTAAGTCGAGGCTCTTTTTATTTTTATTCAAGAAAGGAGTTTTATTCTGGCTTGGTTGTGGAAAAATCGTTGCCGTTGACGTAATAAGTCTGATCTCCGAGCATAAATCCGCAATTTTCGGCGTCATTGACGATTAATTTGCCGCCGTCCGTGAAATTTATCGCTACAGAATTATCTTTGAATTCGGTTCCCGCGAGATTTTCAAGCGTAACACCCGACAAACAGACAATATCGCCGTTATTTGTGCCCGAAATTGTATCGTTGCCGTTGCCGTTCGCGTAGAAGAAAAGATTTTGTCCTTCGCCGCCGACAAGAAGATCATCGCCGCCGTTGCCGCCCCACAAACTCGCATCATTTTCGCCCGCGATAATCGTATTGTCGAGATTATTGCCCGCCAATTCGGCTTTGACGGTTGAATTGCCGGCATCAACGGTTTTTATGTCGCCGATGAAGAAATTGTTATCCATGCGGACAATCGCCGCCGTGTCAAGGTTTTCTCCGACCGTTATTGAGGCATTTTTACCCGTCGCAACGAAGAAATCGGCTGTTCCGTCGAAATTCAAGGAATTTTTATCGACTTGGGCAACGAAATTGCTGATTTTGAAGTTTTGTCCTGCCGCGCCTTCGATAAGAGCGGTTTCTTTATTGCCGTCCTTGCCCGTGACTTCCAAAACAACGTCGCTGTCATTTCTGATATAAACATTGGAAACAAAATTGTTGTTCGCCGCGTCAATTTCGATAATGTCGGCGGTTTCGGAGTTATCTTCATCTGCAGAAAGGAATTCAAAGCCTTGAATCGTATTTCGAGCGGAATTTTCGTTGCCCAAAACGAAAAATGTCGTTATTCCTTCCTTTTCGCCGCTGTTTGCAAGAATATTTCTGCCGCCGCCGCCGTAAAGCGAAGTCGAATCTGTGCCCGCCGTCAAAGTTTCGTTTGAATTGGAGCCGTAGAAAACGGTTTTAGCCGCACCCGCCGTCAAATTGGTAAATCCGATGAATTTTGCCGCAGAACCGTCGATTGAACTGCCCAAATTGCCTTTTTCCGACAAATCAACCTGAACTGTATCGTCATAAGCGGTAAAATCAATCGAATTGCCTTGATAATAATCTGCAACGTCGTCATCTTCGGCTGAAAGAGTGATTGTGGTATCATTTGCGGCGAAAATTGCCTTGTAAGTCGTGCCGTTGTCTTTGACGAGCTGTTTTGCAATGCCGCCGTCCGCAATTCCCGCAACCGTCGCGTGCAAACCTTTTCCGCTGACGACAAGATTATCTTCTTCGACAGAAATTTTCGCGTCGGCGAGATTTACGTTGAGAATATCGCCGTCGTAGCCGTCAAGGGCATTTTGAATCGTCGTATAGCCCGCCGTGAGAATAATTTCTGCACTTTCGCGTTTTGTATCGTTTTCTTTGAATAAAATGAGATTTTCCTTGCCTGCACCCGCATTTAGAACATCTCCGCCGCCGCCGAGCAGGGTATCATTGCCTTTTCCGCCGTAAATTGTCGAGCCGCCGTCTTTATCGTCGAGATAATTGCCGACAAGGATATAATTTTCGGAAGAATTGCCGACATTTAGTGTGCCGCCGTCTTCATGAGTGAAACCGACTGCCTGTTTTTCTTCGCCCGCGAACAAATTAACGGTTGTACTGCCTTTTGAGTTGGTATTTCCCGCGAAAATGACTTTTGATCCGCCGATTTCGATTTCGCCGTTGTCAAAAGAGATATTTTCAGCCTGAATTGCCGCGAGAAGTTGCGAAAAATCATCTGCAGTAGTTTGAATTCCGCCGCCTTCGGAGATTTTATAATTTTTAAGGGTGACATTTTGTTTGGCGGAGTCGGATGCGAGAATAATTTTATCTTCGCCGCCGTTTTTCATGTCGAAGGAAACGGGAGCATTATTTCTCACGACGAGTGAATCGTCGCCCTTGCCGCCCGTGATATTAACATTATTTCCGCGTCCTTTTCCCGCGTCGACAATGACGGCGTCGCCGCCCGCGCCGAGCGTGATTGACTTCGCGCCCTTGAATCCGTCTTCGACAACAGCTTCATTGCCGCCTTCGTCATTAAATTTGACAGATTGCGCGCCGTTTTGCAGGATAACTTTCTTGTTGCCTTCTTTTTTGCTGAAGTCGAGCTTAAGTTCCTTGTCCTTTGAATTGTTTGAAGTAATTTCGAGCGCGTTATCCCAAATTGCGTCTTTAAGATTGATTGTGTCGGCAACGGTTGTGGCTGTGGTGTATTCGGCGAGACCAAGCATTGATTCAATTTCTTCAACCGAATAATCTGCGCTGACATATGATTTGCTTAAAATTGTAGCCGTTCCGTCCGCTAAACCTATGATAACATCATTTTCTTCAGGCGTGAGAGCCGTACCGTTCACTTTGATTGAACCGACCGCGCCTTTAATTGAAGAGCCTTCATTCAGTCCGCTTATTTCGGTGACTTTATCGTTTTCGATTTTATACCAGACATCGGCATTGGCAGAACGAGCCGCGCTTTCGCCGCTTATCGCAAAATTTTGTCCGAAGAAATTATAATTGCCGTCGCCGGAAGTCTGGACAACATCAGCCGCGCCGACTGCAAATATTTCTACGCCGGTACCGCCCGCGTCATCTATGCCGACCAGTGAATCATTGCCCGCGCCGTCCGACTTGTAAACTATTTTAT
>CALFJC010000126.1 GCA_937877655.1 uncultured Selenomonadales bacterium
TTCCTGCCGAAATTGCGGTGCGCCGCTCAGTTTTTTTCGGCAAAAGAAATTGAAACTTAAGCGGAGTCTTCGGGCTCCGTTTTTTTATTGCGCAGGGAAAAATCTTTTGTTACAATCGAAAAAATTTTTAAGGAGGCTTTGAACCGGCTGATTCATCGGTTAGTTATAAATGTCCGAATTGCGGTGCGCCGAGTTTTTTTCGGCAAAAAAATTAAAACTCAAGCGGAGTCTTCGGGCTCCGTTTTTTTATTGCGCGGGGAAAAATCTTTTGTTACAATCGAAAAAATTTTTAAGGAGGCTTTGAAATGGCTGATTCATCGGTTAGTTATAAATGTCCGAATTGCGGTGCGCCGCTCAGTTTTTTACCCGGCAAAAAAACTGTTACCTGCGAATATTGCGGGACGGAGTTTGAAGTCGCGGCGATTGAGGAACTTTTTCGCGGCAAACAGGAAATGGCAGTTCGGGCGGCGGAGGCGCAAGAAGCAAGATGGGCAACCGAAGACGCGGGCTCTGAATGGAGTCATGACGAGGCGGCGGCTCTTCATGCTTTTACATGTTCAAGTTGCGGCGCGGAGCTTGTTTGTGACGAAAACACTATGGCGACCGAGTGTGTTTATTGCGGAAACCCGACAATGATCCCGAAACGTTTTGACGGCATGTTGAAACCGGATTTTGTTATTCCCTTCAAAAAAACCAAAGCCGACGCCGTCGCCGCGCTGAAAGAATTTTACAAGGGACATTCGCTTTTGCCGAGCAATTTCACGGCGAATAATCGCGTCGAGGCAATTCAGCCGATGTATGTTCCTTTTTGGCTTTTCGATTCAAAAATCACCGCACAGGTTGAGTTTCGCGCAGAAAAAGTTGCCGTCCTCAACACGCCGAAAGAAATTGTCACGCAGACGAGCATTTATAACTGCCGCCGCAAAGGCACAATGAGTTTTGAAAAAATTCCCGTTGACGGCTCAAAAAAAATGGATGACGCTTACATGGAGAGTATCGAGCCGTTCAATTACTCGGAACTTGTGCCGTTCAGCGCGGCTTATTTCACGGGCTATCTTGCCGACAAATACGACGTGACTGCCGAAGCTTCCGCGCCCCGCGCAGATAAAAGAGTTGAGACAAGCGCGATTGACGTTTTGAAAAGTTCAGTCAAAAATTTCGACGCCGTACAAGTCGAAAATGCCGCCGTGATTAAAGATGTCGGAAAAGTTTCCTATGCAATGGTGCCCGTGTGGATTTTGACGACGCGCTACAACGACAAGCCCTATACTTTCATGATGAACGGGCAAACGGGAAAAGTTGTCGGCTCGCTCCCTTACGACACAACGAAGGCATTCCTTTATCCCGCGCTGTGTTCGCTTGTCCTTATGCCGATTATTTATTTCCTAATCAGTTCATTGCTCTATTGAGGAGGCGGCGTCATGATTAAAAAATTTTTCGGGCTCCTCGCGATAATTTTTGTGCTGAATTTTTCTTCGGCAAGTGCCGCGCAGATTGAGCCCGTCACGGATCAAGCGGGGCTTTTAAAACCTATGGAAGTCGAATTGCTCAATCAAAGAATCCGCCGCATTGAACAGGCGCACAAAATTAAAATCGGAATCGTTTTTGTAAAATCAATCGGAAGCAGCGACATGGTTACGGCGTCGAATAATTTGCTCGACCAAGCTTTCAACAACGGCTTGAACGGCGGCATTGTTCTTTTGGTTGCAATGGACAAGCGCAAATATGAAATGTCCACAGACCGCCGCATGATCAACATAATCACGGATTTTGACGGCATTCCTTTTTTGAAAGAAAAATTTCAACCGGAATTGAGTGCGGGCAATTATTACGGCGCGGCAAATAATTTTATTGAAGGCGTTGACGAACTTTTGACTTATTACGAGACGAACGGAATTGCTTACGGACAAAGAGCTCCCGGCGAATTTGATCCTATGGCGGCGGCGTTTTCGGTTGTAATTTCGATTTTTCTCGGCATTATGATTCGTTCTTCGCTTATCGGCAAAATGAGTAATATTCATCACGCAATGGAAGCGATTGATTATCTCAAAAAAAATACCGTCAAGCTTACCGAAAACCGCGACACATTTTTATTTATGAATGTTCAACGGCGTCCGAAAGGCGGCGGCGGACGAAGTCGCGGTAGCGGCGGACACGGCGGCGGAGGACACGGCGGAGGCGGCGGCAGTTTTTAAGGCGGTGAATTTATGGCGAAGAATAAAAATCTGAATTCGGCGGCGCGAGCCAAAAAGGATAAATTTTACACGCAACTTGAGGATGTCGAAAACGAAGTTCATCACTACAAAGATTTTTTCAAAGGAAAAGTTGTGCTGTGCAACTGCGACGATCCGATTGAAAGTCAATTTTTTGTGCACTTCATGTGCCTGTTCAATCATTACGAGCTGAAAAAAATTAATCATCACGAGCTACGCGGACTCTCCGATTGCCGGCAAAGAAATAAATCTTTTCCCCGACGGAAAAACCGCTTATAAATTGGAAGTCAGCGAGTTCAAAGATTGGAACGGAGATCAAGCGGAAAGTTGGGCGGACGTCGAGTTTGCATTGGAGCACGGAATTTATAAGCCCGTGCCGCTCGAAGGCGACGAAAAATATTGCGCGGGAGATTTTCGTTCCAAAGAATGCCTTGAACTTTTGAAGGGAGCGGATGTTGTGGTAACGAATCCGCCTTTCAGTGTGTTCAGAGAATTTGTCGCCACTCTTATTGAATACGACAAAAAATTTCTGATAATCGGGAACAAGAACGCTTTGACTTACAAAGAAATTTTCCCGCTGATAATGCAGAATAAAATTTGGTTGGGCTTCGGTTTTCGGGGAATGGTCGGCTTTTTTAAGAGTCCTTACGAAGATTTTGCGAGCGCGTCCGAACATAAAGACGGCATGATTAGAAATTCGGGCGTTCATTGGTTTACCAACATTGAGGTTGCAAAATTCCGCGAAGAAATTCCTTTGTGGGAAAAATATTCTCCGGAAAAAAATCCGCGCTATGACAATTACGACGCTATCGAAGTTTCCAAGACGGCAGAAATTCCCGTTGACTATTTCGGCGTGATGGGCGTGCCGATAACTTTTTTGGATAAATACGATCCGAGACAATTTGACATTTTAGGCAACAGCGAGATGTTTGCGGAGCCCGTTGTGGTTGACGGCAAGTTGAAGAAAAATCCCGGCAGATTTTATGTCAACGGAAAAAGAATGTACGACAGGCTCTTGATTCGGCGGAAGCAATGAAAAAATGTTAAGCCCTTCGGTTGTCGGAGGGCTTTTTACATTTTGATTGAAACTTTTTAAGCCGAAAAAATTTTTTCCGATTAATTTTTCGGAGGAGGTTGATAAATATGATCGGAGAAATTTTTAAATTGGGCAGACCCAAAGAGGAAATTGAAGCGAGTAACGAATTTTGCGAAAGAGTTTCCAGAGATTTTGAAAGCAATGTTAAAGTTTATCAACATGAATTTGAAACGATTCAAGAAGATTATTCCAAAATTGTCGAGCGCGTCAAAGAACAGTTTGCAATGTTTGAAAATCTGCAAATGATTTATTTTGAGGTTGAGACTTCGGAAGAAAATTTTTCTGAAGGCGGCACACTTTCTGATTTGCCTAAGGGCGCAGGCTTGGAAAGAGTTACGATTAAAGGCAGTAACCCGGCAATAGGCGGCTTGGGCGCAGGTTTTGGAGTCGGAGCCGGTGTGGTCGGGCTGATGACGGCTTTTGGTACGGCGGGCACGGGCGCGGCAATTTCGAGTTTGCACGGCGCGGCTTATATCAGTTCTTTGTTGGCGGCAATCGGCGGCGGAACTTTGGCAAGCGGCGGACTCGGCATGGCGGGCGGCATGATGATTCTTGGCGGCGCAGTTCTTTTGCCCGCGATAGCCGTTGCAGGTTTTCTCGCGCACGACAAAATAAAATCTGCGCACAAAAAAGCAATGGCGCAAAAAGTAAAGGCGCGACAACTTGAACGGGACAGTAAAATTTATTTTGCAGAATTGGATAAAGGCGTTCGGATCCTGCGGGAAATGAATTATGAATTTCGTGCCTCCGCAGATTTTTTTCAACGCTTGATGACTCTTTCAATTATTTCTCCGGAACTTGGCGGCAACGAAGATTATAAAAAAATTTTGCAGGACACCGCGCAGGTTGTAAAAACTTTCGGCTTGCTGAAGGTTTTGGACAAAGAAAACAAGCTCAACGAAAAATTGGATGAAGAATTTTCGGCGGCGAAGAAAAATTTTGAAACATGTCGAGAACATTACATTGAATTTCGCATAAAAATCAGCCCGCAGACTTTGGAGTCGGCAGAGCGAATAAAAAATTCAAAGGCGCACTTCCTTAAAGACGAAGAAATTCGCGAGCTTTTCAATCGAGCGATTGAGGCGGCACAAATTGAGTTGGACGTAACGGCAATGAAATTAAATCGATACGTGATTGAAAGTTACGTTCCGAAATTTGAGGCTTTGATTAAGGCGGGCGTGACGATAAAAATTTGTTACGGCATTGGCGAAGAAAATTCGGAGGAAAATCGTTGGACGAATAAAACCGCCGCTTATCTCAGAAAAAAATTTCGCGGTTGCCCGAATTTCAAAATCAAGCGATCAAATATTCATGCGAAAGTTTTTATCTGTGACGAAAAATTTTCTGTTGTGTCGAGCTACAACGTTCTCTCAAAGCGTGGCGACATTTACACCTTCGGCGAGGCGGGACTTCGTTCGGAAGACAGCGAGTTGATTTCTGTTTACCGAAAAGAGTACTTCGACTTCTAAAAATAAAAAGACGCGGCTTAAGTCGTCGGAGCGTTAAGAAGGTCTCCGACATCAACAACAAATATTGCGTCCCTGTGAAATGAATCATTACCGGCTTTTACTCTCGTCCGTGCGACGGGATTTTTTGATTTTCAAGCCTCAAAACCGGTTTCACATCTCAAAAACTATCTTCAACACGTGTTCAGATAAAATTTTCGTCTTCAAAGCAATTTTTAATTTACAATCAGTGAAATTCTTGATAAAATTCGTCCAGATTTAGTTTGTACGTAGTCAGAGAGTTTTTTTCTTGATTTTTAGTTAAGGAGGGGGTTTTATGGGCTATCTCAAAATTAACGGTCAGATTGTAAACAATTTAATTCCAGATGATGCTCTTACTTACAAAGGTCATAAGTATTATATCTATTCAAATGTTGCTAAAACTTGGGAAGCGGCAGAGGCTTATTGTGAGGCTCGCGGCGGGCACTTGGCTGTTATAAACAATTCGGCTGAGAATACTAAACTGTACAAGTACATGAAACAGTTAGGACATAGTGTAGCTTTTATTGGTTTGACTGACGCAGGACACGAAGGAAATTGGACATGGGTTACGGGCGACCCTTTAACTTACACAAATTGGTACAAAGGTTATCCTTGTAATGAACCCAATAATGGTTTGGGTGGTCCGGTTGAAAATTATGCACAACTTTGGAGTGGTACTAATCTTACTCGTAATCACGCTTATACTTGGAATGATGGCACTTTTTCAAAAGGTCAACCTTTTATTTGCGAATGGGAAGATATAGAACCTTGTTTCACCGAGAATGATGATACAGCTGAAAATACTCTTGACAAAATAAAATTGTTGGCACTTGGCGGCGCGGACAAAATCACCAACGGCGGCTCAAAGGTAACAATCGACGGTGGCGCGGGCGATGACGAAATTTCCAACAACGGCTCTAATGTTTTATTCAAGTATAGCGAGGCGGCGGCAATGATTATATCAGCGGATTCAACGACACGAGTAGGCTCCAAATCGCCTCGGGCAAAGTCAGTTCCGTTATGAAATTTTTGGATAGTAACGATTTTTGCGTGGCTGTCGGCAATGATACAATCACGTTGGCAGGTGTAGAAGATGACAATATTAATCTCGTTGACGCCAAAGGCAAAAAGATAAAGTACAAGCTCCATATCGTCGGAACTGATGAAGACGATTACATTTACAGCGGCTACGGTGCCAAAACGTTTATTCACGGGGAAGCCGGCAACGACTCCATAGAAAATTTCTACTCTTACGTCACAATCGACGGCGGTAAAGGTAATGACAGCATTGAAAACAGCGGCGATAAATGTTCGATACTCGGCGGCGAAGATGACGATTATATTTGGAACGGACAATCGGACTACTACCAGACAAAAGGCGATAAAACTTCAATCGATGCGGGCACGGGCAATGATACTGTCATAAATTACGGCGCGAGTGTCTCAATCAACGGCGGCGCGGACAACGACAGCATTACAAACGGTGGCGATAAAGTCACGATACTTGGCGGAACAGGTAACAACACTTTAAGCAACGGATTTTTGGAATTACACACAGAGCAAGTTGTCAGCGGATATGTTCATGGCGTTCCTCTTTACAAAGATATTCTTGTTGCTGACGAATCGATTCTCGGCGGCTCAAACGTCACGATAACTGCGGACGAGGATAACGACGTGATTCAAAATGTCGGAGGCTCGAAAGTCACGGTAGACGCGGGCGCGGGCGATGATAAAGTCAGTCTTATCGGCGCGGGAAAAACTATTTCAGTCAATTCCGGCGAAGGAAACGATTCAATTTTTGCCCTCTCGTTCGATGAAGATATTCATTTGAATCAGGAAGCATACACCGTCGGAAAAGGCTCAAAAATTACAATCGACGCGGGCGACGGCAGAAATTTGGTAAGTGTCGGCAGTGGCTGGAGTTATGTCACGATTAACGGCGGCGATGAGAAAGATATTGTCGTAAACAGTGCAAACAAAGCGATTATCAAGTGCGCTTAATGACCTGATTAAAAATTACGGCGACTCGGTGACGATTGACGGCGGCGAAGATTTCGACACGATTATAAATTTCGGGAGCAAGGTAAGCATTAACGGCGGCGACGGCACTCGAAACAGCGAAAATTACATTTATTCCGACGCCACGAACGTTACAATCAATGGCGGCAAGAATGACGACAGAATTTTGGTTTACAACGATATTGGCGCGTCGGTTAATGCGGGCGAAGGCAACGATTACATTGCGCTCCAGCGTGTTCAATGGAAAGATATTCTGAACAGTTTCGTTGACGCTTTGACCGGAATTCCAAAATCTCTGCTTGAAGAGAACGTGGAAAATGCCGCTGTCGGCTTAAGCAAGGATTGGCTCAAGAAAAATCTTCTCAACGAGAGTTTTGGCACGTTGCTTGAAAGTGTCAATAAAGTTTCCGGCACTATCCAAAAATATGCGGGCTGGTTTAACGTTATCGAAGGCTATTACAAAAAAACTTCCGCCACTACTACGGTTATCGGCGGAAAAGGCAACGATATTATTGTCAATGACGGCGTGGCTCCCAGAATTTTTGAATACTCCGACGGTGACGGCGACGATACGATTTATTATTTCAACACAAACAAAGCTCTCAAGGCTAATCTCAATCTGGATGCCCAATCGCTGTTTTTGCCGACGCTCCACATTAAAAAAGGTCTTGCCGAAGATAAACAAGGTCTTATTAAAGAAATTTCTCTCGACGGGAACGACGTGATAGTAAAAGTTGGCGAGGGTTCTGTGAGACTTGTTGACGGCATCGGTAAAAAATTTAAACTGCGCGAGGCTGACGGTTACACGACGACACGAGCTTATGACAGAGATTCAAACGGCGAGATTATCTGTACAATCTTCGGCTCAAGCAAGAATAACGAACTTAAGGATTATGTCGGCTTTAAAAAACAGTCCTATATCGTTGCGCCCGGTGACCCCACTCCCAAAGATAAAATTATCGGCACTGTCAATAAAAATGTCATTTACGGCAACGGCGGCAAGGATACCATTCGCGCTAACGATATAAATTCAAGTCTCTACGGCGGCTCCGGCAATGATATTCTTTACGGCGGTGACGGTGATGATTATCTCGACGGCGGGTCGGGAAATGATACGTTAATCGGCGGCACGGGCAAAAATACTTTGTTGGGCGGCACGGGCAAAGACAGTTTAATCGGTGGCATAAATGACGATTCCATTCTCGGTGGCGACAACAACGATATTCTTTACGGCGGCAATGGTGATGATTCACTCTACGGCGAGGACGGCGCAGATAAACTTTTCGGCGATAATGGAAATGATAAGCTTTGGGGCGGCGAAGGCAAAGATACATTGGATGGCGGCAATAACAATGACATACTCTATGGCGGTGCAGGAAATGATTCTTTGGTCGGTGGAGACGGCGACGATACACTCCACGGCGATTTGGATAACGATAAACTTTACGGCAACGATGGCAAAGACATATTGTGGGGTGGCTTCGGCGAAGATAAACTTTACGGCGGCGACAATAATGATGAACTCTTCGGAGAGTGGGATAATGATACTTTAAACGGCGGCGAAGGCGATGATACTTTGTCGGGCGGCACAGGTGAGGATAAACTTTACGGACAAGACGGCAACGATCTGCTTATGGGCGGCGACGGTAAGGATACACTTTCCGGCGGTGAAGATAACGATAAACTCTTCGGCGACGCAGGTAATGACAGTTTAAATGGCGGAGACGGAGCTGACACTTTATCGGGCGGCTTAGACAATGATAAAATTCATGGCGGCGCGGGCAATGATATTTTAACGGGTGGCAAAGGCAACGATACACTTTGGGGCGATGCCGGCGCAGATACATTTATTTATTCATTCGGCGACGGCAACGATGTCATTTACGGCTTCAGTGACGAAGATACTCTTACGCTTGACGGGCTTGAATTTACCGGTTCCTACAATAAGAAATATAATTTGGTTACACTCAACCTTGATGACGGCTACATTAAGCTTAGAAACTTCACCGCGACGACTTTTCACATTAACAACGACGTTTATCAAATCAGCGGTTCCAAATTCGTCAAGCAATAATCTGCGCGGGAAGAAATTTTGAAGCTCTTCGGTAAAATTTATCGAAGGGCTTTTTCAATTAGGAATGAGTAATTAGGAATTAATAATGAAGGAACGCTTTTCATTCCTAATTCCTAACTCCTAATTCCTAATTGACTTTTGGCAGGATTTATAAAAAATATGGCGAAAGTTGTTGCCGATAACGCATTGATATTGCGCATTTTGTGTTAAAATTTTTTTAGGCATTATTCATTCCGCATTACGCATTAAGCACTATTAAGGAGGGGCGGAAATTGGAAAAAAGGGAGAGTTTATGGGAAGCATATCTGAGACGCGGCTTAAGTCGTCGGAGCTTTTTAAAGGGATGCGTCGCGTTGACATCGCTGATGGGCTTCAGCACGGATATGTTCTCGAAAGTCGTGGAGGCGGCGGAAAATAAACCGTTGCCGGTAGTAATTTGGATTCACGGGCACGAATGCACGGGTTGTGACGAATCCTTTATCAGATCGGGCGCGCCGCTGGCGTCGGACGTAGTTTTGTCTTCAATCGCGTTGGAGTACGATCATCTTTTAAGCGCGGCTTGCGGAGCTCCGTTTGAGGCGCATCTTGACGAGACGATTGCCAAATACAACGGACAATATATTTTGGCGGTTGAAGGCGCGGTTGCCACTCGTGACAGCGGAGTTTACTGCATGTCGGGCGGACATACTTTTACGCATTTGTTGGAAAAAGCGGCGGCAGGCGCGGCGGCGATTATTGCTTACGGAAGTTGCGCGGCTTATGGCGGAATTCAAGCGGCGAAACCGAATCCGACGGGCTCGGCGGGCATTGAACATTTTGTCGGCGGAAAACCTGTCGTCAAAGTTCCCGGCTGTCCGCCCATTCCCGAAGTCATGACGGGCGTTGTCATGCATGTTGCGCTGTTCGGAAGTTTGCCGCCTTGCGACAGCGACGGGCGTCCGAAACAATTTTACGGCAACAGAATTCATGATACTTGTTATCGCCGTCCGTTTTTTGATGCGGGCATGTTCGCGGAGAATTTTGATGACGCGGGCGCGAAGGCGGGCTGGTGTCTTTACAAACTCGGTTGCAGAGGACCGGAAACTTACAATTCTTGCGGCAATTTGCGTTGGTGGCAGGGCATGAGTTATCCGATTCAATCGGGCGCGCCTTGTATCGGTTGCTCGAATTCCAATTTCTGGGATGAAGATCCGTTTACAAATCGACTTCCGCAATACGGCAAGCTCGGCGACATTGACAAAATCGGCGCGGCACTCGGAGTTTTGACGGCGGCGGGCGTTGCGGGTCATGCTGTGGCAAGTATCGTTCAGCGCAACACTCGCGAAAATCTTATTGACGAAGATCATCATGAATAGGTGATAGCTGATAGGTTATAGCTGATAGGAAAATCCTATAAGCTATAAGCTATAACCTAAGGAGGAATTTTTATGCAACACGTTGTAGTTGACCCGATAACCAGAATTGAAGGGCACTTGCGCGTTGAAGTTACGGTTGACGAGGCGAACGGCACAGTAACCGACGCCATTTCCAGCGGCACGGCTTGGCGCGGCTTGGAGCTCGTCATGAAGGATCGCGATCCTCGCGACGCTTGGGCTTATATTCAGAGAATTTGCGGCGTCTGCACGACGGCTCACGCGCTTTGTTCCGTCCGCGCAGTTGAAGACGCACTCGGTATCGCAATTCCGCTCAACGCAAATTATATCCGCAACATTATGGCGGCAACTTTGACTGAACAAGATCATTTGATTCATTTTTATCATCTTCATGCGCTCGATTGGGTTAGTCCCGTTGAGGCTCTCGCCGCCGATCCTGTCAAAACGGCGGAACTTCAAGTTGCGATTTTGAATGCTTATCGCGTCGATTTGAAAGTTCCCGAAGAAGTCAACACGGAAGCTTATCCGCATGATTTTCCCGCCGCAACGCCGCAATACTTTGCGGGCATTAAAGCAAAAGTTCAAGCGATTGTTCAGAGCGGACAGTTGGGAATTTTTGCCGCGCAATGGTGGGATCATCCCGATTATAAACTTTTGCCGCCCGAAGTTCATTTGATGGCGGTTGCGCATTATCTTGAAATGCTCGACAAACAGCGCGAAATTATTACGCCGCACGTTGTTTTCGGCGGGAAAAATCCTCATCCCCATTACGTCGTCGGCGGAATGCCTTGCTCAATTTCTCTGACGGACGGCAACGCTCCGATTAATACTGCGCGGCTCGCGATTGTCGACAGAGCAATTAACATGGGGCGAGATCTCATCAACAATTATTATCTGCCCGATCTCGTTGCAATCGGTGTGATTTATGCCAAAGCGGGACGCGTCGACGGCGGCGGCTTGGCGCGTGAACGTGTTATTGCCTTCGGCGATTATCCTTTGACGGGTTACAAAGGCACTTCGAGCGGCAGTTACTTTGAAAATCTTTTGGTTCGTTCAAACGGCGTTGTTGAGAATTTCGGCGCGGGTGTTGATAAAGCTGTTTTCACGCCTTTAACTGCGGAAGATTTGAAAGCTCCCGACATCATTTCGGAAGGCGTCCAACATGCTTGGTACGAATACCCCGAAAATGTCGGAAGAGATGATTTGCATCCTTGGAAAGGCGTTACAAAAGATAAATACACCGGACCGAAGACGGGCACTCCGACAATGTGGGAAACTCTCAACGAGGCGGGAAAATATTCTTGGCTCAAAACTCCGAAATGGAAAGGAAAACTCTGCGAAGTCGGTCCTTTGGCACATTACATTGTTATCTACACAAAAGCCGCAAAAGGTTTGCTCCCCAATCCGTCTTGGGCTGAACTTATGATGCTTAAGCAAATCGAAGTTGTCTCGACGGTTTTGGGCGTTCCCGCAGATGTTTGGTTGCCGACAATGCTCGGCAGAACTGCTTGCCGTTGCCTTGACGCGCAACTTGCCGGCGAGATTAACAAATTTTTCTTCGACAAACTCATTGCCAATATCAAAACGGGCGATACTTCCGTTATGAACAATGAAAAATGGGATCCTTCAACTTGGGCAACCGATTGTATGGGCGTCGGACTTTACGAGGCTCCTCGCGGCGGCTTGAGTCACTGGGTGCACATTAAGGACGGAAAAATTTATAACTATCAATGCATTGTCCCGACAACTTGGAATGCTTGTCCGCGTGACGACAAAGCCGGACACGGCGCGTATGAATTGGCAATGATGACAACTCACGTTGCAATTCCCAACAAGCCGCTCGAAATTGCAAAAGTTATTCGTTCCTTCGACCCGTGTATGGCTTGCGCAACTCACATGTACAACGCGGCGGGTGAAAAAATTAATATCATTTCGACCGACCCTTACGGGAGGTGATCGGCAATGGCGATTAAATCTGTCAAAGACGTCAAGCGCAAAGAATATTATTTGTTCAGCCCGTTCCTTCGGATTTTTCACTGGCTTATGGTTATCATGATTTTGGTACTTTTCGCAACGGGCTTGCTTATCACAAAGCCGATGAACGTCGGCGGCATTGAACCTTCAATGACAATGTTTCCCGTCGATTTAATTCGCGACATCCATTTCTTGGCGGCGTTTATCCTCTGCGCGGGTTTGATAATGCGCGTTTACGGTTTCATAATCAACAAGGGCGACAGGCTTTTTCCGCGTTTTTGGGAAGGACATTTTTATTCCGAGACCGTCGAAGTTGCGCTCCATTACATGCTGTTGAAATCTCATCATGCGCCGTTTTTGAGAAATCCTCTGGCTCGCGGCTCCTATGCAATGCTCTATGTTTTGCTTGCCGTTGAAATTTTCACGGGCTTTGCAATGTATCTCATGGCTAATCCTTCGTCAACCTTCGGAATGCTTTTCGGCTGGGTTAATGTGCTTGTCGGCTCCGAAATGATGTCGCATTACATTCATCATTACGTTGCTTGGTTCATAATTCTGTTTGCCATCGGACATTTTTACATGGTTGTCCGCGCAGAATTTATGGAAGGCGAAAGCGAAGTTTCCAGCATGTTCTCCGGCAAAAAAGTTTTGGCGCACACGCCCAAAGATGCCAACGAACTCGATTGAAATAAAAAATTTTCTCCCCGCCGTAAAATTTCGGCAGGGAGTTTTTTTTATCGGCGAAAACAAAACTAAAG
>CALFJC010000127.1 GCA_937877655.1 uncultured Selenomonadales bacterium
AAAAAGTAGGTTAAATATCGGTTTTGCGAACCCACTTTTTGGAAAAAAAGGGGGAACTATCTCCACGTTTGTAGGAGTCGTCTGAGATAATCCAACTCGACAAAATCTTTCCACCTGGCGTTCAAACGCATAATGTCCATTATCTGCGGAATAATTTGAAGACATGCGACGCGAATTTCTTCGACTGCGGGATAAGACAAGGATAAAAGATTCGGCAACTCACCGAGTAAAAGCCGAATGTCCGCAAGATTCGCTCCGCTTGCAATGGTTTTGAGAATCGCTTTGAGAGATGCCTCCTCGAAAAATTTTGCAGGCGACTCGTCCGCGATTTTTGTTTTGAGATAGGCGGCAACTGCGCGGCACGTTAAAAAAGTTTCCATTTTGCCAGCGTAAAAATCGGTTGGCGTTGTCGGAAAAAGTGTCGGCGATAAATTTTCTGCAAGCGCGGCAAATAATCTTTCGTCAGCATGAGCTTTGTCGGGCAGTCGAAAATTTTTTGCCCGCTCCTCCCGATATTTTAAAATCCCGTCGTCAAACTCTTCATTGTGATCGAAAGAACTAAAGCCTTCCATATGATAAGTATTGTGATCCGCCGCTCCCCGCTTAACTTTTTTGGCGTATTCCTCACGCGATTTGATAATATAATGATTCACAACAATTTTATCGAAAGCTACGGGATTACTGAAAGCTCCGTTGACGGCATTACCGACTTCATTAACGGCATAAACGCCTTCAAAATAATTTACGCGGTGCGGAATGTGAAAGAAATTTACTGCACGAGGATTTGTAATAATCTTGATGTGAGCATTGCCGAAGCCGTCCGGTGCCCAATCACTTGGAGCACGGCGAGTAAATCTCTCCAACACACCGCGAGAATAATCAGCCTTTTCTTGTCCGTTCGAGCCGAAGCATTGCCAGTTAATTGCCAAGCCCGCCGCATTCGGGTCAGAGGATAAAATTTCATCGACAATATCAATTACCCCCCCCGATTAGCAGCTTTCGGGTAAATGAATTCGTCCCCGTCTATGAAAGCCATATAGCGACATTGGAATCTAAATTGTTTAACGGCGTCATTGTAAACAACCATCTGCATCATTTTTCCGGGCGCAGGAAAATAATCGACGAGTCCCGCCTCAACGTAAGGTTTTGCAATTTCGGCTTGATTGTCGGGGCTGTCGTTGTCGTAAATGTAAAAATGATCGACGCCCGCCGGCAAATGATAATCCAACCATTCTTTCAAGTAAGGAGCTTCGTTTTTCATAATTGCAACGATCGCCAAGTCGTGCAAAAATAAATTCTTGTCAACAATCAAAAAAATCTCCTCCCTAGAAAATTTTTAACAGCCGCCGCAAATGTTCCAAGTCCGAAAAATCTTTCCAAAGTTCTTTTTCGCGCATGAAGTCCATCGTCTGCGAAATGATTTGTATCGCCGCGCCGCGCAGTTCTTTGACGACGGGATAAGGCAAGCTTAAAAGATTCGGCAACTCGCCAAGAAAAAGTCTCACGTCCGATAATTTCAAGCCGTCAAGAGATTTCAAAATTGCTCCGAGCGACGCCTCTTCCAAAAATTTTTCTTGCAAAAAATTACTCGCGGCTCTGCAAGTCAACGCCGTCTCCAACGAAAATTCTTCCGTCGAAAAAATTTTTATCAAAGCATTCGTCATGCGTCGAGATTTTTGTTCGTCACTTTCAAGCGAAAAGTTTTCTGCGCGGGTGGCTCGATATTTCAAAATGCCGTCGTCGAAAACTTCATTGCGATTGTACATTTCAAACCAATCAAGCGTAAGATAAGTGCTCTTTTTGCCGGCGCGTCCCCTGTTGATTTTGACAAGAAATTCTTCGCGGCTTTTGGCGTTGTAATGATTAATCGCGATTTTCTCCGCCGTGACAGGCTCATTGCAATAGGACGGAACAAATTTTCCGCGCTCGTTTATCGAAAAATTTCCCTCAAAATAAATCGGGAAATGTCCGCTTGTGAAGAAAAAAATTCTGCGCGGGTCGGCAACGGTTTTAACCTGCGCGTTGCCGCCGGGTATGTCGCGATTCGGAATGGGAACAATCCAATTTGTCGGAGCACGCCGCGTAAATCTTTCCAAAACTCCGCGCAGATAATCCGCCTTTTCCTGCCCGTTCGAGCCGAAAAGTTGCCAATTAATCGCCAAGCCCGAAGCTTCAGGGAAATTTTTTAAAATCTCGTCGAGAGTCGCGGAAATTTTTTCGGAAGAATTTTTCGGGAAAATAAATTCGTCCAAATCTATGAACGCCATGTAGCGGCATTGAAAACGATAATTCAAAACGGCGTCATCATAAGCCGCGAATTGCATCGATTCGCCGGGAAAATTTTTACTCGTCACCAAGCCCGCCGCAACATACGGCGCGATAATTTCGTTGTAATTGTCGGTTGAGCCGTTGTCATAAAGATAAAAGTGGTCGACTCCCGCCAACAGATGATAGTCGAGCCACTCCTTTATGTAATGCCCTTCGTTTTTCAAAATCGCGACAATCGCCAAATCATACAAGAAAAGATTTTTATCGACAGCCAAAAGTTTCACCTCAAAATTATCTGCGACGAAGTTTTTCCTCAATCAAAGCCAAGCCGTCTTCCGTAATGACGGGCTTTTTTATATGTCCCGCCGCCGAAGATCTTTCTATCTCGCTGAGAATCTCAAAATCTTTTGAGTCCGTCATGATTATCACGGGAATATTTTTCAGTCGGACATTTTCTTTGACGAGCGACAAAAATTTTATCCCGTTGACGAAAGGCATATCCAAGCTGACCAGAATTAAATCCGCGCCCTTATTCTCCAAAATTTTCATGCCCTCAACCGCACTTTGCGCCGTTGTCAATTCGCAAGGGAACCTGTGTTTAATCGTCTCCCGTTCCTGCCGCAAATCGAAAATGTCATCGTCAATCAGCAGGATATTGAATTTTGTATCTGATTGAATTTCGGCGGGCGGCTCGACTTCTTCTTTATCGCCAAAAATTTTCTCGACGCGCTCGACAAGATCTTTTGCCTCGAAAGGTTTTGCAACATATTCTTGAACGCCGAGCGAAAAAATTTCCGCGACAAGTTCTCTGCGCGTCGAACCTGACACTATCAGCACGGGAATTTCTTTAAATCGGTCGTCGCGGCGGATTCTGCGCAACATGTCCAGCCCGTTATAATCGGCGTCCAAAACGATTAAACTTATTTTGCGCGTGATAAGCGTGTTAATCGCGGTAAGCGGATTGTTCGTCGCAACAACTTTGTACTTTGAAAAACTTCGTTCCAAAATAATTTTTGTAAGATTTAGGTTACGTTCGTCGCTTATGACAATCAAAATCGCCGTCTCGTGCCTTGTCACGGCTACCTTTCTTAAATCGTTGCTTTTCAGTGCCTCGATGCGTTTGCCTTGCGTTTTGGCTCTCTCGCGAAATTTTTCAAGACAACTTGCGCAATACAGTCCGCTTTGTATGGGCTTACCGCAACCGGCGCACGGACGACCGCCGACTCGGTTTCTGCCGTCTGAAGTTCCTCTTCTAACCATTTTTTTCAAAAACCTGTCGGGAAATCGACAGTTCCTTTGCCTCCTTGTTTTTTTATAAGTTTACAAAAAATTTCCGTCCTGTCAATAAAAAACTGCCAAGCTCTCCCCCTTTTTTCTAAAGTGGGTTCGCAAAACCATCTCGGCGTCTCGTCAACTCCGTTGCGTTTAAAAATATTTTGTTTATAGAATCAACTTTTCTTTGCTTGCCCAAAGAAAAGTTGCAAAAGAAAAGGCACCTCGCA
>CALFJC010000128.1 GCA_937877655.1 uncultured Selenomonadales bacterium
ATTTATCCGTCAGAAAAAATCGGCTCGCGCTGTTGAAGTCGACAGAAAATCTGCTCGGCAAAATCGCGGACTTCGGAAAGATTGTCCAATAAAAAATTCACATAAAAATTTTTCAAGCCGTCCGAAAGTCAGGCGGCTATTTTTTTTGTAAAAATTGATGCGGAAATTTTCAAACCGACAAATTCATTTTTCGATTCGGTCATGGTCATGGAGGAAAATTTATCCGTCAGAAAAAATCGGCTCGCGCTGTTGAAGTCGACAGAAAATCTGCTTGCCAAAATCGCGGACTTCGGAAAAATCGTTCAGTAAAAAAATTCTCGTAAAAAATTTTTAAACCGTCTTGAAAGAGGCGGTAATTTTTTTTTTGCAAAAGAGATTGACAAAGCGGCTTGGGGGGGGGGTATAATTAATGGGAATTTATTTGTTTGAAATTTGACGGAGGATTTAAATCGTGAGGCTTAAAATTTTTTTAGTCTTGATGATCGAGATAATTTTTTTTGCAAACGCCGCGCAGGTTTCGGCGGAGCAACCGAAGGCGCAGGAGTATCGAAAAATTTTGTCGTCGGGAAATTTTTATGTGGAATATGATGACAAAAATATTAAGCGAACAGTTGCGCAGGAAAACGGACGGCGCATGGCGCGGACAAATTTGGGCGGCAATTATCGGATGCTGGTTTCAATTTTAAATCCGCTCGGAGCCGCATTTTCCGATGAAAAATATCCCGAATTTATGTGCGCGGGCGGAAAGTTTTATAAATTTTTGGAGAAAGATTTTGCTTTGATGATTCGCGAGGAGCAACTTGATGACGAAAATTTAAATCCCGCCGAAGGTTGGGCGACAATTTATCAATCGTTGTCGCTCCCAAACGAGCTGGCGATTTTTAATTGGCACGATAAATTTCATAAGCCGCCCGCCGCTTTGAGTGAGCCCGTTTTTATCGAGAGTGCAAAAAAAATTATCGGCGGCAAAGAATACGACTGCGACCGTTACGAATCAAAAATTATGGATGCGGCAGGCGGCACCGGCTCGACGATTATTTTTGAACTTTGTTACACGAACGGCGAACTTGCACTTGCGAAATCGGAACTTTCGATAAACGGAAAGGAATACGAAATTAATCGCCTTGTCGTGAAAAAATTTTTGCCGAACATTCCGAGCGGCGACTTCAAACTTACGGGCAAAGAAAAAATTTATTCGGCGGGCGTCGGCGACATGAATGACTTGTTGGAAAATCCGCCGTTTATCGGGAGGCTCAATGAAATTCGATGAAAAAATTTTTCCTGTTGATAACGGCGTTAATTATTTTCTCCGCGCAGGCAGAGGCGGCAAAGATTGATGCCTGTCAAAAAATTTTGGAGAGCGGGCGATATACAATCCGCTACGAAAATTTGACGCCCGCGCCCCGTGTTACGAACAGAGACGGCGTCGAACTTTACGGCAAAAACGGCTTGGCTGTCGAACGCAACGATTTTTTTCTGAACAGACCCTTGAGCGGCTTAATCGTCGGCGACGGCGCAAATCGTTATGAAGAAGTCGGCTACAAAGATTTTTTTCAATGTCGGCTGATTAAAGGCGGCGAAAATTTTATTTTTACCAAGTACAAAAAGGGCGGCGGCTTTGAATATTTCGGCGACAAAAAGGGAAAAGTTTCTGCCAACCCGCGAAATTATCTTGTCGAACTTTTAAGCGGCGAAAGTTTCGGCGATGCAAATTTTACCGAAATGATGACTGCGATTATTTCCGACAGCAAAAAAAATTCCGCGCAGAAAAAATATAAATTTGTTGCCGACGGCAAGCTCGAAAACGGCTTGACTTACGAAGATTTCAGCGCGAAGGACGGAGAAGGTATCGGCGCAATTCGTTATTACTTCGACGGCGACACGCTGAAAAAAATCGCCTTCGCCACTTTCGACAAAGGCAAATTTCGCAAATGTATCGTGAAAATTTTGGAGTTCAATCCCGCGCCCGAACAAAATTTTTTGAACCTGCCGGGCGGACTCGTCGATACAACCAAACGTTGAGGACAGCATTATGAAAAAATTTTTTGTGCCGATATTGGCGGCGATGATAATAAATTTTTCTTCAATCTGCGCGGCGAGCCCGACTTGTATTTTGATGAAGTTCACGGACGACACGCGCTTTGACAAAATCGAATCGGCGGCTTCGCTGTCGGATTTGGTTATGGAAAAACTTATCGCAAGCGGGAAATTTAATTTGTCTGAAACACGCCCGCTTGATGAGGACATGGAAATAAAACTCTACAACGAAAATCTGCGCGACTTAAATTCTTTAAAGACGGCGATTGAGACGGGAAATTTTAATCCGCTTTTTGAGGGAGAAGGTTTCGACGAAAAAAAAGCGCAATCGATAGCCGCCGCGCAGGTCGGACAGATAATCACGCCCGAAATTACTCAAGCTGTCGGCGCGGCGCACAACGCCGATTATTTGATTCAGGGCACGATTATAAATTTGGGAACAGGTACTTGGTGGAGCGATGATTACGCAGTTTTGTCGGGCGCATTAAATCTTGCAAGTTCATTTGTCAGTTCGGCGATACCGCTCGGCGGCGCAGGAGATTTAATCGGCGGTATTGACATAAGCAAAACGGGTATCGGCGTTCAAAGCGACATTCGAATTATCAAAGCGGAAACGGGGGAGGTGATTTGGAGCAAGCGCGTCGTCGGCGTCAACGAACAAATGAATTTGAATCTCGGCATGATAACAATCGGCAACAGGAAACTCAACAACAATCTTTATGCAAAGGCGATGGACAAGGCGGCTCAAAAAATTGTTGATGCGATGCTCGCCGATATGGCGGCAGGGAAATTGTTTGTGAAGTGAGAGGGGAATTTTTTGATGCAGAAAAAATGTAAGCGATTCTTGACGGCGGCAATGGCGGCAACGCTGATAAGTTTTCAAGGGACGGTTTTTGCGGAAGAAATGACTTCGGAAGAACTTATTCCCGAAGAAGATTTGGCTCCCGTCGAAGAATTGACTTCCGCTGAGGAGTCGGCTCCCGTCGAAGAAAATTCGGAGCCCGAAATTAAATTTGAAGAATCCATAAGCGACAGAGATAGATTTGACGATCATAATTTTTCAATCGAAGGGAGATTTTTCTCGCCGCATTTCGACGCCAATGTTAAGTCGGACAAAATTTATTACAACGGCGGCAAGGTCGGCATGAAAGATAATCTGGGCTTCGGCAACGACAACGCGCCCGAAATTATTTTGCGCTACAAAAGACTTTCGCTGGATTACATTCACATTCACGGCAGCGGACACAGAAATTTCACGGGGCGTGATTCTTTGACTTTCGGCGGCAAAACTTATCGCGGACATGTTGATTCAAAAAATACATTGCATTATCTCAAACTCAACGTAACCAATCCGATAAAGATGACCGAAGACGGCGGGCTTAGTTGGAGTTACGGCTTGACGGGCATGTTTTGGAAAGGAAAAGTCAGCGGCACTGAAACAACTTCGGGCAGATCCGAAAGTCGCTCCGAAGAATACGGCGTGCCCATTCCGACTTTGGGCATAGGAGCGCAGATAAATATCTTGCCGCAATTCAACGGTTACGCCCATATTTCGGGAATGTATTTCGGGCATTACGGACATTACTACGATTTTGAGGCGGGAATTAAATACAAACCTGCTCCGCACTTCGCAATTACGGCGGGCTACAGAAAAATTGAGACCAAAGTTAATCACAAGGACGATTACGGCAAATTGAAAATGAACGGTCCTTTTGCCGGAGTTCGTTTTGATTTTTGAGGGTTGTTGGTAAATTCAAAACCGAAATGTGACGAGGAATTTTTTTCGACTGACGAGGCGTAAACAACTTTCGTCAGGCGGAAAAATAACCGTCACCTGCTAAATTTACCAACAGACTTTAAGGAGGTCTCGACATGAAAACTTCAACCAAAAAACTTTTGCTCGCGAGCATTTTGGCGGGCAGTCTCATAAATTATCCCGGCATAACTTTTGCCGATGAAGGCGATGATATAGACGCTGTCGATGAAATTGAAACCGAAGATGATACAGACGTTATCGACGACATAGAAATTGAAGATGAATCGGAAACGGAAGACACAACAGCGATTGAAGACACGGCGACTGAAAGTACAACAACCGAGAGCACTTCCGCCGTATCGGCGGCAAGCACAAGCAACAACGATACCGAAATTTCCAACAACACGCTTGAAATCGGCGAAGATTATGTTGAGTTCAACGGGATTCGCGGCACTTACGGCAACGGTATCTGGCGAGTCGGAAACAGGAGCGGCACTTACGATGCTTCCGGCGGAAATACTTTCACAATCAACGGCTCGACTGCCGGCGGAGATATTTCTTACAACATACTCACTTTGAACGGCGGAAATTTTAATCTTGTTTTCGACGGCGGCTCTTACACGGGAAATTTAATCGGCAACCAAATTATTCTTAACGGCGGACATCTTTCCTTTTCCGCAACAAATGCTCCGTCTTACAGCGGCACTGTTCGCGACAATCTTTTCAGAATCAACGGCTGCGACTTCTCGAATTATTACAGTTCCCTGCCGAACGTCACGGCGATTAATAACACGGTTGAAATTGGCGGCACTTCCGATTTCTCCAATGTCTATCTTTTCGGCGGGATTTTGGGTGATGTCGAAAACGCTTCGGGAAATACTTTGAACGTCAACGGCGTCGGGTACACTGCGCGAAATATTTACGACTTCGATAATTTGAATTTTAATCTGCCTTCTTCAACGCAAAACGGAGATACCGCGCTGACTTTAACGGAAGGTTCAACAGACATTTCAAACAGAACAATTAATGCGGTTATCGCGGGCGGCACGAATTTAACGACGGGCGATAAAATTACTTTGCTTGCGAACGGCAACGGGCTAAATACTTCGGGCGCGTCAATGAACAGCCGCTTTGCCGAAGGCGTCACGCTCACTTACGACACCGAATTAACTTCAACCGCAAACGGCATTGAATTGACTTTGGGCGAAGCTCGCGTCGAAGATCAAACTCGTGCTCTGAATCAAGGCGCGATAGTTTCTGCGGGCGAAATTTCCAACGGCACATTCAGAATCATGGATTCTCTTCACGTCGAAGATTTTGATCCGACAGATGAACAATCCAAAGAAAATCAAGGTTTGATGATGGTAAGCAATTCTTGGGGAATTTTCGCTGATACGAGCGGCGGAAAAATCAAAACCAAAACGGGCAGCGGCTCCTACATTCAAAGCAAAAGTCGCGGAATGAATTTGGGCTTGGCGAGAGTTTTGGCTGATCCGAGCAGTGCGCCTTTTGTTATCGCGCCCGTCATTGATTACGGCAAAACAACTTACGACAGCTATCTTTCCGACGGCACGCACGGGCACGGCAGTTCAAAATATTTTTTGGGCGGGCTTTTTATTCGCAAAATGAAAAAGAACGGTTTTTATTGGGAAGGAAGTTTTCGCGGCGGCAAGGCTGATACAAATTTCAGTTCCCATGATTTTTTAAGCGGCTACAAACGTTCAAATGTCGGCTTTGACGATTCGACGCCGGCTTTTGCGGGACATATTCGCATTGGAAAATTAAAACGTCTCGACAAAAATAATCTGATGCACGTTTACGGAAGTTATTCTCACAGCCACGTAAACAGCATGAACACCACACTTACAACGGGCGAGCATTACAGCTTTGATTCTGTCGATAACGGAACTTTTCTTTTGGGCTATCGCTTGACGACGCGCACAAGTCCGATAAGCAGAATTTACACGGGGCTTGCCTTCCAATATCAATTCAACGGCTCGACGAGCGCGACTTACAGAGGATATACCACACCCGAAGCCGAGATTAAAGGCGCAACGGGAATTTTGGAGCTCGGCTGGCAAATCAAAGCCAAAAAATCTAATCCTTGGGCATTGGATTTAAATTTCACGGGGCGCGTAGGTTTGCAAAAGGGCATTTCGGCTTCGGCGG
>CALFJC010000129.1 GCA_937877655.1 uncultured Selenomonadales bacterium
CCGCCCAAGGATGGGCGGTCGCCGGCAACGAAAACAGGATGTTTTCTTGCCGGTTGAAACGCCCTTTTCTTTTGCTACTTTTCTTTTGGGCGTAGCAAAAGAAAAGTAGATCCTATTTATAAAAAAATTATTTTGAATGAATCGCAGGCGTGAGCCGCCGCACAGGTTTTGCGAATCCACTTTTTGGAAAAAAGGGGATAAATCTCCTCAGCTTGCCAATACTTCTGCGCCCGTCTCCGTTATCAAAATCGTTTTCTCCCATTGCGCAGATAAACTTCCGTCCTTTGTCGTAACCGTCCAATGATCATTTTCATCAGTCACAGTATATTTTTCGCCCGCATTAATCATCGGCTCAACCGTCAAAACAATTCCCGGCACAAGGAGCATTCCCGTCTCCGCCCTGCAATTATGACTTACAAAAGGTTCCAAATGAAATTGCTTGCCGACGCCGTGCCCGCCCAAATCCGTAACAACCGAATAACCGTTTTCACGCGCCATTTTTCCGCAAGCCGCGCCAATATCTCCAACAAAATGCCAAGGCTTAGCCGCCGCAATTCCCGCCTCCATAATGTCATGCGTCACGTCGATTAATCGCCGCGCTTCGGGAGAAATTTCTCCGACCGTGTACATGCGCGAGGCATCGGCAAAATATCCGTCAAGATCGGTCGTTATGTCAATGTTCAGAATGTCGCCCGCCTTGAGAATTTCTTTTCGCGAAGGAATGCCGTGACAGATAACATTGTTGACAGAAATACAAACGCTCTTCGGAAAGCCCATGAATCCCAAACAGCTCGGATGTCCGCCGTGACTTACAATAAATTCATGCGCGGCATCGTTCAGCGTCAAAGTGTCGACGCCTTCCTTTACCAGCTCGTTCATCAAGTCGAGTGCGCCCGTGTTGATAACCGCCGCCCGCTTTATCCCTTCAATGTCTTCCGCGTTATTGATTAGTCTTTTCGGCGGACGAACTTGGTTTTTCGCTTTGACAAATTTTATCTCGGCAATTCTCGCGTCAAAATCTGCGTGGCATTTTTTATATTTTTTGCCGCTTCCGCACCAACACGGGTCATTTCTCTTCATATTTCGCAACAGCTCCTTGAAAAACTTTATCATAAATTTTTACTTCCTCATCGGACAATCTGCTTTGTCACAAGCCGAACAATCTTTTTTGTGCGAAGATTTTTTCTGCGCGGAAATTTTTTCAAGCCCGATTATCGCCGTCACAGATTTTCGCGGCTCAAGCATAAGTGCCGAACTTAAACTCATTCCGATTTGCTCCGCGCCCGAAATTTTAAAAAGTTTTTCCTGCGCCGTCAAATCCCAATCGCCGTAACCGGGACTGAATCGCCAACGCATTTTATATCCTTCCTTTGCAAACTTCGCCGCAAAATTTTTCTCCATCAAATCAGCCGCCTGTTCGATTGCCGCCGTTGCCGCCGCGTCCAAAAGTACCGACGACAAATATTCTCCGCGCTCGAATTTTTTATTAATCTCCCGCTCAATTTCTCCGCCGACAGTTGCCGCCATGCAGATAACTTTTTCGCAACCGTCAAGGTGTTTTATAATCGAATTGCCCGCGATTGTAAAGGGCGGCTCGCTTTTGACGACATGATTTTTATAATCATAAATTTCCCATGCGCCGCGAACTTCCAAAAGTATCAGAGCTTCCGCGCAGGCTTCCGCAATATTTTTTTCGCCGAAGTTCAAAGCTTTTTTCAAGCCCGCGTATCGACGAGTTTCCGCCGCGTCTATTTCCAAAATCTGCGCGTTGTATATCATAATTTTCCCCTAATCGCCGAGTAAATTTTTCGCAAGCCGAACCGCCTCGACGCCGTCTCTTGCATAAGCGTCCGCGCCCGCCGCATCCGCATATTCCTGCGTCAAAGCCGCGCCCCCGACCATAACTTTTGCCTCCGAGCCCGCCGCGTGCAAATCGGCAATAACTTTATCAATCTGAATCATTGTCGTCGTCATCAGCGCACAAAGCCCGACAATATCGGCGTCGTGTTCAAGGGCGGCGCGAACAATTTTTTCCGAATCGACATCTTTTCCCAAGTCAACGAGTTTGAAGCCGCTGTTTGAAATCAACGCGCCGACAATATTTTTCCCCAAATCGTGAACGTCGCCCTTAACCGTCGCGATAACAAAAGTTCCCCGCGTCTTGGTCTCCTGCGCGGGCAAAATTTTTTTCAATTCGTCAAAGGCAAGGCGCATTGTCTCGGCTGAAAGAAGAACTTGCGGCAAGAAAATTTTCCCCGAACCGAAATCTTCGCCGAGTTCGTTCATCGCGGCAGTCAAAGCTTTTTCCGTAATTTCATCGGCAGAAAAATTTTCGTCAACGGCTTTTTTTATCAGAGAAGAAATTTCGTCCTTGTCGCCCTCCTGCACCGCAATTTTTATCGCGCTTAATGTATCAAGAGAAATTTTTTTCTGCGGCTTATCGGTCGTGACTTGCGCGAGCTTGCTGAAATTTAAACCGTTCGGATCTTTTCCGAGCAAAGCGGCGGCGGATTTTAAAACATTTTGCATCGATTCATCATAAGGATTCATAATCGGCGCGTCGAGCCCGGCGGCAAGGCACATTGCAAAAAAAGTCGAGTTAATCAGCGGGCGATTCGGCAAGCCGAAAGAAATATTGCTTAAGCCCATTGTCGCGGGCAAATCAAATTCCTCGCGATAAAGTTTCAAAGTTTTCAAAACCTCAAGGCAAGCGTCTTTATCGGCGGAGATCGTCATAACAAGCGCGTCAAGTAAAAAATCTCCGTCGTCAAGCCCGAAATTTTTTGCGGCATCGATAATTTTTTTCGCAACGGCAACGCGCTCTTCGGAAGTTTTCGGAACTCCTTTTTCCGTCAAAGGCAGAATCAAAATCGCCGCGCCGTACCTTTTGGCAAGCGGCAAGAAATTTTTAATGCGGTCGGGTTCAAAGCTTACCGAATTAATCAGCGCACGTCCCGGAAAATTTTTCAAGCCCGCCTCCAAAGCTTCGGCGTCGCCGGTATCGATTGACAACGGCGCGTCGGTTATGCGAGAAATTTCTTTCACGGCTTGCGCCATCATTTTTTTCTGATCAATGCCGCCGACTCCCATATTGACATCAAGAATTTTCGCGCCCGCCTTGACTTGATTAAGCGCGTCCTTTTTTACGCCGAGCAGAGAACCTTCGCGAATTTCAGCCGCCAATTTTTTTCTGCCCGTCGGATTGATTCTTTCGCCGATTAAAACCGTCGGCAAATTTTTATCGATAACAACGGTTTTGCTCCGACTTGCCAGCATTAGTTTAGGGAAATGGGAAATGGGAGAAGGGATAAGATTTTTGACGTTCAAAGCAAGTTCGCGAATATGATCGGGCGTAGTTCCGCAACAGCCGCCGAGATAAGTCGCGCCCGCCTCAACCAATTTTTTTCCCCAACTGCCGAAAGTTTTTGCGTCCATCGGAAATTTCGTTACGCCGTTTTCAAGATAAGGCATTCCCGCATTCGGCTGAACGCTTACCGGCACGCGACAATTCTCTGACAAAATTTTCACGACGGGCACAAGTTGTTCCGGACCGAGTGAACAATTCACGCCGATAATCGCCGCGCCCATTGCCTCCAAAATCACGGCGGCTGACTGCGGATCTGTTCCCGTGACTGTTCGTCCGTCTTCGCTGTAGGAAAGTTGACAGATTATCGGCAAATTGCAGGCGTCCTTCGCCGCCAAAAGTGCCGCCCGCATTTCCTGAATGTCAATGCAAGTTTCGATTATCAAAAAATCTGCGCCCGCCGCCGCAAGCGATTCTGCCTGTTCAAAAAAAATTTTATAGGCGTCGTCAAAATCCAAATCTCCGAGCGGCGAAATAAATTTTCCCGACGGTCCCATATCGCCCGCAACTTTTGCCCGACTGCCCGCAACTTCTTTTGAGATTTTCACGGCGGCAAAATTCAATTCGCGAACGCGATTTTCCAAGCCGTAATGCGCAAGCTTTAAACTCGACGCGCCGAAAGTATTTGTCGTTATAATCGTTGAGCCCGCGTCAATGTAAGCGCGGTGAATTTTTTTCACGACTTCGGGAGCCTCGACGTTCATAAGTTCGGGACATGCGCCCGCCTTCAAGCCGCCCGCTTGGAGCATCGTTCCCATTGCCCCATCAAAAATTTCTATCATAAAAAATCACTTCCCTTTGATATTTTACTTCAACGCGGCGCGAATCACAAAAAAAATTTCGCCGTCGTGCTCCGCAGAACTTTCAAGCCGCGCCGAATTAGCAACAAAATTTTTCACGTCGCCCAAATAATTTTTCAGAGTTTCGGATTCGTCGGTCGCGCCTTCAATCTCCAAAAAATTTTCTTCGGCAACAATTTTCGTCAGACGAATATTTTTATCGGCGATTTTACCGAGATTGAGCAGGCGATTAAAATTTTCGGGCTTGGCAACCTGCGCGGCGAGTTTGTTGATTCTGTGAAGTTCGGAAATATTTCCGTCAAGAATTTTTTTCAAAGCAATGTCTTCGTTCAAATTTTCCACAGAAATTTTAGCCGCGTCGAGTTTATCGGAGACTTCGCGATATTCGAGAAAAAGTTTTACCGAACCGACAATCAGCGCGATAAAAAAAATTGCCGCGACTGCTTGAGAAATTTTTTGCCAATTAAACCCGTCGCCGCGTGTCGCCAAAAGGTTTGGAGATTTTTTTTCGCGAATAATTTCCGTTATGAATTCCGTTCTTTCGTAAGGATGAATTTTCGTCAAAGGCTCGGCGGGCATAACCGACAAGCCGCGCAGATTCAAGCCGAATTTTTTAAACGTGTCAGAAAATTCTTTTGCCGTCGATTGCGGCAGAGTTTCCATCCAAAGTTCCTCGCCGATTTTTGCGAAAGAAAAAATTGCTTCGGCTCCCGCCTGCGCCATTGCCCAACTTTTGACGAGCGCGGGGATTTCTTTTTCGGGAACGTTGGAAATTTCTGTTTGAAAAGTTACGGCTTCTTCCTGCCGAAGGCAAAATCCTACCGAAGAAGTTTTCCAACCCTTTTGAACGCAGATTTGCGAAATTTTCTCGGCGAGCCGTTCAATCTCCGAGCCGTCCGCTTCAACTTCAATAGTCTCAAATTTTTCTGTCAAGTGCGATATAAAAATTTTATCTCCGTCGAAATACGCGCCGATAATTTCCCCCGCGTCTTCGCGAAAAAATTTCTTAATCGGCTCCAAAATTTTTCCAACGTCCAAAAAGTTCCCTCCCGAAAATTTTTCACATTATACATTACGGCGCAAAAAAAATCTCGACCGAAGTCAAGAAAAATTCCCGTTCTCTTTTTTTGTCAAAAAATTTTTAAAAAAGTGATCGACAAACAGGTTTCGATCAGCTACAATAACTTTGCGAGTCGAACATAAAATCGAACGTTAAAGGAGGTTGATAGAAAATCTCTCGAACGTCGCGGCTGTCGTAAGGCGGTCGGCGACTCAGGTTATTTTTAACGCCGAGGCAGAGGCTGAAGAAAAATTTTTTAAAGAAACTTTGCCCCCACAAAGATTCGGAGAAAAATTTTTACGAAGAACCTGTTTCGGCACGGACAAAAAGAAAGGGGCATAGAACTCTATGGAAGGAAATTTTTTTAGGGCAGATTTTACCCCCCAATCAGCGGCTCGCTCCGACGAGTTCGTTTTTGATCTCCAGCGGTTCACCGATTATGAACTCAAGCAAGAGAATGACAAATTCTACTTGGGCACTACAGAATATACATCCATTTCAAAGGTAGCGTCCGCACTCCAAACGAATGATACCGTTAAGTTGATGTCTGACGTTACGACCTCAAGCTGCATGTCTGTCTCGGATAAAACTTTAACGATTGATTTGAATGGACATACTTGGACAAGTACAGCCAGTAACTATGCTTTTTATTTCTCGAGGTCAAAATCTGGGAAAAATCCAAATTATGTAGTTTCAAGTACAGGTGCCAATATTACAATAACTGACACTTCTTCAACAGGAACAAAAGGCACCATTATTGCTAATAACGCAAGTAAATGTATTTTAGTACAGAATGAGTCGTCGCTTACTGTTACTGGTGGTGTTAAAATTGAAAATCAAGGAACAGGTAACGGCGTTGAAATAAGAAGCAGTTCAACATTTACCTTGCAAGACGGCAGTAGTATTACAGCAAATGGCGGAACAGGTGTTGGTATTTTAAAAGCCGACCCAAGTCCGTATGGGGGAAAACCTGCCTATACATACGGTGGCAGTACCTTTAATCTCAGCGGCGGCACAATCAATGCCAATGTCGGCGTAACGACAGGTGAAAAGGCAACCCTTACAATGACCGGCGGCACCATTAACTCGACTTCCTTTGGCATTAACGACAGCTCCGCCGACAGTGCAGGTACGACCAAAACCGAAATCAGCGGCGGCACAATCACTTCAAGCGGCGCGACGGCTGTCAATCACTCCAAAACGGGCACGCTTACAATTTCGGGCGGCACTCTTGAGGGAAATGATGCCGGCGTTAAAATCAGCGCGGGCACTTTGACGGTAAGCGGCGACGCCAATATTTCGGGTTCAAAAGCTCTTGACGTTGAAAACCTTTCAAGCAATGTTGCTGTTACCGTCAACGTAAACGGCGGAACTTTGACGAGTAAAGATACCGCAAATAACGTTCTCATTTATGCAAAGGACACCGACAGTAAAGCTAAAGTTAATGTCACGAGCGGCACTTTCGCGGGAAATGTCATCAAGGGCAATTCAACTTACACACAAGCAGACACCGTGAGTGGACTTACGGAAAAATTCGCGGCTGTTATCGATGATCAAATTTCTTATTATGACAGCCAAGAATCTCTCACTGCCGCAATAAGCGGCAAAACAGCTGTTGCACTCGACGGCGTAACGCAATACTTCACGGACGCAAATGCTGTGCCGAGTGACGCCGTCACTTCCGTTGCTTGGACTGACAACACGACAGCTTATTTTACGTCGCTTAAAAATGCGGTTGCCGCCATCAACGCGGAAAAAGCTGAAGGCAGTAAAGGCAACGGCGCAACTATCACTTTGCTCAACGATGTAACCGACGGCGACGGAATTATCGTTCAGAGCGGCAACAACTTCACGCTCGACTTCAATAATCATACCTACAAAGTCACCAAAAACTACGCGGGCTCTTCCGGCACCGAAACTCAAGCTTTCCAGCTGTTAAAGAATTCCACTCTTACTTTTAGAAACGGCACCATTTCCATAAACGACAAAGACCTTGCAAGCGATTTGCCGAGCCCTCTGAGTTCCTATATGGTTATCCAGAATTATTCAAATCTCACACTGAATGACATGACCATCGACGGCACGGGACTTGGCGGAAGCTACTCTTCTACTTTTGCACTTTCCAATAACGAAGGTGTGGTAAATCTTACAGGCAGTACAACAATTAACGCCAAAACTAACGGCAATGCCTTTGACGTGTATTATTGGCCTTCAGCCGGTTATGCGGACGGCACGCAAGTCACTGTCGATCTTAATGAACAAGGAAGTATTAACGGTACAATTAAAATCGACAGAGACAAAATGGACGACCCCAATAAATCATTTTTCACCGTCGAAAACGGCACAATCAACGGAAAAATAAGCTTAAGCTCAAAAGCCGTCTCCAACGGTGCTTTGCAAAACATTAAAATTAATGGCGGCACTTTCTTGAATCCCGCAATCACCCCCACAGCTGCCCTTACAACTTATGGCAATGGTTACGCGCTTGGTGCCAACGGTTGGAATAAGAGTGGAGCTACTTCTTGGTATTACGTCGATACCGAAGATACAACTGCCAGTTGCAACGTAGTATTTTACCTCTCTTATGTGAATTCGGTTGACGATATTAAAATCGACAGAACGAACAAAATCGTAACCGTCCCGATAAGTGCCATTGACAGCAACGCAACCAGAAAAGACACGGCGATATTAGGTAACATTTATAAATATCAGCTTGTTCGTTTAAATTATGACGATACCGCCGAAAATGTTTCGCTCAGCATAGGAGATACAGTTGAGACTTCAGCCTATGTAGCCGGTGTGAATGTGCTTAATCCTTCGCTTGCAGGCGGCGTTGTTGTACTCGGCTCCGACATGTACGAAACTTCGGTTAAAAATATCGACGCTTCGGGCAGCGCAACCAAACTTAAGATTGACGGCAGCAACAATGTAATTTCGATTCTCGGCGGCAGCGGCAACGATACTTTGACGGCGGGCGCGAACGGTACAACGCTTGACGGCGGCGCAGGGACAGATTCCCTCGTTGGCGGTGACGGCGCAGATACTTTCGTTGTAAGCGGCTCCGACACAATTAACGGTTACGAAGAAGGCAAAGATACAATTCAATTTGCATCGGCTCCAACGGCAATTTCAGTTGACGGCAATGCTATTAAGTTCACCGTCGGCGAGGACATTATAGTTGCTGAAAATGCAAACGGTCTCACTTTCACCGCAAAAATTGGCGACGAGACGAAAACTTATGCACCCGTTGCACAAATCGGCGAAGATAAATTATTCTACACTCTCAGCGACGCGATAACAGTAGGAGGCACAATTCAACTGCTTGCCGATGTCGAAGAAACAATCAGCATTTCCGAAACCGCAACTATTGATTTGAACGGAAAAACTTTCGCGGGCAACATTACTGTTGCTTCGGGCGGCAACTTGACTTTAAGCGACAGCGGCACAAGCGGCGAAGTTACCGGCTCGGTTACGGTAGCTGACGGCGGCACTCTCATAATCACGGGCGGTATATTCGACAGCGACGTTTCAGCTTATGTTGCCACAGGAACAGAAACAGAATTCTTGAATGACACAACACTTTATGTCGGTGCCGAAAAAGTAGCCGCAATGAAAGCCGCAAATAACGAGGTTATCATTGACGACACAACGAAATATTACTCGGCAGATAAACTTGCAGACGCTCTGGACGGCAAAACCGAAGTTACCATTGACGATGTAGCTAAATATTATTCAACGCAAGAAAAGGCAGATGCGGCGGTAGCAGGTCTCTCTTCTAAAGACGGCAAATATTACACGAGCACGGACAAAATGACTTTGACGACTTACTCGCTGGACATTGACGACGTGACTTATTACTATTCGACGCAAGAAGCATTGAACAACGCGAAAGCGGGTACAGTTGCCTCAATCGGGGAAAATAAATATTATACGACGCTTGAAAAAGCTGTTGAGTCGGCGGCAAGCACGGGCAACACGATAAAATTGCTCGACAATGTTTCTGCCGATGAAACAATCGCCGTTGACAAAACTTTTACGCTCGATTTGAACAACAAAACTCTTACCGCTTCCGAAGGTATAACCGTCAGCGAAGACAGCGCATTTACATTGAGTGATAGCGGCACGGCAGGAAAAGTTGTCGGCGCGGTTACAGTCAAAGGCACGTTCAACATGACGGGCGGCACGATTGACGTTGAAAGTGGCAATGCAGTCACATTAACAAGCGGCGCGTTCAACCTGTCGAAGGGCACAATCAACGATACGGTTTCGATAAGCGGCGGCGCGTTCAGGATGACGGGCGGCACAATCACTCCGACAAGCGGTTCGGGGCTCGTCAACACCGGCGGCACAATCGACATCAGCGGCGGCACAATTAATTCCGCAGACGGAGCCGGCATTTACAACAATCACAACACGACGAATGAGAATACTTTCAAAATTCGCGGCGGATCGATTTTCGGCTTGACGGGAATAAAAATGCTTGCGGGGCTGTTGAACATTTTGGGCGGCAAAATTCGCGGCTACAGAAGAAGTTCATCGGCGCAAGCGGGCAATGTTGTGGAGCCTGCAGACGGCGAAGATGATATTAAAGAAGGCGTGGGCATTGACGTTGCTCCGACAAG
The DNA here is from genome assembly GCA_937877655.1 of uncultured Selenomonadales bacterium. Classification (GTDB taxonomy): domain Bacteria; phylum Bacillota; class Negativicutes; order Selenomonadales; family Selenomonadaceae; genus Quinella. The sequence goes on from CALFJC010000129.1 coordinate 9,847, forward strand.
CGAAAAAGTAGAAGTAACAGTCGGCAGTTCGGATGCAAATGCTGCCAAAGCGAATATCGAAATTTCGGGAACGGAAACCGCGCTGGATATCGGCGGCAGTTCGAGCGACTCGAATTCTCCCGAAGTCAACCTCAATGACGGAAAACTTTCAGCGGACAGCAACGACGGCTCTTCAATCAGCTACAGCAACGCGAACGCTCAGCTCAATATCGACGGCGCAATTTTGGAAAACAAATTTGAAGTTAATGCTGACGTAACTGTTGGAAATAAAGATGCTTCTGACGCTAAGATTAAAATTGAAAGTGTTGCCGTCAAATCAAGCGCAACAGAAGGTTCAAGCCAAGCTGTTCAAAATGTTCTCAAAGCCAAAGACGATGATGAAACTCAAAAAGACAATTTCGAGCTTGACGGCGGCAGTTACAATTTCGTAGGCGCAAGTGCCCAAGAGATGGCGACAGCAAATGCCGTTGCGGAAATAGAAATCGACGGAAAAACCTCATCATATTCGACACTCAACAAGGCACTTGAAAAAGTAACTGAAGGCGAAACAATAACTCTGAAGAAGGAACAAAACATTTCCGAGCCGATAGAAATCAACAAGTCAATGACGCTTAATCTCGACGGCAATTTGACTTACACGGGCGAAGATGTTCCGCTGAAAGTTACGAGCGGCACGCTGATAATCGAAGGCGATTTTCCGACAGAAAACGGCATTGCAATAGCGGACGGCGCAACTGTTTTGATTAAAAATACTTCGCCCGGCAGAGTAGCCGAAAACGGCGCAGTCGAGCCGGCGGACGGAGAAGGTTATACCGATTATAAAGACAGTTCCCAAGCAAAAATTGTGACAGGCGCGAGTGATACCATTCCGACATATTTCGACACCGTTGCCGACGCAATGGCAAAATCCAACGGCACAAATACTGTTGTCTTCCTTGAAGCGGCAACTGTATCAAGCGGAACTTTCAGTTATACAAAAGCCGAAGGTGCTACAACAGGCGGAGAAACTTTTACACTCGGCGGAATAGCAAAAGCGGAAGGAATTTCAATCAGCGGAAGCACTTTCTATTTGACGAAAGATAATTTTGTAGCAACCAACGGCGCGACAATTACAAGCGGCGGCAACTACACTTTCAATTTGGCAGAAGGAAATTACAGCAACAAGTTCACGGGTTCGGGCTCGGCGGACACAATCATTAACAACGGCACGAACTTGACGATTGACGGCGTTGCAGGTGACGATTTAATTACAAACTACGGCTCGACGGTTTCAATCAACGGCGGCGCAGGGGCTGATTCAATCACAAACTACGCTTTAACCGTGACAATCGCGGGCGGCGAAGGCAACGATAACATTACAAACACGGGCTCGGCGGTTTCCATTTCGGGCGGCGCAGGCGACGATTCAATTCTCAACAGCGGCGATTCGGTAACAATCAACGCGGACGGCGGCAAAGATACAGTCACCTTCGGTTCGGGCAAAGAGACATTGATTTTCTCGAACGGCGCGGCTTCGATTTACAATTACGGCGACGGCGACTTGGTCAGCTTGTCGACAGGCACTTTAAGTGTAAACAGCTTGACTGCTGACGGAAATGAATTCACAATTACTTTGGACGATACTTCCGGCTCCGAAAAAACTTTGATGTTCAAAAATATTTCTTCGGAAAACAAAGCTGTTCTCATTGCAAAAGATGACGAAACTTATACTTACACGAAAGACGCGATAATGCTCGGACAAAGCGTTTCGCTCGCGGCGGGCGCAACCAACTTCGACGCCAAAAAAGATTTGTATTCATCGGTTGTTTCAATCGACGGCTCGGCTGTCACAACTGCCACTGCAATTTACGGCAACGCGCAGAAAAATTACATTGTCGGCAGTGAAAAAGTTGCTAACAGTTCACTTTTCGGCGGCGCGAACGATGATACACTAGTTGCAGGTTCAGTCGGCGCATATCTTGACGGCGGCACGGGAGCAGATTCACTTGTCGGCGGCGACGGAGCAGATACCTTCGTTTTCAGCGGCGGCGCAGACACAATCAGCAGTTACGGCACGGCGGGCAATGACATTGTAAAATTGTCTTCAAGCTTCAGCCCGATTCTGGACGGCTCCAAGCTCGAAAGTTTGACCGGCGCGGAAGGTTTCAAACTCGACTTCGGCAACAGCAACTCAATCACTTTCAACACCGACAAAGTTGTTTCACTTCAGAGCGGCGACAATTATTATTTCTACACGGCGACGGCGGTCTCCGTAACCGGCAGTAGCAGTGCCAAAGGAATAACGCTCGGCTCGTCTTATGATAGTTCACAATTCAGCGAAAGCGGATTTACGACGATAAATGCGGCGGCAGTTTCGCTTGCAAGCGGTGCCCTTTCAATCAACGGCGGCAGTGCAACTCAAATTATCGGCAGTGAAAAAACCGCGACTTCGATTCTTAGCAGTGCCGCAAGTACGATTCGCGGCGGCGCGGCGGCAGATACAATCTTTGCAAGCGGCGCGGCTTATATCAACGCGGGCGCGGGCTCGAACAAAATTTCTTTGGGCGCGTTGGGCTCCACAGTCAATGTCAGCGACGGCAACGACGTTATCAGCATTGCAAGTGGCGCAACTTCGTTGAATGTGGTTGGTTTCTCCGATAACGACACATTTACATTCTCAACTACAGTTTCAGATACCGGTTATAGTGCAGATGGAAATTGGCTTTTTGTGTCTTTGACTGGCGGAGAAAATCCTATCAGCATAAGCGGCTTGACAACCGCAAGTGTAAGCGGAGAAAATGCCACTAACAGTTGGGGACTTGACAACAACGTTGCGACTTTTGCAAAGAGACAAATCACGGGCGTCGGTTACTCGATAGGCGTTGCCGACAGTATGTCCGTCGTCTTCACGGGTAAATCCGAAGTTGTTTCAGGCTCCACAGTGATTCAGCTCAGCGGAATAAAATCGACGGACGGACTTGAGGTTGGAGAAAATAAAGTTGTAAGTCTCACGGCGAATAATTTCGGCGAAAACGGCGTGACAATCGACAGCTACGAGTCGGGCTATTCGTTCAGCTTGACTTCGGGCGATTACAACAGCACTTTGACGGGCACGAGTGGAGCCGACAGCATTTACAACGACGGCACGAACATTTTAATCGCGGGCGGCAAAGGAAATGATTATCTGGTCAACAAGAGCGGCAAGAGCGTAACGCTCGACGGCGGCGAAGGCGCAGATTCTCTTGAAGGCGGCACGGGCAATGCTTATCTTATCGGCGGCGCAGGAAACGACACGTTCATTTTCAGCGGCGGCAACGACACCATCGACGACTTCGGCACCGACACAGACGTCGTGACAACAACTTTGCAACCTGTTACAAATGGAAACAATATCACTTCCGACGAAAACAGCTTTACGATTGATTTCGGCGACAGCAAAACTTTGACATTCAAAAACAATCCGACGGTCACGGTTAAAGGCGAAGGCGAAAGCGATACCTACGTTTACACGAAAGACGCGGTTTTGAACAGCACCAAAACAAGTGCCTCGCTTGCGGCGGGTGTAAGTAACTTCACGGCATCGGGCAATGCGGCTTATAATCCGCTGATTTCAATCGACGGTTCGGCAGTCTCGGAAGCGATTTCAATCACGGGCAACGGCTTGTCGAATTACATTAAAGGCAGTTCGGTTGTGGCAGGAAGTCTTTTCGGCGGCACGGGAAATGACACACTCCAAGCGGGTTCGGCAGGCGCATATCTTGACGGCGGCGTAGGAGCAGATTCTCTCGTCGGTGGCAACGGCGCAGATACTTTCGTTTTCAGCGGCGGCAACGATTCCATTTCCACTTACGGCGACAATGACATTTTAAAATTGTCTTCAGACTTCAGCCCGATAATCGACGGCTCGAAACTCACTTCTGTAACAGGCGATGCAAATGGCAGCTTTATTCTTAATTTCGGTAGCGGCGATTCGATAACTTTTGTTTCTCCTGTCGCAACGGGCGTTTCGTTGGTAAGTGGAGATAAAACTTACGTTTACACGGCGACTTCGATTGTATCGGGGCAAAGTGTAACGCTCGGCTCCTCCTTTGACAGCGAAACTTTAAATGCAGCGAATGCGAAAGCGTCGATAAATGCGGCGGTTGTTTCGCTCGGCGGAAGTAGAATACTTAATATCGAAGCCAGAACAAATTCTGCTGTTGACGAAATCAATTATGTTGTCGGCAGTGACGAAACCGCGACTTCAATTTTGGGCAGCGGCAACGACGATTATCTTGTTGCAGGCAAAGCTGGCGCAAGTCTCAACGGCAACGGCGGTAATGATACATTGGTTGGCAATGCCAAAGGCAAGGATACGTTCATTTACAATTCGGGCAATACCACAATCCTTGACTACGACATTGAAAACGACGTTGTCAGCTTGACGGGCGATCCTTTCACAGATGTAGACGGCATCCAATACAACAACGGCGACCTCACGCTTAAGAAGAGCCAACTTGATATTGAAGGCGCAATTACTTTCAAAGCAACAAATGCCGTTTCAATTAAGAGCGGCGACGACACTTATTACTACACGCCGACTTCAATAACGGACGGCACGGGTATTTCGCTGGGTGCAGGTTACGGCTCGACCTTCAACGGAACTTTGGAAGCTTATGAAAAAATCGCGACCATCGACGCCTCGAAGGTTGGACGCGCAATAAGAATCACGGGCAACGACGAAGACAACTACATTGTGGCGAGCA
>CALFJC010000130.1 GCA_937877655.1 uncultured Selenomonadales bacterium
ATCAATTTGATTGGCTGATTGACGCGATGATTAAGATGAAAAAGATTTTTGTCCGTTATTTTTGAACGGAAGGTATTAAAACGGCAAATTTAGGGCGTCGAGCGTCGGATTTGAAGTTTGACTGGCACGAACTGCCGAATAAGAAGGCGAGTCGCATTGTAATTACCAAAAAAGTTTCTTTTGACGCCAAAAATGAGTGGAATAATCAATTTGATTGGCTGATTGACGCGATGATTAAGATGAAAAAGATTTTTGTCCGCTATTTTTGAGCGGAAGGCATTAAAACGATATTGACGGGCAAATTGGAGGCACCGGGTGGCGAATATTCAAAGGAAACTTGCCCGCGATAACTTCCGAGCTCTGAAAGTTCAGTTCCTTCGGTCATTAAGGAAATTCCTTCGATTCGGGCAAGCGCAACGGCTTGATTTTCAGGCGGCATCCTGTCACCGAAATAAAGTTTGTTGTGCGGCGTTTGAATCACGCCCGATTTATCGAAATATTTATAGCGAAGTGCGCCCGCATATTGCCCGCCGATAGGACTGAGGCAAAATCGCGTTAAAAGTTTCGTGTGGAAGTTCAGCGTGTAATTTATTCCGTAATTTCCGTAGTTGATGACCTCGGAGCCGTCGGTTGCGTCGATGCCGCGCTTATAAAGGTCGTTGACGTTATCGCCGATTAAAATATAGCCGAGCCCGTCGCGCCGCCAATCGTAAGATTTTTTCAGCGTCAACGTCCGATTCATGTTTTTAAAAGTTCCGCGCAGGCAAAATTCATCTTTCGGCAAAATTTCTGCGCGGTCGAGGAAAAGGAGCGGGTCGGCATTTTCGGGATACATCATGAGATAAATTTTAACGGGCTTATCGGCGTTGAAGTCGCAAATGCCGTGAATGAGTTGACCGGGCTTAAGCAAAAAATATTTATCGTAAGGCTGATAAATTTTTCGTTCGTAGCGGCGCAATTCGATTTTGTCCTTGAAATTGTCCTGCATGTACATTGTCTGTGTGCCCTTGCCTACAGTGAAATAATTTCTGTTGGGCGCGCTTATGCCGCCGCGAGTTATTTTGACGACATTTTTTTCCCGCGAAGTGTTTTCAAAAATTATGGCGAATCTTTTTCGGACGCCGGTATCGTTCAAATGATAAAACAAAACTCTGGCGTCGCCGCTGACGGTATCGGTGTAAAGGATTCCGTTTTTGCGGACGTATTCGGGGCTGTCGGAAAAAATTAAGGTGCCGCCGCTGTCGCGAGACTCAACTTCGAGCTTGTGCATAACGGTTGAGATTTTTTCGGCGGAGGCATTTGACATGAAAATACTTAGTGTGGCGAGTGCCGCAAAAATTTTTTTAACAAAGTTCAATGAATGATTCTCCTTAGAGCGAGCTGGTAAATTCAAGATTATAATGTGACGAGGAATTTTTTCGCATGACGAGGCGTAAGCGCGACGGCGTACTTAGGTACGTCTAGCGCGTGGTAACGAAGTCAGGCAGAAAAATAACCGTCACTTGCAATGTTTACCATCAGCCTTTAAATTTTTTTGGCGATTATAACACGCGGCGATTAAAAGCACAAAAATTTTTCTTGACAAGGGGCGGGAAATGATTTAAGATAGCCGCGTTTTGGGGACGTAGCTCAGCTGGGAGAGCATCAGGTTCGCAATCTGGGGGTCAAGGGTTCGAATCCCTCCGTCTCCACTAAAAATTAAAAGGCGGGAGTTCAAAGCTTCCGCCTTTTGCTATCCCCTTTTTTCTAAAGTGGATTCGCAAAACCCTCGCGGCGGCTCGTCAACTTCGTTGCGTTTAAAAATATTTTGTTTATAGGATCAACTTTTCTTTGCTTGCCCAAAGAAAAGTAGCAAAAGAAAGGGCACCTCGCAGGGGCGTCGCCCCGCAATAAAAACATCCTGTTTTTGTTGCGGGCGGGCGCACGTCCTGTGCGCCCGTTCTTTCGCTTATATTTTAGTTCTTCAAATTTTTGAGGAGAGATTATGATAAATTTTAATCTGCCGCAAATTATTTTCAGCAAAATTTTCCGCGCAGTCGTCGAGTTTGAGCTGATTGACGAAGGCGACAAAATTTTAATCGGCATTTCGGGCGGCAAGGACAGTTTACTTTTGACTTATGCCCTTGCATGTCTCAAGCAAAGGACAAAAAAAAATTTCGAGTTGGTTGCATTGACGATTGATCCGAAATTCAGCGAAGATTTCAGAGAAAAAATTTCTGCCGTCAAAAATTTTTGTAATGAGTTGGAAATTTCGCATGAAGTCCGCGAAATTGACATTGCCGCCTTGATTCGCGAGCAGGATAATAAAAATCCCTGCTACACCTGCGCCTATTTTCGCCGCGCAGTCATGAATCGCGTTGCAAATGAACTCGGCGCGAATAAAGTTGCCTACGCGCATCATCTCGATGACGCCGTTGAAACTTTTTTCATGAGTTTGCTTTCGACGGGGCAATTAAACACTTTTCAGCCGAAAACTTTTCTGGACAGGACAAATATCACCGTGATTCGCCCGCTGATTTATGTTCGCGAGTCGGAGATAAAAAAATTCACGCAACGATTTGAGATTTTGAAGTCGCCCTGTCCTTTTGACGGCTTTACCAATCGTCAGCGTGTAAAAAATTTAATCGTCGAGCTTGAAAAAGATTTTCCCGACCTGTTTTGGCATTTGGCGGCGGCAATGCGGAAAAATTCAATCGGTGAGCTGTGGGATGCGCCGAAAACTCGGCAGGAGATGCGCGAAACATATTTTTCCTTCAAATAATGTGTTAAAATGTGCGCGAAAAATTTTTTGAGGTGATTTTTTTGAAGTATGAAATTTTATATCCCGAAGCGTTCCCGATAGTCGATTGTCATTTGGAGCGCGGCGAAAGTATCAAAGCCGAGTCGGACGCGATGATAGCGATGTCGCCGACGATTGACGTTGAAGGCAGAATGGACGGCGGGATTCTGCGCGGCTTGGCGAGAAAATTTCTTTCGGGCGAGAGTTTATTTTTCCAAGAATTGGTAGCGCGTCGCGGGGCGGGAAATGTTTTATTCGGGCATTCGCAAATCGGCGGCATTATGGACGTTGAACTTGACGGCTCTTACGGGCTTACGATTCAAAAGGACGGATTTTTGGCGAGCACGCAGGGCATTGACATTGAGACGAAGGCGCAAAATCTTTTACAAGGTTTTATGAGCGGCGAAGGTTTTTTCATACTCAACGCCAGAGGCAGGGGCACGGTTTTTGTTTCGAGCTACGGCATGATTCACCCGATAAATCTTGACAACGGTGAGGAAGTTATAATCGACAACGGGCATTTGGTCGCTTGGCCAGATTACATGGATTATAAAATCGAAAGGGCAACCAACGGTTGGATTTCAAGTCTCACTTCGGGCGAAGGTGTCGTTTGTCGTTTCAGAGGTCCCGGCGTTGTGCTGATTCAGACGCGCAACCCCGTAAATTTTGAAAAGCAACTTGAAAAACGAATCAAATCCATTCTCGGCTAAAATCAAACGCGAACTTCAAAATGCTTGCCTTTGTTGTCATCTTTTTTGACGGACGCCCGCGAAGGTTTTTCAACGGTTTTAGTTTTTGGCGGCGGCTTGACAACTTTTTTGTCGGTCGTCGTCTTTTTTTCGTCTTCAAACAGTTGTGACTTGGTTAATTGCGGCTTATCGGTGAACAAAAATTTTTTCGCGATAAAAAATGTCGCGACTGCCACAAAAATTATCGTGAATATCCAAAAGGCTCCGCCGTGTCCTTCGTCATGATTTATTTTCGGAGTAATTTGCGGTTGCTCGGTTTCGTAGGAAAAATTTCTTGCCGATTGAGACTCGCGGGCATCCATTGCTTGAAATTCTCTCAAAACATCTTGTCCGCGATCATAATCGGATTGAGTATCTTCAACCTGCGCGGGCGTCAAAGAACTTTGGCGCGGAGTTTGATCTCCTCTGTCGACAGTTTTTTTAGTCAAAGCTCCCGAACCGTGCGCGACGGCATCTTTAGCCATGTTTTCATAAACGTCATTTGAATTTTGAGCTTCGCCGTCGGATTTTTCTTTGACGAAAGGTGCTCTGTCAATTTTGGGCGGAGTGGGCGGCGTCGGACGAATTGCGGGCGCGGGAGCCGTCGGCGGTTGCGGTGCTTCAAGCTTCATTAAAAATTTTCCTTTCTGTCAAATAATCAGCGAGCAGATTATAAAAAATTTTTTCCCGAAAAACAATAAAGCCGCCTTGTCTCCAAAAATCAGAGACTCGGCAGCGGCGAACAAATTGCGGGCGCGGGAGCTGTCGGCGATTGCGGCGGTTCAAGTTTCATTAAAAATTTTCCTTTCTGTCGAATAATCAGCGAGCAAATTATAAAAATTTTTTTCCCGAAAAACAATAAAGCCGCCTTATCCCAAAAAATCAGAGACTCGGTAGCGTCGAACAAATTGCGGGCGCGGGAGCCGTCGGCGATTGCGGCGGTTCAAGCTTCATTAAAAATTTTCCTTTCTGTCGAATAATCAGCGAGCAGATTATAAAAAATTTTTTTCCGAAAAACAATAAAGCCGCCTTATCCCCAAAAAAATTGGAGACTCGACGGCATTTTTAGTTTTTAGAATTATTAGAGGAGATGGGCGCGAAGTTCTGCGCCGTCCTGAGCCGAAAGATACGCGGGCGCGATGTCGAATACAGTTTTGCAACCGTTATTGCCTTCTTTGTTGAGGCGATAAGCGGCGCGGGCGTATGCAACGAGAACGCTGGTTGTAAATTCGGGATTTGAATCGAGTTTAAGATTGAATTCGATAATGTGATTGTTTTCTTTGGTCATGCCGGTTTTGCCGGAGCGAATTACGAAACCGCCGTGAGCAAGTCCCGCATGTTTTGTCAAAAGCTCTTCTTCGCTGATGAAGTTTACAACCGTATCATAATCGGCAAAATAATTCGGCATGGTTTTAATTGCGTTTTCAACTTCAGCGGCGTCCGCTCCTTCTTCCAAAACCACGAAGCATTCGCGCAAATGTTTTTGACGCGTCGAAAGTTCGGGATTTTGTCCGCTACGAACAGCCTCAAGCGCGGAGTCAATCGGCACGGTGTACTGTTTCGCATTTTTAACGCCCTTAACGCGGCGAATTGCGTCGGAATGTCCTTGACTTACGCCTTTGCCCCAGAAAGTATAATCTTTGCCATCGGGGAGAATTGCATTTGCATAGGCGCGGGCGAGCGAGAAAAGTCCGGGATCCCAGCCGACAGAAATAATTGCGACATGCCCCGATTCTTTAGCCGCTTTGTCGACATTGGCGAAGTGTTGCGGAATTTTTGCGTGAGTATCGAAACTGTCGATGACATTGAACATCTTGGCAAATTCGGGCGTTTGAGTCGGCAAATCGGTTGCACTGCCGCCGCAAAGAATCATCACGTCTATTTTTCCAACCCAATCTTTGGCGTCCGCGACATTGAGCACGGGAACATTTGGGAGCTGAATCTTAACTTTGGAAGGATCGCGACGAGTGAAAACCGCAACAAGTTCCATATCGGGATTTTCTTTGACGGCGCATTCCACACCGCGTCCGAGATTGCCGTAACCGACTATTCCTATCTTCATGATTTATTTCCTCCTGTGAATAACTGTTTTCAATTACGTTGCGCATTATAACATAAAAGTTAGGCATTGCAACGTTTTCAGTTTATGAATACAATATTATTCCTTGTTCAAAAATAAATGTCTCTTTCAAAGAGACCAATTCCCCGACGAGTTGTGATAAGTTAAACTAAAAAATTTCAGCGACTCGAAAGGAGATTGTTTCAATGAAAAAATTTGTCGCCGCCCTTGTCTGCGCGGGCTTGATTTTTAATTCGGGGATTTACGCCACGCCAGCCTTCGCCAATGAAAATTCTCCAACCGAGATGAAAATTGCGCCCGTCAAAAAGGGCAACGCTTATATCCCTGAAGGTACGACTTTACAAATTGAATTGACGAAAGAACTTTCTTCCAAAAAAGCTAAGGTTGGCGACGAAGTGCCGTTGCGTGTTGTGGAAAATTTAATCATTAATGACGTTGTGGTTATTCCGGCAGGCACGAAGGTTAAAGGCGTTGTGACAAAAGCTCGAAAGGCGGGCGGACTCGGTCGCGGCGGCAAGCTTGAATTTACAATCGTCTCGGTGAATACGATTAACGGCGTGAAAGTTCCTCTGCAATACACCAAAGGCGAACACGGAGCCGGCGACGGCGGAGCAGTTGCAGTCTTCGCGGTTGTCAGTATCGTTGGCGGCATTTTTATGAAAGGAAAAAATGTCGTCTACAATGAAGGCTTGAAATTTGACGCCGAAGTTACGGCGGATGTTGATTTAAATGTTTCGCTCGAAAATCTTCAAGAAGAAATGGACGCGAGCAAACCGCAAGGCGTTTCCATTACCATAAAATAAATTTTCGGAGGTAAAATGAATATGAATTCTGTCGGGCTTATCGGAGTAGTTGTCCTCGCCGTTATTTTGGACATATCTTGGGCAGCGTATTATCTTGTTGTTCAATTTGTTTTTGCATCAGGGCTTACAAGAGGTATCAGCTGGTTTGTCGCTGTACCCCTGATGATTTATCCGATTTATTCGGGACTTCCGTGGTGGTATAATCTTTTAATCTTTCAGTACTTGTTGGTTGCTTGCACCACCCTTTCTTTTGCGGAACGCGTCAGCAAAGGCGAAATGGAATTTGAAGAAATGCAATCGCTGAGGGCAACGAGCGAACGCATTTCCGGAGTATTGTTACTCATAAGTTTTATTGGATCCCTTTATTGGTTTTTCAGCAATCGTTGAGATAACAAAAATTTTTCAAGGAGCTTGTCAAAATCGACGGGCTTTTTTATTTCGATTCGTTGTTATCCAAGAATTTTATTCTTCAAAAAACTGCTACATTGTTTTCAATGCGACGTTTGCATAAAAAAAATCAAGCCCCGGCAAAATGTCGAGGCTTTTTTTGTGCATTGAAAAATTGATCATTTACAAATGACTGTACGCGGCGTCGAAAAGCGCATTATAAACTTCGTCAGATATTTTTTCCCATTCAAACTTCCTCTGATGAGATTCCCAACTTAAAATTATTGCATTGTTGGAAGTATACTCTGCAATGTCAGAGAAATATTTTTTACGGACACCATTTGTTTCTGTAAATGAAACGGTCATTTTCGTATAAGACAAATCACGCAACATTTCGGGCAGTTCTTTTTGATAGTATAAACGCAATTCGTTTAATACTTCGTTACGCCCCATGTCGCTGTAAACTTTTTTGAACTGTGCCGTGAAAATTGCGCCGTTAAGCCTGCTTCCATAGACACTTACAGGCAAATTGACGTTAATGTAGTATTTGTTTCCTTGCTCGTCGTCGGTTACATATTCCCAACGCTCATAAAGAACATTTTTGGATGATGAAACCGTTTTAGCCTCTCTTTGAATGTTTTTATCCTCTGACATTTTATCGGAATAATTATAGCTTGACGAATCGGGATGATTGTAAGTCAAATTTGAACGAGTGTTGCTGTTTGCTGAAATTTTTTCCGAAGGTTCATAAGTCTCCGAATCAGAGCGATAATAATTTGAGCTCGAATGTGTGTTGTAACTTGAATGTGTTTGATAGTTTGCAGACGGACTTTCTAATGTCGTCGTTCCTTTGTCGGGTTTACCGAAAATATATACTAATGGAAATCCTAAGATAAACATAATTAAGGTATACTTTTTCAGTGATTTTTTGTTATCGAATATAAAAATCAAGGCAAAATAAATTATTCCCAAAATAGTTGACAATAAAAAATAAACCCATTTATGTGAAGCCCCAAAATTAACATGGAAAATTCTATCTATAATTTCCGAAGGTATTAGTAAAAATAGCATTCCTATCGGAATACATAGATTTAAAATTAATAAAAACACTGGAAAGATATCCAATATCATGGCAATAATATTTAAAATCGAATCCAAAAATTTTTTCATCGCTTATTCTCCTCACAAAAAAATTTAACAATCTTTAACGAAAAAGCCCCGACAAAATGTCGAGGCTCTTTTTTTCATTACGCATTACGCATTACGAATTACGCATTGCATTTCACCATTGCCGCAGCGATAGCCGCACCGAGTCCGGAGCCGCCGTTGTCAAGGATAGTATCAACCTGCGCGGCATCTTCGCCGAGAAGTTCACTCAAAGCTTTGGTGATATTTTCTTTGGCAAGCGGCATTTTTTCATAAACGGAGCCGTCAACCGCGACATGTTGTTTTTGAATTGCGCCTTTGCCTGCGCGTTGCCAGACGATAGCCACGAAGGACGCCGCAACCAATCTTGCCGAACGAATAATGATAGCCGAGGCAAGTTCCCGAACTTTTTTAACGTCGTCAAGATCCAATTCGCGACCGACTTTTGCCATGATAATATCAGACGCCCTTTGGAGATTCGGCGAATCGTCCAGAATCATCATCGACATATCAATGGAAGTCAAATCGTATTTTTTGCCTTTCTCGCCCAAAAGTTCGGCAATAGCCATGCCCAAAAGTTCGCCCATGTAACGTCCCGAAACCATTTTTTCAAAACGCTGTTCGCCGGGCTTTTCGGAGCCTTCGTCGTACTCTTTGTCAAAACGATTCGGAACCAACTTCATGAAATTGCCGCATTCAAGATTTAAAATCATGCCGCCTTCGCCGAAACAATTCGGATCGTGAATGCTCGGCTCAAGATAGCAGGTGTTGTGTCCCGTTGCGTAAATCGAACCGATAAAAATATTCGGAGTTTTGTAAGCCGCGCTGAGTAAAACGGCAACCGTATCGTTGAGAACGGCAACCGGCTCGACGTTGTCCGCGCCGCGACGTTTGAGAGCCTCAACCAACAAATCATTGGCAACTTCGCCTTCAACGCCCTGTGTGGCAAATTCTTTTGTCCAAATGATCAGCCGCGCATTGTAAATGTTATCCTGCGTCGAAGGGAAGGAGAAAGTGTGTCCGAGATAAAATTTCTTGCCGCGTTCGCCGTCAATCGCTTCGTCAATCAGCTCGGCGATAAAATCAAACATCTGCTCGGCGGTTGCGTCTTTGCAAATGTAATTGTATTCGCCGGGCACGATAAGCGGACGCCCGACGCGCTTAAGAATTTCGTATTTGCCTTCGCCGTCGAGTCTGATTCTGAAAACGCGAATGTTTGTGCCGCCGAAGTCGAGAGCCAGATAATCGCCTGTCTCTTTGCCGCTCGGAAGTCCGACATAAGATTTCAACATGCGCATTGACGAAAGTTCCACGTCGCGCAGACCCAGTTGCAAATCTTGACGGAAGCTCGCCGCGATCTCGTGAAGTCGTTCGCCGCCGATTGTAAACTCCGCCTTGATTTCCTTGAATTGTTCCTCGTTGAATGCCATTAAGAATTCCCCCTTAACACTCAAAAAAATTACCCACATGTTGATTATAACACGCAGGGAAAATTTTTTAAAGGCAGAAAATTCATTACGAAAAATTAAATTGCAGGAGGTTACGGCTTTGAAAAATTACAAATTAATCGCGTTGGACATGGACGGCACGCTTTTAAATTCGCAGAAGAAAATTTCTCCGCCGACGCTTGCCGCCCTTAAGGAACTTTTGGCACGCGGAATTTACGTTGTCATATCGACGGGGCGTGGATTGGTTGAGCTGACGGATTATCGCCAAGAATTCAAGTCAATGCATTTCGGCGTTTTAATCAGCGGCGGGCTGGTTTACGATTTTTTCAAGGAGATGCCGCTAAAAATTCACGCCGTCGACGAGAAAACAATTTTGCAACTGATTGACTTCGGGCTTGAGGAACGCGCAATGGTTCATCTTCATGCCGTGCGCAAATCCCTTGCTCGCGAAGAAGATATTCAGAATATGGCGGCGTTCGACATGGAAATTTATCGCGACATGTTCAGTCGCGTCTGCACGCGTTGCAACGACTTCAAGGCTTATGTTCGCGAAAATCCCGGCGAAGTCATCAAAGTCAATCTTTATCACCGCAACAAAGAATCTCGCGACAGAAATTTGGCGCGCATGAAAAAATTTGATTTAACGATTTCATTTGCGGAAGCGAATAATCTTGAGGCGTCGCCCAAAAATATCAGCAAAGGTTCGGGGTTACGCGAACTCTGCGAATTTCTGAACATTGATCTTGCAGAGACGATTGCAATTGGCGATGCTTACAACGATTTGGAAAATTTGCAGACGGCGGGCTTACCTATTGCAATGGGCAACGCCATTGACGAAGTTAAAAAAATTTGCCGCGCAGTCGTCGCCGATAATGATCATGACGGAGTTTTGGAGGCGATTGAAAAATATCTCCTGCGATAAATTTTTTCGCGAAACGAAAATTTTCCTGTGTTTTACGCGCCGAAAGTTTCTGTTACGATTTGCAAAAGTCAATTCATTCAAGACGGAGGAAATTTTTATGACGAATGAAGAATTTTTGCAGAAAGCGACAGAAATACGTCGCGACATTGTCAAAATGATCGCCGAAGCGCAATCGGGACATCCGGGCGGTTCGCTGTCGATAGCGGATATTTTGACGGTGCTTTACTTCGACGAAATGCAAATCGATCCGCAAAATCCCAAAAACGAAAACCGCGACCGCTTTGTTTTGTCAAAAGGACATGCCGCGCCCGCGCTTTACGCCACACTTGCCGAAAAAAATTTTTTCCCGAAAGCGGAACTCCTTAAGCTTAGAAAATTCGGCGCATTGTTGCAGGGGCATCCCGACATGAAACATATTCCCGGCGTCGACATGTCAACCGGCTCGCTCGGTCAAGGAATTTCGGCGGCGAACGGCATGGCTCTTGCCGGCAAACTCGACAAAAAAAATTATCGCGTCTACGTCATTTGCGGCGACGGCGAAATTCAAGAAGGCGAAGTTTTGGAAGCGGCAATGACGGCTGCACATTATAAGCTGGACAACTTGACGCTGTTTGTCGACCATAACGGTTTGCAAATCGACGGCACAAACGAAGAAGTCATGACGGTTAATCCTGTTGCCGATAAGTTTCGCGCTTTCGGCTGGAACGTTTTTACGATTAACGGGCACGATTTCGACGAGATCAAAGGCGCGTTGAAAATTGCACGCGGCGCGAAAGGCAAACCGACTGCGATTATCGCCGAGACGATTAAGGGCAAAGGCGTTTCGTTCATGGAAAATGAAGTCGGTTGGCACGGCAAAGCTCTCAATGCGGAACAATTACAAATCGCGCTGAAAGAATTGGAAGGAGTTGTGGCGTAATGGCAATGGCAACACGCGCCGCCTACGGAAAAGTTTTGGCGGAAGAAATTTACAAAAATCCTCGCGTGGTCGTACTTGATGCGGATTTGGGCGCGGCAACTCAGACGAAAAATTTCAAGAAGGTTGCGCCCGAACGTTATTTCGACATGGGAATTTCGGAACAAGACATGGTTGCGACGGCGGCGGGTTTCGCGACTTGCGGGAAAATTCCAATCGCGAGCAGCTTTGCGGTTTTCGCGGCGGGCAGAGCGTTTGAACAAGCCCGCAACTCAATTTGTTATCCGAATTTGAACGTAAAAATCTGCGCGACGCATGCGGGCATTACGGTCGGCGAAGACGGCGCAAGTCATCAATCGATTGAAGATATTTCTTTAATGCGGACGCTCCCGAACATGACGGTTATCGTTCCTTCCGACGCAAAAGAAGCGCGTGAAGCCGTTAAAGCCGCCGTTGAGCATGTCGGACCGGTTTACGTTCGACTTGGGCGTGCGGCGGTTGAAGACATTCACGGCGAAGATTATAAATTTGAACTCGGCAAAGGAGAAATTCTGCGCGAAGGTTCGGACATCGGAATTATCGCAACGGGAATAATGGTTGAGAAAGCCCTTGTCGCCGCCGAAAGGCTTGCCGAAGAAAAAATATCTGCGCGGGTTGTGAATATCCACACGATTAAGCCGATTGATGAAAATTTAATCGTCGAGACGGCAAAACGCACGGGAAAAATTATAACGGTTGAAGAACACAGCGTAATTGGCGGCTTGGGCTCGGCAGTCGCTGAAGTTTTGGCGAAAAATTTTCCGACGCCGCAAAAATTCTTGGGAATTCAAGACAGATTCGGACAATCCGGCACGCCCGCCGCGCTTTTGAAAGAGTACGGTTTAACTGTCGAAGACATTATTAACGCAACTGAATAATTTTCATATTAAAAATTCTCTCGTCGCCTGTTGGCGGCGATTTTTTTTGCCGTAAACTTTTTGCACAATTCCAAAATCATTTGAGTTTTACACGGCGGCAACATTTGCTAACATAACCACAACGGAGGGAGTAAAAATGAAACTTCTGAGACGACAAATAAATCCGGTGAAACGAATTCAAGAAAATCCGCGAATTGAAGTCAGAGAGCTCGCCGAAATGCTGAACGTTTCAATTCAAACAGTCAAAACCGATTTGCAACTTATGGCAGACGTAATGAAAGATTATGATGTTGTCGTTGAAATCCTTTCGGGCGGTGAGCTTAGAGTTTGGGGGCGCGAAAATATAAATTACATGCTCAATGCCTTCCAAATGATGCAAGAATTTTCGCCGGCAAAGCAGGTTACGCTTTTGCTGACATTCCATGAAAATTTCGTAGTGCTCCAAGACATTGCGGACATACTTTTCATAAGCAAATCGCTTGCGGAAAAAGTTACGAGCGTCCTGCTGAAAAAATATCCCGATGAATTGGATTCGGTGCGACGGCACGGAATAAGAAATATTTCGTCGCAGTTGGAGCGGCGCGGCAGATTTTCAGAAATCGTCAAGCCGTATGTTTCGGGGCTGAATTTTGTCGAGGAAATTAAATCCTTCCACATGAATCATTTTCCGATTTTGGATTTTATCGAGCGGGCGGAAGTTGAGCGGGCGGCTTCGGCAATAAATTTCCTGCGTTCGATTGAAGAATTTTCTTTTGCGGACGAGGCGAGCACGCAACTTTTTTTGCAACTGATTTTTGCGGAGTCGTGCCACAGGCGTTGGGAAAATGTTCATGTCGGAAATTGGGCGGCGGATATAATTCAAGATTTGCCCGAAGGAAACCATTATCGTGCAACTGCCGAAAAAATTTGCGAATTGGTCGGGCTTGATGACGCGGAAGAGTGCGATTATTTCAGTTATTTGTTCCTCATGCTCCGCAAACAAAAAATTTCCGACAACACAAAATTTGTCGGAGCAATGCGCGAAGTAATTCTTGAAGTCTTTGAAAAAATTTTGGGACGATTCGCGATTGATTTTCGCAATGACACGGAACTTTTTAACGGATTGGCGGTTCATATTTATTCGACGGTGATTCGGCGCGATAAATTCACGAGCGGACCGATTGAAGAGGAAATCGCGGGAATTCGCAACCAATATCCTTTCGGCTTCGAGATGGCGACGGTTGCGGCAGAAGTTATTTTGAAAAGATTTTCCTATCGCGTTTCGCCGGGCGAGATGATGTATCTTGCTTTGCATTTTCAAGCGGGAATTGAGCGCAGGAAGAATTTCGGGAAAAAAATTCGCGTGTTGGTCGTTTGCCACTACGGACTTGCTGCCGCGAGTTTAATTGCCGCACGGATTGAGCGAACTTTTCCCGCCGTTGAAATTATCGATAACGTTTCCATGCAAAATTTTTTGAGAATGAGCCAAGTCAAGGCAGATTTGATTCTGAGCACGGAAAATATTTCGACGCAGGAAAAAATTCCCGTGATTTACGTAACGCCGCTCCTGCCGGACAGTGATTTGAAACAAATCGGACGCTTTATTGAGACGAAAAGCATAAACAATTCGCTGATCTTGTTTGTTCAGAACGCGCTGATTTTGGAGATGAATTCCGCGCAGTCGAAAAGCGAAATTTTTAAATTTGCGGCGGATAAATTGCTTGAGAAAAATTTTGTCACGGAAGAATTTTTTCAGAGCGTCATGATGCGGGAAGAAATTTCGGCGACGGACATTGACGACATTGCCATTCCGCACGGCAACCCCGATTTTGTTTTGAAGACGCAACTTGTAATTGTCAGACTGAAAAATTCTGTTCGCCGGGTACACTCGAACGTTAAATTGGTATTTTTGTTCGCGGTATCGCGGGAACAGTTTGAAAAAAATTTTGCGGTGTTCTCAAGTTTTTACAAGCGATTGGGGCGTGTGAACGTTCGGCTAAAAATTCGCAAGAGTGAGGCGGACGACAATCACGCTTTCAAAAAAAATTTGGCTCATCTTCTGAGCGATTAAGGAGTGGTTTTATGGTAAGAGAGGAATTGATTTTTGCCAAGCAAGCTTTGTCGAGTCGTGCGGCAGTGATTGAATTCATTGCTGCGGCGGCAGACAAAGCCGGCGTGCTTGCCGACAAGTCGGAATTCGTCAAGGCGGTATATCGGCGCGAGGAAGAAATTTCCACGTCGATAGGGCACGGCATTTCGATCCCGCACGGCAAAACCGACGCGGTCAAGGAAGCGTTTATCGCTTTCATGAGCGTCGAGAAACCTTTCATATGGGACGAAGTCACCGGCGACGAGATTAGAGGCATTTTCTTAATCGGCGTTCCGGAGAGCGGCGCGGCGACTTTGCACCTTAAAGCCATTGCCGCTATCAGCAAGAAACTTATCAACGACGAATTCCGCGCAGAACTTTTTGCCTGCGAAAAAAGCGCGGACGCCTACAAAATTCTTCATGAGATTGACGAGAGCATTAAATAATTTTTTACAAACCGAAAGGAGTTTTTCAAAATGAAAATCGTCGGAGTAGCAGCTTGTATCACGGGCGTTGCCCACACTTACATGGCGCAGGAAGCTATGGAGCAGGAATGCAAAAAGCGCGGCATCGAATGCAAATGCGAGACGCAAGGTGGCATGGGCATTGAAAACGAACTCGAACAAGACGAAGTCGATGCGGCTGACGTTGTAATTTTGGCGGTGGCTATCGGCATTGAGGGCGAAGATCGTTTCGAGGAAAAGAAGGACGCGGGGCGCGTTCTGAATTTGAATCCTGCGGAATTGATTCGCGATCCTGCGGCAACTATCGATAAGGCGATTGCTCTTGTCAAATAAAATTTCGGACGAATAAAAGGTGCGAGGTTCGGTCGGCTGAAAAGTCAATCGGACTTCGCTGCTCCCTTGCAAAGGAGGTTTTAAGCGATGTCGATTGACATGAAAACAGTTGGCGCGGACTTATTGAAAGCTTTTAACACGGGTGTTTCGTATATGATGCCGGTCGTCGTGGTCGGCGGTGTTTTTCTCGCGCTGAGTTTGGCGGGCGGCGACGCTACTGCCAGCGAAGGCATGGTTGTTACAAATCCTTTCCTGAAAACTTTGGGCGATATCGGCATGGCGGGTTTTGCAATGATGATTCCCGTACTCGCCGGATACATTTCTTACTCGCTTGCAGGCAAGCCAGGCATTACTCCCGGTTTGGTGACAGGTTACATGGCTAATACGCCGATGGGTGCCGATCACGTTCAAACAGGCTTCTTGGGCGCAATGCTTATGGGTATCCTCTGCGGCTAAGTTGCTCGCCGGGTTAAAAAATGGAAAGTCGGACAAACGCTTATGGCGGTCATGCCGATTCTGATTGTCCCGATCGTCACAACTTTTATCGTCAGCATGATTTATGTTTACGCTCTTATCGGTCCGATTGGAATGTTCATGCAGTGGATGATAAACGCGCTTTCGGGACTGCAAGGCGGCTCGGCGTTGTTTATCGGCTTGATAGTGGGAGCAATGGCAGCCGTTGACATGGGCGGTCCGATTAACAAGACTGCAACGGGATTTACACTTGCACTTATGGCTGAAGGCATTTACGGTCCGAACGGCGCGTATCGTATCGCGGTTGCAATTCCGCCGCTCGGCTTGGCTCTTTCGACTTTCATTTCCCGCAAAAAATGGGAAGCCGCTGATAGAAATATGGGCGTCTCTGCCGCGTTTATGGGATTAATCGGAATTACGGAAGGCGCAATTCCCTTCGCCGTCAAAGGTCTCAAAACTGTTTTGCCGTCAATCATAATCGGCAGTGCGATTGGCGCGGGTCTCGGTATGGTTCACGGCGTCGAATGTATGGTTCCGCACGGAGGACTTATCGTCTTGCCTGCAGTAAGTCAAGCTCCTTTCTGGTATGCGGTTGATATGCTAATCGGAACTCTGGTAACTGCCGCCTGTCTCCATTTCTTGCGACCGGATATTGAGCAACCTGCCGACGCAAAACCCAAAAGCAATCCTTAACACAAAAAAAAAGTGCTGCACATCAGACAGCAATAAAAATTTTTAGGAATTTGATAACCGTGAGCTGATCACAAGCTATCGTGCGCATTTTAGCACAAGTGACCGGCTCAAAGCAAAAGGAGTGTAAAAAAATGCGCAAACCTACATTGCAAGAAGTCGTTCAGAAAATGCTGACCTTCGAGGGCAGCGACAAGGCAACGATGCTCGGTATCGGTCCCATGTCGAAAACCTTAATAAAGGCGTGCATGACGCTTGCGAAAGACAAAGATTTTCCGCTGATGTTCATTGCAAGCCGCAACCAAGTCGACGCGGACTCTCTCGGCGGCGGCTACGTCTGCAACTGGAATCAGGAAACTTTCGCGGCGGCGATTAAGGAAGTCGCGGCGGAAACGAACTTCGACGGATTCTATTATCTCTGCCGGGATCATGGCGGACCTTGGCAACGCGATAACGAACGCAACGCCCATTTGCCCGAAAAAGAAGCTATGGAGCTCGGCAAGAAATCTTATCTCTACGATTTGCTGAATGGTTTCGATCTCCTGCACATTGACCCGACCAAAGATCCGTATATTGTCGGCAAAGTCATTGAGCCCGATATTAATGTTAATCGCACCGTCGAATTGATTGACTTCGTGGAAACCGAACGCAAGAAGAGAAATTTGCCCGCGATAAGTTACGAAGTCGGCACGGAAGAAACTAACGGCGGCTTGACTTCGCCCGAAAACTACGAAAAATTTATCCAAAAACTTCATGCGCGGCTTGACGAAAAAAATCTTCCGCATCCGTCATTTATCGTCGGCAACACCGGAACTTTGACGCGTTTAACTGAAAATGTCGGGCATGTCGATTCAACTTCCTGCAAAGAACTTTCTGCCGTCGCGAAGAAATATCACGTCGGTTTGAAGGAACACAACGGCGATTATCTTGATGACGCGATTTTACTTGAACATCCCGCGCTTGGCGTCACGGCAATGAACGTCGCGCCCGAATTCGGCACCGTTGAGACTCGCGCTTATCTTAAACTCGTCGAGACGGAAGCTCGGCTTGCCGAACAGGGACTTATCGAAAAACCTTCCGAACTCGGTCAAGCTCTGCGCGAAGAATCCGTTAAAAGCGGTCGCTGGAAAAAATGGATGGTCGACGGCAAAGACAAACTCACGCCCGAAGAAATTTTCAAGGATGCCGAACTTACTCAACTTATCATGGAAATCAGCGGGCATTACACCTTCAATAATGATCGCGTCAAAAAGGAAATCGCCAAGCTCTACGAAAATCTTGCAGTCAGCGGCATTGACGGCGAAAAATATGTTATCTGCAAAATTGCGGACGCGATTGATCATTACGTCGAATGTTTTAATCTTAAAGGTTTAACTTCCAAGCTCAGATAAGTCTAATCCCTTACCAACTTCAAACGCGAAAGGCAGAGTCTCGCACGCTCTGCTTTTTGTGTTAAAATAACTTTTGGAGGTGAGAACATGGAACTTTACGAACAACATTTGCACAGCACGTTTTCTTTTGACGGGAAATCGTCGCCGCTTGAGGAATGTCACGCCGCCATTGAAAAAAATCTGTGCGGAATTTGTTTCACGGAGCATTTTTCTGTTGATAAGTTTGATGTGAGTTTCGGTTTTATGCGCTATGAAAAATATCACGAGGCGATTGAGAATTGCAAGGAAAATTTCGGAGATCGCTTGAAAATTTGTCGCGGCTTGGAAATTGGCGAGCCGCATTTGGAAAAATGTCGCTCCGTATTGGAAAATGAATTGTCGAAAATGGATTTGGATTTTATAATAGGTTCGATTCACAATATCGGAAGTGTGAAACTTCGCATTTTCCGCGCAGGCAAGACGTCCGAAGAACTTTATGCGGAATACTTTTCAGAAATTTTGAAAATGGTTGAGACAGCAGACTTTGACGTTATCGGACATTTAGATTTGGTAAAGAAATACGGCGTGTCGAAACTCGGCGACGAAAATTTTCAACCGCCCGGCGATTACGAACCTGCGCGGTATGAAAAAATTTTGCGGAAGATTTTATCGCGGGCGATTGAACGCGGCGTAGGAATTGAAATTAACACGGCAGGTTGGCGAACTCCGGCACACGAGCAATATCCGAAAATCGAAGTCTTGAAACTTTATTGGGAGATGGGCGGCGAATTGATAACGATTGGTTCGGACGCTCATCACGTCAAAGACATTGCCGCCAATTTTGACAGAGCCGCGCAGATTTTGCAGGCGGTCGGCTTTGAAAAATATTTCTGTTATTTCGGGCGGCAACCGTTCCCGATTTACTTTTGAGGGGGAATTTCCGTGAAAATTACAATCGGCAGCGATCACGGTGCGGTTGAACTGAAAGAGGAAGTTAAAAAAGTTTTGGCGGAGTTTGAAGGCGTCGAAGTCAAAGACATTGGAACTTTCGGCAAGGAGTCTGTTGATTATCCCGACATTGCCGAGAAAGTTTGCTTAGACGTGGTGAGCGGTGCGGCGGACAGAGGAATTGTGCTTTGCGGCACGGGAATCGGCATTTCCATTGCGGCGAACAAAATCAAGGGTATTCGTTGTGCGCTGTGCAATGAAATTTATTCGGCGAAGATGAGCCGTCAACACAACAACGCAAATGTTTTGGCAATGGGCGGACGCGTTATCGGATCTGAAGTTGCGGGAGAAATTGTTCGCACTTGGATAACAACGGAATTTGCGGGAGGACGTCATGAACGGCGCGTCGATAAAATTATGGCTCTTGAAAAGATTTAGGAGGAATTTACTTTGACTGAAAAAAGTTTTTTGAAACTGCAAAACGGCTCGGACGTTCGCGGCGTTGCAGTTGAAGGCGTCACCGGTGAATCCGTTAATCTTACGCCGGAAGCAGTCAATCGCATTGCCGGCGGCTTCGTCAAGTTTCTGTCCGACAAACTCGGCAAACAGGATTTGAAAATCGCTGTCGGTACTGATTCGCGAATTTCCGCGCAAAAACTTTCCGTTGCTGTCTGTCAATCGCTAATCGGTCACGGCGTCGAAGTTTTGAATTGCGGACTCGCGTCAACGCCCGCAATGTTCATGAGTTGCATTTTTGACGAAACCAAAGCCGACGGCGCGATTATGCTTACGGCAAGTCATCTGCCTTTCAATCGCAACGGCATGAAATTTTTTACCAAAGACGGCGGGCTTGAAAAATCCGAAATAACGACCGTCCTAAAACTTGCCGCAATCTGCGCGGAAGTCAAAGGCGATATCTCGAAAGAAAAAAATTTTGCGCTGATTGATCTTTACGCCAAACATCTGCGCGGAAAAATTTCTTCGGCGTTGGACTCGGAAAAGCCTTTTGCGGGAATGAAAATCCTTGTGGACGCGGGCAACGGTGCGGGCGGTTTCTTTGCAGAAAAAATTCTTGAACCGCTCGGAGCAGACATTTCGGGCAGTCAATTCCTCAAACCCGACGGAACTTTTCCGAATCACATTCCCAATCCCGAAGACAAAAAGGCAATGGCGTCAATAAAAAAAGCCGTCCTCGACAACCGCGCAACTCTCGGTTTGATTTTTGATACCGACGTTGACCGCGCAGGTGCAGTTCTCTCCGACGGCGAAGAAGTCAGCCGAAATGCGCTGATTGCCCTAATCGCCGCGATTCTTGCGCCCGATTATCCCGGCTCGACAATCGTAACCGATTCCGTCACAAGCGATGAACTTCACGACTTCCTTGAACAAAATTTAAATCTGAAGCATCATCGATTCAAACGCGGCTATAAAAATGTCATCAACGAATGCATTCGGCTGAACAAAAGCGGCGTCATAAGTCCGCTGGCGATTGAAACTTCCGGGCACGGCGCGTTGAGTGAAAATTATTTTCTCGACGACGGGGCATATCTTGCGGTTAAAATTTTAATTGCCGCCGCCAAACTCCACGCGCAGGGAAAAAATCTTTCCGAACTAATAGCCGATTTGAAATATCCCGCCGAAAGTTACGAGTTCCGCTTGAAAATTTCTGCCGAAAATTTCAAAACTTACGGCGAAGAAGTTCTGAAGACTTTCGCCGCCCGCGCAGATTCCGCCGGAATAAAAAAAGCCGAGCCGAATTTTGAAGGCGTGCGCTTAATCTTCGACAACGGCTGGGCTTTACTTAGGCTTTCGTTGCATGATCCAAATATGCCGCTGAACGTCGAAAGTCGCGAAGTGGGCGGCTGTGAAAAAATTTTGGCAGCTGTGAAAAATTTGCTCGAAGGCTTCGACAAGTTGGACATGAGCAAACTTGACGCTTGACATTTTCAAAAAAAATTTTCCCAAGTCATAAATCGGCTTGGGATTTTTTTATGTTGAAATTCAATCGTTTTTAAGAGTGACGGTCGCCAACGCGGCAACTTTATCTTCATCTTTGGTTTTCATCAGCATAACGCCTTGAGTATTTCGGCTGAACGAACTTATTTCGGCAATGCTCGTGCGAATCACAAAACCTTCCGTCGTTATCAAAAGAAGTTCCTGTTCGGGCGTGACAACTTTAATCCCGACGACTTCGCCGGTTTTTTCGGTAACTTTCATGTTGATTAAACCTTTGCCGCCGCGAGACTGCGAACGATATTCTTCTGTCGGAGTGCGTTTGCCGAGCCCTTCTTCGCTGACAGTCAAAACTTCCGCGCCGTGTTTCAATTTATCCATGCCGATAACGCGGTCGCCCTTTTTGAGTTTGATTCCGCGAACGCCGCGAGCATTTCTGCCCATCGAACGAACTTCTTCTTCCGCAAAAGCTATCGCCATGCCCTGCGCGGTGCCGAGAATAACATAGCGTTCGCCTTCGGTAAATTTCACGCCGATAAGTTCATCATCTTTGTCGAGATTAATCGCCAACAAGCCGCGCTTCGCCATCGAGCTGAATTCGGACAGCTGAGTTTTTTTGACGATACCTTTTTTCGTTGCCATAAAAAGATAGCGCGTCGGGTCGAATTCTTTAACTTTAATCATTGCGGTAATTTTTTCGCCCGATTCGATTTGCAGAAGGTTGCTGATGTGAATTCCTTTAGCCGTCCTGCCCGATTCGGCGACTTGATAAGCTTTGAGATGAAAAACTTTGCCCTTGTTGGTGAAAAATAAAATTGTGTGATGCGTCGTGGTTATCAAAATTTGTTCGACAAAATCTTCTTCCTTCGTGCCCATGCCCGTGACGCCGACTCCGCCGCGTTTTTGTTTTTTGTAAGTGCTGAGATCAATTCTTTTGACGTAGCCGCCGTGAGTCAACGTAACAACAATATCATCGTCGTTAATCAAATCTTCCGCCTCAAACGCGGTTAATTCTTCGGCGACAATTTCCGTGCGGCGTTCGTCATTGAATTTTTCCTTAACCGCCGTCAACTCGTCCTTAATAATCTGCAAAATCATTTGTTCGTTGCCGAGAATTTCTTCAAATTTTTTAATCGCGGCAAGGACGTTGCGATAATCTTCTTCCAATTTGTCGCGTTCAAGCCCCGTGAGTTTTTGAAGGCGCAAATCCAAAATCGCCTGCGCTTGCGCGTCGCTGAAATTGAAATTATCCATCAGCGCGGCTTTGGCATAAGTTGCCGAATCACTTTCGCGAACAATTTTAATCACGCTGTCGAGATTTTTAACGGCGGTCGTCAAGCCTTTCAAAATGTGGGCGCGGGCTTTTGCTTTGTCGAGATCAAATTTTGTCCGCCGCGTTATCACTTCTTCCTGATGCTTTATGTAATGGCTTAAAATTTCTTTTAGGTTCAAAACTTGCGGCTTGCCGTTGACGAGCGCGAGCATTATCACGCCGAATGAATCTTGCAACTGAGTATGTTTGAAAAGTTGATTCAAAATAATTTGCGGAGTCACGTCGCGGCGCAGGTCGATTGCAATTCTCATGCCTTCGCGGTCGCTTTCGTCTCTTAAATCCGTGACGCCTTCAATCGTTTTATCGCGGACAAGGTCGGCAATTTTTTCGATAAGCCGCGCCTTGTTGACTTGATAAGGCAATTCGGTCACGACAATTCGCGATTTTCCGTTTGGAATTTTTTCAATCGAAGTTCGCGCCCGCATTTTAATCGAGCCGCGTCCCGTGCGATAGGCGTCGCGAATTCCTTCCTTGCCGATAATCAAGCCGGCGGTCGGAAAATCGGGTCCGTGAATAATTTTTATCAGATCGTCCGTCGCGGCGTCGGGATTGTCGATTAAAAATAAAGTCGCGTCGATAACTTCGCCGATATTGTGCGGCGGAATATTTGTCGCCATTGCCACAGCGATACCCGAAGTGCCGTTGACAAGGAGTTGCGGAAATTTCGCGGGCAAAACGGACGGCTCTTTTAAAGATTCGTCGTAATTCGGAACAAAATCGACAGTTTCTTTTTCAATGTCCTGCAACATGAGCTCGGAAATTTTTGACATGCGAACTTCGGTATAACGCATTGCGGCGGCAGGATCTCCGTCCACCGAACCGAAATTCCCGTGCCCGTCGGCAAGCACATAACGCATTGAAAAATCCTGCGCCATGCGAACAATCGCATCATAAACCGAAGTATCGCCGTGCGGATGATATTTACCCAAAACTTCACCGACAATGCGCGCCGATTTTTTGTAAGGCTTGCCGCTCGTCATGCCCGCTTCCTGCATTGCGTAAAGAATTCTGCGGTGAACGGGCTTTAAGCCGTCGCGAACATCGGGCAAGGCGCGAGAGACAATTACCGACATTGCATAATCTATGTATGAAAATTTCATCTCGTGTTCGAGATTGACGGGGATAATTTTTCCCGATCCAAAATTTAATTCTTCCACTGTCTCACCTCATTTGAAAATTAAAACCGCGCAGATTATAGCATCTGCGCGGCGATTTGTCTAATTTCACAGGAACAGGAAAAGCAATGCGCCGATAAAAAGTACCAAGCTGAAACTGTGCAAGGCATTTTGGACGGCTTGATTGTGTTTGCCGAAAAGCCCGCCGATTATCGGGCGCAGAAGAAAAATTAAAAGCGAAGTCGACAGGAAAAAAAGCGGCTTATCTTTTTCGGCGAGGCTGTAGGCGAGCATGACGGCTGAAATTGCAATGCCGCTTGTTTCGGCGTGCGAAAGTTTTCGTTTGACTTCGGGTGCGGGCGTCGCCGATTTTTTTTTGTCTTCGGCGGCTTGAGTTTCGCTGTCGATGAATTTTTTACTGCGAAAAACTTTGTGCTCCGAAGCGTCAGTAATTTTAATCGGCTTGTCTTCGGAATTTTTTTCGGAAATGTTCTCGTTCATTTTTGACTCCTAAAGGCGGTTGGCGAAGACCCGGGCGAACAGGATTTGCAAAAGAAAGTTGAAACGGCGATGCCCCTGCGAGGCGAGTTTCTTTGCTCGGTCAAGGAAAGTAGATCCTAAACATAAAAATTAATTTCAAACTGAATCGAAGTGAGACACGGGCGCACAGGACGTGCGCCCGCCGGCGTCCGCCGCAGGATGCGGCGTAAGCCGGTCTGAGCCCCTTTTCTTTTGCTTACTTTTCTTTTGGGGCGGCAAAAGAAAAGTAAGTTTAATTTACAAAAATTATTTTCAAACTGAATCGAAGTTCGCGACAGCGTTTCGGCGAACCCACACTTTCTAAAAGCGGGGGAACATCACCCTTCTGCTCTCAACTTTTCAAGCAGGGCGGGATAATGTTCGACAACCTTTTTAAGCTGAACATCGTTTTGATCTTTGTTTTTAGACCACAAAGTATTACCGCTCTGTTGCATTTTAATATCAACGTAAGTCAAAGATCTCTGCGCGGCGGACGGAATTTTAATTTTCGTGCCGTTCAAAACCGCCATCGACCAAAACCAAATGTCATCGGCAAGCGGCGCAAGCTCCATAAAAAGTTCGCGGTTTAAAATGTCGTCGTGAAAAAATTTTTTTAAATAAAGAACACCGCCAACACCTGTTAAAAAATTTTTGTAAGTGCCTTTTCCGCGAATCTGCTTTAATTTCGTTTCCTTTTCCCAAGTTTCATAAGGAGCAATATTTCCCTGTTCGTCGAGCTTGAGAAGATGGGCACGGTGCGCAATAACGCTGTCGGGCGTCCGTAAATGTTCATCGTAAAGAATTTTGAGCCAATCATAATGATAAAAAATGTCGTCGTCCGCCGTAACAATCACATCATCGGGATAAATCTTCAGAGTGGGAATCAATTTTGTATACGAACGAAAATTTTCACACCATTCGATTGTCAAGCCGAAATTTTTTAATTCAAGCAAGTCGGACGGCAAAGAACTTTTTTCGCGTTGCGGAAAAGATTCTTCGTCGAGCCACAAAATCAATTTATCGGGCGGAAAACTTTGATTGAGCAAAGAATAAATCGTGTACTTCACGTCGTGAATTCTCTTGTCGTAAGAAGTCAGCGAGACAATAACTTTTTCCGAGCGCGGCGAGTCATTGATCCCGATAAATTTTTTTTCGGCAAGATACCCGTCAATTTCCTTTTTGTTAATTCCTTTCATAACGTCAGCCTCCGTAAAATTTTTTAACGGCGTCAACCAAACCGTTAATCGTAAATTCTTCCGCGACAACGGCGGGCGTCACGCCGAAATTTTTTAAAGTCTGCGCGGTTATCGTGCCAATCGCCGCCGATTTTATTTTTTGCAAAGGAGCGACGCCGTAAGCCGCAACAAAATTTTCTGCGGTCGAAGAACTCGTGAACGTGATTAAATCTATCGAATCGAAATCAATCTGCGCGGGAATTTCGCGGACAGTTTTATAAATCGGAGCGATTGTGACTTCCGCGCCGAAATTTTTAAGTGATTCGGGCAAAATATCGCGTGCAACCTCCGCCCTTGCCAACAAAATTTTTTTATCGGCGACAAAATTTTTCAAAGCGTCCGCCAAACTCTCCGCGACAAAATCTTTCGGCACAACGTCCGCGATTATCCCGAAGTTTAAAAGTTTCTCCGCCGTCGCCGAGCCGATAGCCGCAACTTTTTTTAAAGCTCTTGCGTCCAAGCCGTGAATCTTCAGCCGCTCAAAAAATTTTTCAACGCCGTTTGCACTGGTAAAAATTATCCAATCAAAGCCGCGCAGATTTTTAATCGCCGCATCAGCCGCCGCGAAATTGTCGGAAGGCGCGGCGATTTTTATTGTCGGACACTCCAAAACTTCCGCGCCGAGATTTTTTAACGCCCTTGAAAGTTTTGAGGCTTGCGCCCGCGCCCGCGTCACCAAAATTTTTTTCCCGAATAAGATTTTTGTATCAAACCAACGGAGTTTTTCGCGCAGATTGACGACTTCGCCGACCAAAAATATCGCGGGCGGCTGAATTTTTTCGTTCGGAGCTTTTTCAAGCGTCGTTACGAAAACTTCTTGCGCGGGTTTTGTTCCCCAACGAATCAGCGCGGCGGGCGTTTCGGGAGCGCGCCCGTTTTCGATAAGTTTTTGAACGATTTGCGGCAAATTCGCTATTCCCATTAAAAAAATCAGCGTGTCGACCGCCGTAGAAATTTTTTCCCACTTAATCGTTGATTCGGGCTTGGTAGGGTCTTCGTGCCCCGTGATAAC
Organism: uncultured Selenomonadales bacterium; assembly: GCA_937877655.1. GTDB lineage: Bacteria > Bacillota > Negativicutes > Selenomonadales > Selenomonadaceae > Quinella. The sequence goes on from CALFJC010000130.1 coordinate 25,641, forward strand.
CGCAAAACTCGTCGCAATTCCTCTGTGCGTGACTGGAATTCCCGCGTATGCCGGAACCGCTATCGCGCTCGTGACGCCGGGGATTATTTCAAACTCCAAATTGTTTTCGCGCAGATAAAGTGCTTCCTCGCCGCCGCGCCCGAATACAAATGGGTCTCCGCCCTTTAATCGCACGACAATTTTATTTTGCCGCGCCTCCTCAACCAACAGCTGATTTATTTCTTCTTGCTTGAGTGTGTGACGCCCCGCCTCCTTTCCGACATAAATTTTCTTCGCGCCCGCGCAGAACTTCAAAATTTCTTCGTCAGCAAGCCTGTCGTAAATCACGACGTCCGCCATTTTCAAAACTTCCGCCGCCTTCAACGTCAAAAGCCCCGCGTCGCCCGCGCCCGCGCCGACAAGATACACCATTCGACCGCCTCCTTTAAATTTTTTCGCACTGATTATATTTCCTGCACAAAATTTTTTCAACAAAACCATATTCGACCTTCAAAATCTTTTCTTGCTTTTGAAAATGAACTTTTTTATAATTTCTGCGTCAAAATCGCTTTGGGAGGGAAAAATTTGTTCACTGCTACCAAAAACAACTTCGCAGACGCTCAAAAGTTCATTGAAAACGAATTATCGCGCCTGAAACTATCCGATAAAGAAATTTTCTTAGCTCAACTCATGTTCGAGGAAAATTTCTTGCGTTTTAAACATGGTATCGCTCCTAACGATGAAAATTTCTCCATGCAGATTAAAATTCGCCGTTGGCCCGGCGATGTCTCCTTAATTTTGTCCAATTTCGACTCAGAATTTAATCCCATTGCAAATATCGAGTCCGAATTGAATTTTGACGACGAAAATTATTACAATCTAGTAATTCTCAAGGCAAATCGCCAAAAAATGCGCTATGCAAGGAAAAACGGCTCAAATGTAGTCTCTATACTCGTTCACGAAATGCATTTCAATCAAATTCATAAAACTTTAGCCGCAATTTTTCTCGGCGTATGTTTCGGGTTGCTTTTGAAGTCATTTTGTCCTGCAGAAATAAATTTGTGGCTCCTATGCACGCGCTGTCAATGATTGTTCCGCCGATGATTTTTTTCAGCGTAATGACCGGAATTACCGGTATGGACAATTCTACGGACTTAGGACGCATCAGCGGGAAATTTTTTGCAATATCAATGGCAAAACTCTTTATTATCGTCATACTCGGCGCACTTATCAGCGAAATTTTCTTCAATAACGGTTTATCGGAGGCATTATCGGCAATTAAAACCGACGGAAACGAAATTCAGCCCGCAAATTTCTCTTTGCGCGATGTAATCGTCGGAATAATTCCAAGCGACGTTATTGAGCCGTTCCGCAGCGGAAAAATTTTGCAAGTACTGTTTATGGCGTGCTTTTTCGGCGTAATTATCAATAAATCGGGCGACAGAGCGTATTACGTCAAGGATTTAATAAGTTTTCTTAATGATTTTTGTTTAGACGTGGTAAATGTTGTAGTAAAATTCATTCCGCCAGTAATTTTCTTTTCAATGTCGGATATGATAATGAATTTAGGGCTTGATATTGTAATTTCGCTCGGAAAAATCATTTTAGGTGGCGCAATAGGCGTAATAGTTATTATAATCGTCGATGGATTGTTAATCGGACTTTTTGTAAGCTCACCGCTGACTTTTTGGAGGAAAATTTTACCATTAAAACTCGGCATTGACCCTAAATTAGCGATGTTTGCGGTTCCGATTGGCGTCCAATTAAACATGAACGGAAATGGATTCTATTTTTCGTTCATATCGCTGTTAATGGCGAACACCTTTGGGCTTGAAGTCGATTTTAATCTGATAATGACGGTAATAATCTCCTCATTGTTGATTTCATGTTCAACTTCCGACATACCTGGCAGTATAATTATGGGATTGCCTCCGATTTTCAGTGCGATAGGCGTTCCGCTGTCGGCAGTGTCGATTGTCATCTGCATTTTCTCGATAATTGGCATGTTCGCGACTGTCGGGAACGTTGCGTCTGATATTTCTTCAACATTTTTGCTTTCAAAAGTTGAAAAGAAATTTGACGCGAAAATTTTTTCGACAAATTGACATCCGCCGAACAATTCTTTATAATCTGCTAAAACTTTTGTTTGAGGAGTCTGAATCATGGAAAATGACGAAACTGCAAAGAAAATTCTCGCTGTGGCAACAAAATTATTTGCGGAAAAGGGTTACAAGGGCGTTTCTGTCCGCGAAATTCTTCAAGCGGCTCAAGTCGGAAATATCGGAGCAATTTCTTACTACTTCGGCGGCAAGCGCGAACTTTATCTTGAAATTCTGCGCGAACACTTCAAAAATGCTCATCGCCTCGCCGATGCGATTAATCAAAAAGAATCTTCGCCCATAAAAAAATTGGAAAGAATCTTCGAGGCTATCGGCGCGACTTACAAAACTTCTCCTTACACGATAAAACTTTTGTTCAGCGAGATAAATAATCCCGGCGAATTTTTTCCCGTGATTGATTCTGAAGTCAAAAGCATTCAAAAAGTTTCTCGCGATATAATTCAGGCGGGCATTGACGCTAAAATTTTCCGTGCAGATGTCAATCCCGAAAGTATGACGCTCGTCCTGTTCAGCATTGCGCATTTCGTCTTCCTTATGCCCAATTTCGCAAAAAATTTGCTCACGGACAAAACTTTTGAAGATTATCTCGCGCAGGCTCAGGAAATTTTCTTCAGAGGTATTATGCGCTGATTTAGGAGTGATTTTTATGCCAAAAAAGATTTTCGCGGTAATTTTTATCGTTTTAATCGCGGGCGGAGCGTTTTTTTATTCAAATCACGAGGAAAAAGTTCAAGCGGAGCGTTCAACGTCGCTAAAATTGTTCGGAAACGTCGATGTGCGCGAAGTTACGCTTGCATTCCGTCAGAGCGACAGAATTTCGGAAATTTTTGTCGAGGAAGGCGATTTAGTCAAGAAAGGGCAACTTTTAGCGCGTTTGGACAATCGCGAACTGCAATTAACTGCAGAAAAAGCCCGTTCGCAAATAAAAGTTCAAGAAGCAGTCTTACTTCGGCTGAAAAACGGCACAAGACCCGAAGATTTGGCAAAAATTCAAGCACAAGTCGACGCGGCGGAAAAAATTTTACTCGACGCACGCCAACATTATGACAGAATCCAAAAAGTTTATGACGAAACCGAAGGCAGCGCGATAACTCGCGACGAATTGACTTCCGCACGATTAAATTACGAAAATAAACTCGCGCAACTCGAACAGGCGCAACAATCGCTGAATTTGGCGCAGGCGGGCACTCGTTACGAAGAAATCATCGAGGCGGAGGCTCAATTAAAGAATTTTCAAGACGAATTGGCGCGGCAAGAGTTTTTATTGACTCAATACGAATTAATTTCTCCGACTGACGGCGTAATTCGCTCAAGATTGCTCGAAATCGGCGATATGGCGTCTCCAAGTGCTCCTATCTTTAAAATTTCGCTGAATGATAAGAAATGGATTCGCGCTTACGTCAACGAAACCGATTTAGGCAAAGTTTTTGAGGGGCAATCGGCTAAAATTTTCATTGACAGCTACCCGAACGAAGAAATTTCGGGGCAAATCGGCTATATTTCGTCTACAGCTGAGTTTACGCCAAAAACAGTTCAGACGGACGAGTTGCGGACTTCGTTGGTTTATGAAATTCGCGTTTATGTAGATGATCCGAAAAATATTTTGCGGCTCGGTATGCCAGCAACCGTTGAGATTGATTTAAAATGATTATCGCGGCTAAAAATCTTACAAAAACTTTTAAAAACGTCGTCGCGTTGGACAAATTGAATTTTGAAATGGAAAAAGGCACGTTGACGGCATTAATAGGCGCGGACGGAGCAGGAAAATCTACATTTATTCGATTAATCGCGGGCTTAATTGCTCCGACTTCTGGCGAATTGCAAGTTTTGGGCTTGAATGTGCTCGGAAACGAACAAAAAATCCAAGAAAAAATTTCGTACATGCCTCAACGCTTTGGTTTATACGAAGATTTAACGATTGCGGAAAATATGACGCTTTACGCGGACTTGCACGGCGTAAAAAAAGAAATTCGGCGCGAAAGATTTACAAAATTGCTCGAAATGACGGGTTTGGAACGATTTACGGCGCGTTTGGCGGGAAAATTATCGGGCGGAATGAAACAAAAGCTCGGACTTGCCTGCACATTGGTGCGTTCGCCCGAATTATTGCTTTTGGACGAGCCGACAGTCGGAGTTGACCCGCTTTCACGCCGCGAACTCTGGGAAATTATAAAAAAACTCGTTGCGGAAGAAAATTTGAGCGTTTTAGTCAGTACGGCTTATATGGACGAGGCTGAACTTTGCGAAAATGTTTTTATAGTCAATCGCGGCAAAATTTTAATGAGCGGCTCGCCAAATGATATAAAATCCGTCGCAAAAGGGCGTTGTTTTCGCATAAAAACCCCAAAAAACTTTCCGACGCGCATTTTGCAGAGTATTTTGCTTGACGATAAGGATTTTGTGATTGATTCGGTGCCTGAAGGTAATTTTGTGCGTTTTATCTCCGAAAATAATTTTTCCGCCGAAAATTACTCGAAAAAATTAAATTTGCCCGTCGAAAAAATTCCTGCGCGGCTCGAAGACGGCTTTATGATTCTACTTCACAAAGCCGAAAATAATAATCTTGAGCGCGTCGCGGGCATGAAAAAACTTTCTTTGAGCGAAAATTATTCCCTGTCGAATGAAATTAATATTGTCGTTAAAAATCTCGTGCGCAAATTCGGCGATTTTACCGCTGTCGATAAAACTAACTTTGAAGTTCGGCGCGGCGAAGTTTTCGGGTTGCTCGGACCCAACGGCGCGGGTAAAACGACTACTTTTAGGATGCTTTGCGGGCTTTTGCCGATGACTGACGGTTTTTTGAGCGTCGCGGGCGTCAATTTGCGGACGGCAAGGACTCAAGCACGGGCTAATATCGGTTATGTCGCCCAAAAATTTTCTCTGTACGGAAATTTGACTGTGATTGAGAATTTGAACTTTTTCGGCGGAGCATACGGCTTGAACGGAAATAAATTGCGCACGCGAATTGACGAAGTGCTTACTGAATTTCATCTGCGCGGCTCCGAAAATAAAAATGCGGGCGATTTGCCCGGCGGTTATAAGCAACGGCTTTCTATGGCGGCGGCTCTCCTGCATAAACCGAAAATTTTATTCCTCGACGAACCCACAAGCGGTATCGACCCGCTCGCAAGGCGCGATTTTTGGCGGCAAATTACCGATTTATCCGCGAAAGGCACGACAATTATCATCACAACGCATTTTATGGAAGAAGCGGAGTATTGCGACCGCATGATGATTCAAGATCACGGAAAAGTTCTCGCACTTGGCACGCCGCAGGAGATTCGCGCAAAATTCGGCTCCGAAAACTCGACAATGAATGAAATTTTTATCTCAATCGTCGAAAAATCTCGCGGAGGTGTTTGAAATGAAAACTTTTCGCCGATTATCGGCTTTGATTCGCAAGGAATTTCTCCAACTTTTCCGCGACAACAGCTCAATTTTAATCGGAGCGGTTTTGCCAATCGTTTTGATTTTGATAATGGGCTACGGAATATCGCTGGACGTTAAAAATGTACCTGTTGCGGTAGTTTTGGAAGATTTTTCGCCGACAGCGCGAGATTCGGTAAATTTTTTAAACGGCTCGGAATATTTTTCGCCATATTATGTGACTTCGTTAAAAAAAGCCCGCGAAATGATGAACGACAGGAAAATTGATGCGATTTTAGTTATTCCACCCGATTTTACGGCGAATTTGTATAACAGAACGGCAAAAATTCAGCTGATTTTGTATGGAGTGAACAATACGACGGCGACGGCGGTAAAAGGTTACATTGAATCGGGAATACAGGCATATAATGCGAAATTTTACGGCGGATTTGCGAAAAACGGCGTTATTACGATTGAAAATCGGATTTGGTTTAACGACGCGAACTCAAGCACATGGTATTTCGTGCCGGGCTTGATGATGTTGATAATGACGCTGGTCGGAATCTTTTTAACGGCGTTAGTAATGGCGCGGGAGTGGGAACGTGGCACTTTGGAGGCAATTTTCGTTACTCCGGTTAAAATTTTCGAGATTTTACTGTCGAAAATGATACCGTACTTCTTTTTAGCGATGTTCGGGTTTATTTTATGCTTAATCGCGGCAAAATTCTTGTATGGAGTGCCTTTGCACGGCTCATTTATGATTTTATTTCTTGCAACGATTTTATATTTGTTTGTCGCGCTGGGAATCGGACTTTTAATCTCATCAGCGACGAAAAGTCAATTTTTATCGTGTCAACTGGCGTTATTGATAGGATTTTTGCCGTCAATGATGTTATCGGGCTTTATTTTTGATTTACATAGCGTGCCGGAGTGGGTAAATGCAATCGGTCACGTCATACCGCCGACATATTATTTGGAATTGTTAAAATCTTTGTTTTTGGCGGGGAATAATTGGGAATTAATCATAAAAAATTGCTCGATATTGACGTTATACGCGATATTTTTTATCGGATTGGCGTTAAAAGTGACGAGAAAGCGGGTGGAGTGAGTGTTTTGGCAACGGACGCTGTGCATGATAAAAAAAGAATTGCTCTCGACGTTGAAAGACTCGAAGACGAAAGCAATATTGATAGTGCCGGTTTTCATGCAGAGTATAATTTTCGGCTACGTGGCAACGTATGATTTGGACAAAGTTCCCTACGCGCTGTTAGATTTGAGCCGAAGTCGTGAATCAAGCGAATTTATAGCGAAAATTGACGGGAGCAGGGCATTTGAACGGGCAAAAACGCTCTCCAACGCGAATGAAATTGCAAATTGCATTGATTCGGGCGAAGTTATTTTGGTTGTGAGCATTCCGCCGAATTTTGCGCAGAGTTTGCTAAAAGAAAAGCTTGCAACGATTCAAGTTATCACGGACGGGCGAAATACAATGACGGCGTCGCTTGCATCGAGTTATATCGGAACTATCGCGGGAAATTTCAATGCGTCACGCAACCCGAAATTAAATGCGGTGACTGTCGAAACTGTTTCTTGGTATAACCCGAATTTAATCACGCGCCGGAATTTTTTGCCGACGCTGATGATTATGCTTAGCCTCGTGCAAGTTTTGATGTTAAGCGGCTTATCGGTTGCCCGCGAGCGCGAACAAGGGACGTTCGACCAATTATTGGTAACTCCGCTGTCTCCGCCCGAAATTTTAATAGGAAAAGCGGTCGTTCCGATATTAATCGGCATTTTTCAAGCGACATTGGTATTTTTAATCTGCCGATTTTGGTTTGAAATACCTTTTGCGGGCGATTTGCTCTCGTTATACGCAATAATTTTTGTTTTTATATTGAGTTGCGTCGGGCTCGGACTTTCAATCTCGGCGATTTCTCAAACAATGCAACAAGTTATGGTTTATTGCTTCGTTTTGTTAATGCCGATGGTTTTATTATCGGGAATGGCGACGCCGGTAGAAAATATGCCCGAAATTTTGCAAATAATCACTTACGCCGATCCGATGCGCTTTGCATTGGAGGCAGTGCGGCGAATTTACCTTGAAGGTTGCACAATTTCGGACGTGGCATTTAATTTTGTGCCGATGATGATTTTGGCGGCGATAACGTTGCCTTTAGCCGCGTATTTATTCCGAAATAAAATTTCCTGACCTATATGAACACGAATTGAACGAGCAACATGTAAAAAATCGTTCCGCCCGCGATTGAAAACAGCATTTGCCGTTTAATCAGATGCAAAATAATCGTTACGGCAATTCCAAACAATTCCGGTAATCCGTGCGGAGTCTCAAACACGTTGATATTTCGTAAGCAGTACACGATCAACAATGCAAAAACCGCGCAGGGCAATACTCGCCCCAAATATTTTATGTAAGGCGGTGTTTCGCGCTTGTTTCCGATTAAAACGAACGGCAAAAATCTCGTCAACATTGTTGCAACGACGACTGCCGCTATCGTTAAAATTTGTTCGGTTAAAGTCACTCAAGACGCCTCCTAAATGCCGTCAAAAGTATCAAAATCAACGCCATGCTCGGCAAAATAAAATTCTCTGCACCGAAAATTATCAGACATATTAATGACGCGCCGAATCCGATTAATGCGTTGGCGTGTTTCGTCTCTTTGAGGAATTGTTCCATAAAAATAACGACGAACATCGCAGTTAAAACGAATTCGAGCCCGTGAGTGTTGAAGGTTATCAGCGAACCGAATATTCCGCCCAAAGTTGCGCCGCTTACCCAATAAATTTGATTCAGCAATGTCACCCAGAAATAAAATAAACCTCTGTCGACGTTCGGAGGGATTTTCGCAGTGTAATTTATCGAAAATGATTCGTCGCACAGCCCGAAAATCAGATACAGGCGTTTCAATCCGAGTCCGCGATATTTATCAATCATAGAAATTCCGTAAAATAAATGTCGCGCATTGACCATGAACGCCAAAACGAACGCTTGAATCGGATTGAACGCGCCGAGCAATAAATTTACCGTGATGAACTCAATCGAACCTGCAAAAATCGTTAAACTCATCAGCGCGGGATAAATCCAGCTGAAACCTGCCGCGTTCATGTAAATTCCGTAAGTTAATCCGAGAAACCAGAAACCTGCGAATATCGGCACTGTGAACGGGAACGCCGCCTTGAGTGCTTGAAAATTTTTTTTGGAAATCATAATCGAAATTATCGTTGCCCCAAAAAATGATTGACGAATTGCTGTGCCGTGCGCCCGTTTCTGCCCGAATGCGTCATTTCCCAGCGCAAACCCTCAAGCCGCAAGTTTTCTTCGTCCAGCTCGATGCCGTTTTTCTTCAACATACTGCGAATTATCTCCAAATATTCAGCTTGCGTCGGCGAATAGTAATGAATTATCAGCCCGAACCTGTCCGAAAGAGAAATTGTTTCGTTCGTGCTGTCGTCGCGATAAATTTCCTCGTGTTCTTCGGAACGATCCCGCCAAGTTTCGCGAATTAAATGCCGCCGATTGCTCGTCGCGTAGATTAAAACATTTTCGGGGCGAGATTCGACGCCGCCTTCAATCGCGGACTTCAAATATTTATATTCCGCCTCCGATTCCTCAAAAGAAAGATCGTCCATGAAAATTATGAAATGCTTGCTTAAAAATTTCCGCAACGCCTCCATAATTTCGGGCAAATTTTTAAGTTGCGGCTTGGTAATTTGCACTAAACGCAAGCCGCTTGAATAAAATTCGTTGACAAGGGCTTTTACGCTCGAAGATTTGCCTGTTCCGCGTGCTCCGACAAGCAAAACATTATTTGCGGGCTTGCCGTCGATAAAAGCGGTCGTATTTCCGATTAAAAGTTCCTTTTGATGCGCGTAACCGATTAAATCGTTCAGCAAAATGCTTTCAAAGTGGCGGACGCCGATAAGATTTTTATCCCAACGAAAGGCACGATAAGTCGCAATGTCACCGTAGCCGTAACGTTTATAGTGTTCCATGAAAGTGTAAGTGATTTCCGCCGCGTCGCCGACATTTTCCAAACGCCGATTCAATTCGATAAATGATTCATTTTTATTTTTAACCGTCGGTTCATAGCCATTTATAAATTTTGTATCGCCTAAAACCTCGCCGCGAAATATCGGAAGTAAAATTTCTATGTCATGTTTAAAAATTTCACGCAAATTATCGCCGATTTTTCCGCCGCGCTGTTCAATCGAAGTTGAAATTAAATTTGGTTCATGCGCCAAAAGATAAATCAGATACGCCCGATAAAGGTTGCCGCTCAAGCCGATTTGCTCTGCTTTTTCGACGAGCCGCGCAGAAATTTCAAATCTGTCCGCAATTCCGCCGAAAACTTCTTCATTCAGCAAATTTCGGCAGACAATTAAGCCTTGCAAATTCATTTTTAACCCTTCCTTACTGTAAATCTGTCTAAAATTTCTCCGTCAACGGTTTGACTGAGTAAATTTATTTTTTCTGCGCCGATGTCCAAAACAATGAAACTTTCGGGCTCTTCGCGCAGATTTTTGTAAGTAACTTCGTCAATTTCGCTCGGCGGCTCGACATATTTTTGATCTCCCGCCCTGCCGCACAAAATATAAGTCGTGCCCCGCGCAGATTTTTTCCGCGCAAAAATTTTTCCGCGATTTCTGTAGGTGTGCAAATGCCCCGTGAAAACCAAATCTATCTCCAACTCGTCAAAAAGCTCCAAAAATCGCTCGGCAATGTCATTGAACTTGTCTTGCGCATAATCGTAAATATCTTTGTGCATAAAAACGATTTTCCAAGCGCGATTTGCATTTGCGGCGTCGCGTTTGAAGAAATATTCCTGCGCGTCCTGCAACTTGGGATTAAATTTATTCAGCTCGACAAATTGCGTGTTCAAAATAAAAAAATGCGCCGCGCCGTAGTCGAAAGAATAAAAATAGCCGCCGAAATTCTTGGATTTATTGTCGGGGAGCGCGAATCTGTTCAGATAACCTGTCGGCAAGGCGTTAAACCAATCGACGCCGTAACATTCATGATTCCCCATGACGGGCGCGAAAATTCTTTCGTGAAAAATTTTTTCTGCCACATTAAAAAACGCCCGCCATTGATAATCCGCCTCGCCGTTATCGACCAAATCGCCGTTGACAAGGAAAAGTTCCGCGTCGGGAAAATTTTCTGCGGCAATTTCCGCCGTCCGTTGCCAAATTTCGTAGTGTTCGCATTGAGAATCGGAGAAAATTATCATTTGAAAAGCTCCGTCGCCCGCCGTCCGCAAATTTTGCCACGAAGTCGCCCGTTCGCCCGAAATAATTCTGAAGTTGTAAAGACTTTCGGGCTTGAGATTTTTAAGTTCGCAGAAAAAAATCGACTCGCGCCGCTCGACCGCCGAAAATTTAGCCGATTCTTCGCCGACAAGTTTATATTCCGCCAAAAAATTTTCTTCAACGTCCGATTCCCACATTATCATTCGCGAAGTCCGAGAATCCTTTGTAATTATCTGCCGCAAAAATTTTATTGTCAACGATTCATAACCTTCTTGCGGCGTATGAAGTTCTTCTGCCTGTGCCAAACGCGGAAAATAACTTCCGAGCCCAAGGGCGATTAAAATTTTTATAAAAAATCTCCTGCTCATTGCAAACCTTTAGCCAATTTTGAAGAATATTTTTCGGGCAGACGACAAATTTTCCCGCCGCTCGTGAAAACGTTCGTAGAATTTCCTTCCGCCAGAATTTTTTCTTCGCCAACACGCCGAATTTTATAAACGAATTGCATTTTCGCCCGCGTCAGAGCCAAAGGCGCAGTTTCAATCTCCAATTCGTCATCAAATTTCGCGGGCGCATGAAATTTCGCGCCGACCTCGACAATCGGAAACAAAATTCCGTCGCTCATCATTTCATTTAAATCAATTCCGAGCGTCCGCAAGAATTCTACGCGCCCTGTTTCAAACCAACGAATATAATTTGAGTGATGAACGACGCCCATAACGTCGGTATCGAAAAATTTCACGCGGTGCAAGGTTCTTACAAGCATTTTCGTCCCTCCCTGCCAAAAGTATATCACATTGCCGCCGCCCGCGCCACAGCAATAAAAAAGTCCCGAATTAATTCGAGACTCCGTTTTTTTTTATTGAATTGATTTGAACACTTTATAACCTTTAAAAATCTCTTTTAACCTTGAAATGCATAGCCATACCTTTTTGCCGCCCGATCCAGCCGACCAATGCCGTATCAACCATGACGGCGGAATTTTGCGCGGGTTTTCTCTGCCAACCGAGCTCAATCATGCCGCTCGTGCCTTTGAGTTGCATTTTGCGGGTATCGAAGCCCATATAATGTCCGTGAACTTCGCCGCCGAACTCGTGATGCAAAGCAATTCCCGAATAGAACCTGTTATATTCGCCGACATCCCGCGTGAGTCTTGCGCCCAAACGAATTTTTTTGCTGTCGGTTGATTCGAAAGTATATTTTTCATTGGGAGTAATTTCTGCCTCGATGCCGCCGACGTGATTTTGAGAGTAAATGCCGTAAATGTCCATGACATTGTTTGGAGAAACTTTTCCGCGCCAACCGATTCTGATATGTCCCGCGTAGCAAGGCGCGTGAGTTTTGTAGCTGATATGAGTATTTCCCTGCGCGGTTTTGAAATTATCGCTGACGAAGCCGGTTTTCATTTCGCCTGCGCGGAAACTGGCTTCATAATAAGTTCCGCCGGTGTTCCATTGGCGGGCGATTAATCCTGCCGTGAAATATTGGGAATTTCCGCCGCCGCGAGTGCCGTCGCTCAAAGAACTTTTATAAGTGTCTGCTCCGTAGTCGGTTATCGGCGCGAAGATAAAAAGTCCGTGCCGATTTTCCAAAACACGCGCCACGCCGATATTTTGTCCGCCGTCTTTTGTTTTCAATTTGGAGCCGCCGCCCGTGTTCATGTTTATGACAGAGCCGCCTGTGCCCGCGAATATTTCAAAAGGCGTTGTGTGTTTGATATTTCTGAGCTCAACTTCTTCCGGCGGGAGCCACTCCAAAATTCTTGCCGTGCCGTAATCGAGTTGACTTATCGCCGACAAAACGCCGCTTCCGAGCAGTTGCGTTTGACGCTTGAGACCATCCGTAGTCATTGCCCCGACATTTACCTTAAGCCCCGTCGTTCCCCCGCCGTTTGAAATCGATTCAAAGGAAGCGTAGTTGTCCCAAGAAATTCCGTGTGAAATTATGGCGTTGGGATTTTCTCGATTAATTGCGTCGAGATCAAAATTCATGCCGTTATTGTTTTGCATAAGAATTACGGAGTCGCCTTCGCGAAGTGTGGAGCCGCCTGTTGTCGACAAGGAAATTTTTGTTCTGTCCAAAGAAGTTCCCGCGCCGTCCGTCAAAGTCAAAACAGTATCGCCGTCCGAAACATTACTTGGCAGATAAAAACTCAATCTGTCGAAGCCGCCGACATTTTGTGCGGTAATATCTTTCGCATAAAAATTAAGTGAGTTGCCCGAACCGTATAAATCGGTATTTCCGCCGAGATAGCCGGCATAAATATTCGCATCACTCAAATCACCGCCATAGACATTGATTTCATTTCCGCTGACTTCACCGCTTCCGCCGACATAACCGCCGTAAATATTTCCGTGAATCTCTCCGCCATAAATATTGACTTTGTTACCATTCGCCTTGCCGTCACTCATGACGTAGCCGCCTTGTGTCAAGCCGTTCAATGTGCCGCCGTAAATATTTAAAGTGTTGAAACTTGCCTCGCCGCTGTAAGCATAACCTGCGCCTGTGAGAGCACTGACATTGCCGGAATAAAAATTAACTGTGTTATAATTGGCGACGCCCGAACCCGTATGTCCGCCGTGAATATGGTAAATTGTACTGTCCCAAATGTCAACGACGTTATGACTTGCACTGCCGTTGCTGTTCCAAGCGTAGCCGCCGTGCAAAAAGGAAATGTTGTCAACGTTCCTTACTACAGTTTTGTTATTGTCGGTATTCGCCGTTGCACTGTCGGTTTCGCCCGCATTCACATGTTCATTGCCTGCATCGACATCTGAAACATCAAGATTGTTATTTGAAGCGTTGCCGTCTGAAGAATAGCCCGCCATAATTCGACCGCCGTCATAATTTTCGGAAGTGACGGTTTTGCTGTTACCGTTCGCGTCTGCCGCAAAAGCCGAAGAACCCGCGCAGATAAAAAATCCGCCGACCAAAAGCGACGCCGCGATACGCCGAGAAATTTTCGCCGAAAGTTTTTTGGATTTCAATTTCATCAAAGCCTTCTCCTTCCAAAACTTTTACTTGATAAACACAACCGAGCAACTCTCCAACATGTGAGAATTTTCGTTTGCAAGCAGAATTCTGTCCGCGTCTTCGACGGAAATGACGACGTTGACCATGTTGACTGAATTTTTTCCGCCGCGAACTTCAACGGCTTTGACAATCAGCGGCGAAGAACCCGCTCTGTCTTGAGTAATTTGATCTTGAGCCGATTCGCTGTAACTTACCATGCCCATTGAAATTACTTTTGAAGGCTGAAGATTTTTCACGCCGTAAATCGCCCGTCCGTTTGTGTCGTAAACCACGGGCGAAAAAGTTTCGTCAAGATAAAGCCCCGACGCGTCAATCACAACTCCCGTGTAAGTTGTTGTCTGCAATGTTTGAACTTCGCTTGGCGGCAATTCGGTTTCCGTAACTTTTTCAAAAGGCTTCGGCTCGCCCTGTGCAAGTTCGGGAATTATGGCGGCGGCGATACTGTTTCTTCCGTAAAAAGGAACGCGCATCTTGACGTAATAACCGCCGTCCGACAACATGTCTTCCTCGATAATTTGCGCGCCCGTAAGCACACCGCCAATTTTTCGATTGACTGTATCATTGACTCTGAAATCTTGCATTGTTGTATCAGAGTCAATTTGCAAACCATTAACTATACCTGCCAAAGTTCTCTGCGCGGACATAATCGCCGCCTCGCGTGTCAAAGAAAGTCCGCGAGGATCGGGCGGGCTGACGATACCGATTGCCACAACATCGGACTCCGCGCCTTTATCCCAGTTGACGACTTCTTTGTCAACTTTCACAACGGCAGAGACTTCGATTGTCGCCTGCGCGGGTGCCGTGACTCCGAAAATTGCGACGCCGCCGAGTGCCATTGCCGCCAAGAATTTTTTTGCCTTAAAGTTTTTCATTTCGTCACCTCATTATTGAAAATGATAACCGCAATCCCATGCGCGGAATCTTCCTTCGCTGCTTGAATAAATCACACCGTCTTGTATCCAATATGCCGAATCAGAATGTCGCACGGTTCCATTTGTCCAACCGCCCTCTATCGTTTCCAGTCGGTTTCCGTTTCTATGAAGAATAACAATCCAATGCTGGCGTCTGCCGTTTGCGGCGTTTACATGAACGACATCACCATTTTTGATTTGGTCGGCAGAATAAAAAACTTGTCCTTGACGCGGAGCCTTGCCGAAAACATATCCGGTAAATTTTGATGCATAGGCAAAGCAATCCGAAGCTTTTGCCCCATGTCGATAGTTGCTGTTGTTTATGAACGTGCGGGCTTTACTTTCATAATCTCCGCTCGGTATTGGATTCGGCGTAGGGTTGCCCGCAAAAATCTCATTTTTATTTACCCAACGTTCTTTTGTGCCGTTGCGAACGGGATAACGGACGAGATAAGCATTTTCATATTCTTGCAGGACGGTAACATTGTCGCCCGCGTCAACCCATTCATTGCCGCGCCGCTGATTCAGCTGGTAATTTGCATAGGCAAGCGTTTTTTGCGTCGCAACTTTGTTGTACTGCTCAAAAATTTTTCCGTTCCTTATGATGTTAAGAATTCCGTTCGCGTCAGCTTTGTCGATAAAACCGTCGCCGTTTACGTCGGCATTTTCTCTGTTCGGCACGGAAGACGTCAGCCCGTTTGCATATTGAAGGACGGTACTTGCGTCCACAATATTAACTTCGCCATCACCGTTGGCATCGCCGTTGCCCGCCGCCATTGCCGAAGCCGAAAAAGTCATCGTCAAGCCGAGCGCGAGTGCGAAAAATTTTTTCCGCATTTTAAATTCCTCCTTTCAAATCATTTGGCGTAATACAGAGACATTGCGTAATTTTTATTCGCCAAGTCGCTGTAGGAATAAGTGTTTGTACGGATTGAATTTCTGCCGTCGGCGTTCGCCTCAAAAAGGATAATGCCGTCGCCTGTGCGATTGACGAAAATTCCCGAATGCGGTTCGCCGTGACGACGACGAATCTGAACGAAATCGCCGGGCTGAGCCATTTGGAAAAGTTCCCGCGCAGATTGCGTCGTTAAATTCGTCCTGTAGCCGCGAATATCGACACGACTTTTATTGGCAATGTTGATTAAATAATTTTGCGGATTGTCGGTAATTGAACCGCCGCCGATATAACCGACGCCATACATTTTGTCGAAGATAAACGAAGCAAATTCTTTGCACTGCTTGACGCTCGACAAATAAGTATGATCTTTCCAAGTTTTGTTGTTGTAGGTGTTAATGAGATTTTGCAATTTGGCAGGGACATTGTAAGAAGTGCCGCCGCCACCGCCGTTGAAAATTTCATTCTTGTTTACCCAACGAACTTTTGTTCCGCCGCTGACAGGATAACGGACAAGATAAGCATTGCCTTCCTCGCGCAGGACGGTAACATTGTCGCCCGCGTCAACGCGTTCATTGCCGTTGCGAGAACTCAAGTCGGGCATAACATAAGCATTAACTGTTTTGCTTGCAGTTTTATCGTAGGATTGAAAAGCCGAAAGAGAACGCTCTTGCACAAGTTGCCACTGTTGATTGTCGCCGTTGTTAAAGCTCCAACTCAAAACATTTGCTCCTGCGCGATTTTCCGCCCGTTCAACGTCAAGCACAAAAGCATTGTTGCCGGGTAAAGCGCATTGAATAATGTAGTAGCCGTTGCCCGCGTCCCAAATTCTGAATTGATTTGGAGACTCGCAAAGGAAAGGCCATGTCGCAACGTTTACGCCGTCTTCTGCGCGACCGCTGTCAACGTCAAGCGAAAGATTGGAATGAACCGCGATTATCGAATAAAACTCCGTGCCGGGAATGCGCTGAATTTTCCATTTCTGCCAGCCCGAATTAATGTTGTCGATAATGACGTTCGCGCCCCAATTTTTGCCGTGATTTTGAACGGAAAGTTCTTTGTCGGGAGCGATTTTCGGACGCAGAGAATAAATCCCGTCCGCCGGGTAAGTTATGCCGAGTGCAAATGCCGTTGTCGAAAAAAGCATCGTCAAGCCGAGCGCGAGTGCAAAAAATTTTTTACACATTTTTAAAACCCCTTTCCAAAAAAATTTTTGTAAAACGTCGAGACAAATTTCACGCAAGCATAAGCACCACCTCCTTTAAAATCTCAAAACAAATTACTCTTCGGCTTCGATTAATTCGGATAAGCCGTTCTCGTCGTCGAAGTTTTCTAAGGTTGAATTCTCTTCCGTCGCGTCGTTGACAAGCAATTCATCCGAATAAATCTCGTTGCCGTCGGTGCTCTCGGAAGAAGTTTTGGATAAGCTGAATTTGTCAAGCCAACCCATGCGATAAAAATTTCCGTCCGCCTTGAAAATAACTTTGAGTCTGTCGCCGCGTTTTGCCACAACAATTAAATCTTCGTCACTCGCAACTCTGCCGACATAACTTGAAGATGAACGCGTCCTGTATGCATTTTGATCCGACGCAACTTTGTCTGTGTAATTTTCAAAATCGCCGTAGCCCTGAAGTTCTTCCATTTTGAACCAGCGATAAGGGCGTTTTTTATTTCCCTCAACTTTGTAACTGCCGTAAGCCCAGCCGTCGTCACGAATGATTTTTACGAGAACAAGACTGTTGCCGACAGAAATTGTGCCGGTTCGCTTGCCGCCGGGCTTGTCGTAAACCGCAATGGGAGTTTCGGCATAAGTCAGGAGCGGCAATTTGTCCGTCACAATTTTTGCCTCTGCCTGCGCGGAAAAATTTAAAAACAATGCTCCGCTTAAACCGAGCGTCAAAAAAATTTTCTTCCAAAATTTCAACTCCCTCGCCTCCTGTCAAGATTGACTGATAAAATCTTCAACCAATGCCCGTGCCGCCTTTTCTATCGCGTTGTGAACGCTGACTTGCGGAACTTTTTTCGTGCCGACGGTTATAAATCCAAATTTATCTTCGCCGGCTTTGACAAGGGAACTTTTTGATTCGCCCCTGCCCTTAGCCATTTTGAGAATTTTTCCCGTGCGAACTTCAACCATTCGAGCGATAAGGCAGGCTTTAACCGAATTGATCTTCGCGCCGTTCGAAACAATTTCCAAAACAGATTGATCATTTCCAACGCCGTAAACGCCGCCGATTATCAAATAATCAACGCCGACAATTTCTCCGATTTTGCGAATTATGCTCGGCGAAATAATTCCTTCGCCTTCAAATTTTTCTGCAGACAATTTCTCGGCAACAAAATCCTTGTCGACAACAAAAAATTCTCCGCTGTCAACCATTGCTTCCCAAATGTAATCAACGCACATTTTCCCGACCTTGTCCGCGTTTAAATCGCTCGTTATCGCACCGTTGAATTGCGCAAAATCTATAACGGCAATTTTCGGTTTGTCGAAGTTTTGAGCGTGTGCCGTCGAAGTAAAAATTGCCAAGCTCACGGCAAGCGCAAGAAAAATTTTCCTTAACAAGACAATCGCCTCCGATTAAAAAATTTTGCCCGAATCCATATCCGCAACCAAACGCCCGACAACTTTATCCGCCGTCCGATAAATTGTGTCGTGAATAATTGTGATTTTATTTTTCGGAACGAATTCATTTTCTTCCCAAACACGCCGTCCCCAAACCAATTCATTCGTTTTCGCCTTGACAAGTTCAAAATCGACAATCACTTTGATAACGGACGCTTTCGGCTTTTGAATTTCAATCGTGCCTTTCACAAGATAATCGGGCTCAAATTTTTTATCCTGCCGAACTTCCGCCTCTTGTGAATATTCAAGAACAGAAAATTTTTGACTGTCGACCAATCTTTCAATGATTAAATCCGAAGTAAGTTCTCCGAGCTTAAAAGGAGAATCGCCGACAACTTTGAAGTTTTCTACAGTGACAATCGGCGTATTATAAAGTTCTTCAGCCGATGCGGACGCACAAAGCGCAAAACAAGTCACAAACACCGCAAAAAATTTTTTAAGCATTAAAAAATCTCTCCGATCAAAAAATTTTTCCCGCCGCCGCGTCATTAATCAAAGCGTCGGTGATTTTGTCAACAGCTTTATCAATCGCCTTTTCGTAAAGCGAATAACTTATGTTCGAGTGCCCGAAATTGACAAAGCCCATACCGATAAGATTTTGCTCGGCAACGCCCGTAACTCTTTTGCTCCACACAACTTCGCCCGTTTCCGCTTTGATAACTCTGACATCGCATTGAATGCCGATACCTTTTTTCTGAACGTCAATCGCGCCGAAATTTCCGATAAAGCCCAAAACATTCGAGCCGTAAGCCGCCGCCACCGACGCATATTGAGTAATCGCGCCCGAAATAAATTCCAGATTTTCATTGAGCCATTTGCCCGTGCCGAGATTTATAATCGTGCCTTGAATCAGATATTCTGCGCCGTGATCTTTGCCGATTTTGGAAGTTATTTCGGGAGAAATAATCTGTCCGACTTGAGCCGTCGCAATGCTTTGAGCTCTTTTCTCGCTGAAGTTTTCGTCTTCAAAGAACGCGTTGTAATTTCCGGAATTCGTTGCGGCAAGAAATTTGTTGTATTCGCCGACCTTTTCATCGTAAAGCAAAGCTTCCATATCCTCAGACAACGGCTCCAAACTCATGAAATCAAATTTTTTGCTTTTGCCAAGCCTTTCCAAAATACGTTCGGAAAGCTGAATCGCGGGAGCATCTTTCGAGCCGTTCAAAACGTCAAAGCGCGTATCGTCACTGAATTTCAACATTACAAAAGTCGGCGCGGCTGAAACTTGCGAAGTAAAAAAAATTACGGCGAGCAAAATTGTTGCCAAAAAAATTTTTCGCATGAAGAATCCCTCCTCAACTCTTTTGACGGCGCGTCACGTCTTGCAATTTTTCGGGCAAACGCAAAAGCGAACGATCGGGAGCATTTGAAAACTCGTTGATTTTTATGATGCATTTGCGCCCGTCAATTTTCCTGTCGCTTTTTTTGTGATAAGAAGCCGCCGCGATTTTTATCAGCGCGTCGCCTTTGAAGTAGTAGCGAACAATTTCCGTCGTCCCGTCGAAATCTGCGCGGAAATCTTCATAAAAAATGCCGCCGCTCAAATTGCCGCTCGAAATAAATTTGTAACTCGCTTGCTCCGCGCTTTTAACGTCGTCGGGCAAAATTGCATTCAAAAGGCGACTCATGTCGGCATCGCCGTAACTTTCGCCTTCGACTATCTCCGCCAAATAATTTTTCGCGTTTGCCTCAACCCGATTTTTCCGCGAACCGAAATATTCCCAATCGTTGCCGCGCCGATACTTGGTGTAAAAAAAATCTTCCCCGTTTTTGGAGAGCCGACACATATAAAAATCTCCCTCGCCGATTTCCTCGTATTTGCTTTGCGCGTCGCGAGTTATGATTCCGCGCTTGGGCTTGTACAAAAAATAATCGTTGCCTTCGACAGCCAAACCGCTTTTGCCGTAAAGTTCAACTCTGTCGGCATTTGTGATTCGCGGCGGCGGCGTGATATTTTCATAACGAATCGTGTAAGAATTTTTCATAAGCATTTCGCGATAAAAATCGAGTTTTGACGCCTCCGCTTCGGCGGCAAATAAAAAAATCAGCAGGACGGCGATTAAATATTTTTTCATTTCGATTCCTCCATAATTCCTATTTCTTTTGGCTTTTCAAGAAGATCGTCTATATCGCCCGTGCCTGCCGAGTAAAGTTTTGTTCCGTTATAAATTTTGAAAGTGTCCTTCGGAATTTCGCGCTGAATTTTTACAATCTCCAGCTCGCCGACAGGATACATAAGCAAATCTTTTTGCAGTAATATTTCCGCCCTAAAAAGTTGTCCGTCCCTGTAAAACAATTCGTAACGCAAAAAATTTTTAAGTTGCCCGTCGCTGCTTTTTATTTCGGAAAGATAAGCGTCGCAGTCATATTCTTTGCCGTCCAAAGTTCTTTTGTAGCTTCCAAGAAATTGCGGCTCGTCGACGGCGGGCGATTTTGTCCGATAAGGATCGTCCCAAAAGAAAACTGCCAACTCATCGGGCACGGCGAGTTTTTGAGAAATTTTGTTCCAACCTTGACGCGGATCAAGATTTTCATCGTGCAAATTTTTTTCGGAGCAAACAAAGGCTCGCCGCTTATCGGTGAAGTGATAATATTTTCCGTCCTTGTACATGACTTCAGGATTTTTATCGCCCGTGCCGCCGAAAATCGCGCCGAGCGGATTAAGCCATGTCAGCGCGCCGTTCTCGAAAGTGTAATTCATTCTTTCCATTCGAGTACCGTTTTTGCCCGCAAGAATTCTCGTGCCCCATTTGTCTTTGTACTCCAAATAAAAATTGCCGCTGCGAAAAATTTCCCGATATTTCTCAGCCGCATTTTGCTCGGCGTCGACATTCCCGAAATTTAAAATTGCCGATAAGAAAATCGCCGCCGCAATATAAATTTTTTTCATAACCGGAACCTTTCTTTAAATCTTTTTGTGTTTGGCTCTGCCGTCGAGTTTGGCAAGGAGTCCAAAATTTTTGTTGTAAATCATATCTTCGACCGCCCAATAAAAGGCATTGCGCACTTGTACCAAACTGAATTCTTGACTGCCGATTGTCAGCGTCTGCGTCGAAAAATTTACGTCCGTCCCTTCCGAAACATTTTCAAAGCCCGAATCATCGGTTGAAGTGGTTTCGTAGTCTTCGGCAGTTTTTCTTTTGAGAGTGAACTCGGCATTTGTCCGCGCAGATTCGCCCGTGCCGCTCGCAACCAAAACTATTTGCCCGGTTTCCACGTCAATAAATCTCATCGTCACGTTCGCCACGACCGTCATTTTGTTAAAACTGCCGCCGCCCGCGTCGCTGTGCTTGTAATCAACGCCGCTTTTTTTCGTGCTGAGCCCCGTAATACTGCCCGCAACCAAATAAGACGCACCCAACATATTTCCCATTTGAACAACGGTATTTTCGTTGACAACGCCGCCGAATTGAAAAGCCATTTCGTTTAAAACTTCTTTCATCCGCTCGCGCTCGACGACTTTAAATCTTTCCGAGTCAACCAATTTTTCAATGACAATGTCCGAAATTATCGAGGCGTCTGCAATGGAAAGATTTGCGGAAATCGCCGCCTTGTTGACGTAAGGCAAAACTCCTACCGTCGGATAATCAAAAAGAGATGCTGCCTGCGCGGAAGTCGAAAGAATAAGCGCGAAAAAAATTGCCGAGAAAAATTTTTTCACAATGCCTGCCTCCTTAAGTGATTCGCAACTTGCAACTGCTCGCCGACATATTTTCAACAAAAAATCCAAGCTTCGTGTTTCTCTTCAAAAGCGAAACTATTTCATGCGGGCGACTCGCGGTCTCAATGGAAAGAACAATTTTATTTCCTGTTTGTTCACGAACAGAAATGTTGTCAATCGCGCCGATTGCTCGGAAGGAGTTCAAAATTTGATCCAATTTGCTTTCGCTGTCGGCAGTCACCGTGAAAGTCAATCCGCTTGAAGATTTTGCGCTGAATTTTTTAAAAGTGTCGCCGAGTTTTTCCGCCGCGACATTCAACGCCGCGTTGTCGGCATTTTTCCGCGCCAATTCTTCGGCGTTGCCCAAACCCTTGCCTTCCGCAGAAAATGCGCCGATATATTCGCCGGTATCGTATTTCAAAATTTCAAAATTGAAACTAGAACGAACATCGATGAGAGCCGAAGTTATCATTTCTGCCGTTTTGTAATCGGGAATCATTACAGGGTTTGAAATTCTTTTGCAAGTGCCGACGACCAGATAATCCGTCGCATTATCTTTTTTGCCTTGAAAAAGTCCGCTGTTGCCCGAAGCAACCTCATTTAAAAGTTCGGCGTCGTTTTGTCTGATGACTTGATTTGTGTGGAGAACATGCGAAAAATTCATGTTCAACAACTTTTCGACAAGAACTCCTTCAGCGGATTCATTTCTGCTTCCGCCGTCGAAAACAAGAACGGTTATTCGCGGGTCGTTGAGTCTCATAAGCATTGTAATTTCATCGACGAGTTTTCCGTCGGGCGAAGTGTCCACATAAATTTTTGCCGTCACGCGATAAGTTGAGTCGTCGAGCCGAGTTTCGTTGAGGATTTGAATTTTTTTTATGAAGCCTTGAGATTTTTTATAGACTTCGTCAATTTGTATTCGCAAATTTTCCATCAACGTCCGCGAGTCGATAAAGGTTCCGACGACTTGTTCGACTGCCAAGCGCGAGGCATCTCGAATTGCATCGTTTTTGTCGGAGCCCATTCCCGTCACGGTCACTTCCTGCGCGAAGGCGTTATTGAAGAAACACGCCGAAAAAATCATTCCCGCCACAAAAAATTTTTTCAATAAAAATCCTCCTTCCCAATTTCAAACAAGTTGTATCAAAAATTACACTTTATAAAACATGAGGAGTTTGCATTAAATACTGATTAAAAATTTTTTAAAGCTTGCAACGCCTCGCGCCGATCGCTTATAATGTGTCAAAAGATTTCGTTGATATTGTTTGTGTACAATATCTCCCAAGAAAAATTATTTTTTGTCGTCGGCTTTAGCCCAGCGGAGAAAAGTAAAGTGAGATACGCCGAGAAGCTTGGCGGCTTTTCTGGCAGATAAAATTCCGTTCTTCCATTGCGAAAAAACTTCGAGATAATTTTTCGGGCGCGGCAGAGGTTTGCGACCAAATTTGACTCCGCGAGCTTTGGCGGCGGCAATTCCCTCAGCTTGTCTCTGGCGAATAAAATCGTGTTCAATCTGCGCGAAGGCAGACATAATTTGTAAAGCCAAATCGGCGATGAGATTTCCGAGAAAATCTTTTTTGTTGCGGGTATCAAGGAGCGGCATGTCCAAAATGACAATCGCCGCTCCTTTTTCTTTTGTGATAACGCGCCATTGCTCCAAAATTTCTTCGTAATTTCTGCCGAGACGGTCGAGACTTTTGACGACAAAAACATCTTCGGCTTTGAGTTTGCGCAAAAGTTTTTTGTACTGCGGGCGATTGAAATTTCTTCCGCTTTGCCGATCAACAAAAATTTGCTCGACGCCAAAATTATTCAACGCAATAATTTGCCTGTCTTCATTTTGACTTTTGGACGAAATGCGCGCATAACCGTAAATTTTCCCCATAAATTTTCCCCCAATTTTTGTAATGCGGGAATTTTATTTGGGAAAAATTTTTTCGGCAAGCCGTGCGCCCAATCGAAACATCGCTTGACAATATGAACTTTAGATATTATTTTTGCAGAAAACGGAGGGTTTGAACTTGCTTTATTTGTGCGCGACGCCGATAGGAAATTTGGAAGACATGACATTTCGGGCGATAAGAATTTTGCGCGAAGTGAATTTAATCGCGGCGGAAGATACGCGGCGAACACGAAAACTTTTGACGCATTTTGAAATTCATACGCCGCTGATAAGATTTGACGAGAATTGCAAAGAGATTGTCGCCGAAAAAATTTTGTCGCGACTTTTGGCGGGAGAATCGGTTGCGGTAGTCAGCGACGCGGGACTTCCGGCGATTTCGGATCCCGGCGCGGAGTTGGTAAGGCTTGCGATTGACGCGGGGATAAAAATTTGTCCGATACCGGGAGCCAACGCCGCGTTGAGTGCCTTAATTTGTTCGGGGCTGGATACGTCAAAGTTTTTATTCGCGGGCTTTGCGCCCAAGACAAAAAAAAATCGCCGCGAGTTTTTTGAAAAATTCTCGACGTTCGAAGAGACGATTATTTTTTACGAGGCACCGCATCGATTAAAAAATTTTTTGGAAGAACTGGCTGAAGTTTTCGGAGATCGGGAAGCGGTTTTGGCGCGGGAACTTACAAAAATTCACGAAGAATTTCTGCGCGGAAAAATTTCGGAGCTTATAAAAAATCTTGACGAGCCGCGGGGAGAATTTGTCGTGTTGATTGAAGGAAATAAAAATTCGCCGCCGCCCGAAGGAAATTTTTTGGAGTTTTATCAAAAACTTTTGGAGCAGGGGCTTGATAAGAAAGATGCAATGCGCGAGACGGCAAAAAAATTTAACATGAGCCGCCGCGAAATTTATAATAAGGTTATAGGTTATAGGTTATAGGTTATAGGTTATAGCTGATAGAAAATTCTATAAGCTATAAGCTATAAGCTAACAAAGGGAGGAAAATTGATGAAAACTTTTTATATCACGACGCCGATTTACTATCCGAGTGCAAATTTGCACATCGGGCACGCCTATTGCACAACCATTGCCGACACAATCGCCCGCTTTAAAAGACTTGCGGGCTATGAAGTTTTTTTTCTGACGGGCTCGGACGAACACGGACAAAAAATTCAGCGAACCGCGCAGGCGAAGGGCAAAACGCCGCTTGAATATGTTGATCCGATTGTCGAAAGCTTCAAGGAGCTTTGGAAAAAGTTTTATATCTCAAATGACGATTTTATTCGCACAAGCGAGCCGCGTCACGAAAAAGTTGTTCAGGAAATTTTTAAGCGGATTCAGGCGAACGGCGACATTTACAAAGGCGAATACACGGGGCTTTATTGCACGCCCTGCGAATCGTATTGGACGGAGTTGCAGCTTGACGAAAACGGTTGTTGTCCCGATTGTCATCGTCCCGTTGAAAAAGTTTCGGAAGAGGCGTATTTTTTCCGTCTGTCGAAATACGCCGACAAACTTTTGAAACACATTGAAGAGCATCCCGAATTTATCGTTCCGACTTCGCGGCGCAACGAAATGATCAATTTCATAAAAAGCGGCTTGGAAGATTTATGCATTTCGCGCACGTCGTTTAATTGGGGAATTCCCGTGCCCGGCGACGAGCGGCATGTCATTTACGTTTGGTTTGACGCCGTGATAAATTACATAACGCCGATGTTCGACAAACCAGAGCTAAAAAAATTTTTCCCGGCGGACATTCATTTGGTCGGCAAAGAAATTGTTCGTTTCCACACGATAATTTGGCCCGCAATGCTTATGGCGGCTGAACTTCCTTTGCCGAAACAAATTTACGGACATGGCTGGCTTGTCACGGACGGAGATAAAATGTCGAAGTCGAAAGGAAACGTCGTCGACCCGGTTAAATTGGTTGAGGAATTCGGCGCGGACGCAATCAGATATTTTTTGTTGAGGGAAATAACGCTCGGCTTGGACGGCAACTTTAGTCGCGACGCGCTGATTCAAAGGATAAACGCCGACCTTGCCAATGATCTCGGAAATCTTTTGCACAGGACTTTGAACATGATCGGGAAGTTTCAGAAAAAAATTCTCCTGCCGACGACCGAAGGTACCGAGCTTGATAAAAGTTTTCGTGAGGAAGCCGTCGAGACTGCGCGGGAATATCGCAAGCTTATGGAAAATATTCAACTGTCCGACGCCGTCAAAGTTGTTTGGAAATTTATCGGACGGGCGAACAAATACATTGATGAAACAATGCCTTGGAAACTTGCCAAAGACGAAACTCAACGTCAAGAGCTGGCGAATGTCCTTTACAACCTTGCCGAGTCATTAAGAATTATCGGGATTTTAATTTCGCCGTTCATGCCCGCGACCGCGCAAAAAATTCGTGAGCAATTAAAAATTTCGCAGGAAATGAAACTCGACGACGCGGAAATTTTCGGCTTGCTTAAAGAAAATCACGAAGTCGGCAAGCCCGAACAGTTGTTCCCTCGCATTTTGATTGAGAAATAAATTCTTCGACGTAATAATAAAAAAATCCGCCGCTCTTCCGAGTGACGGTTTTTTTATCGCAACAACCGGATATAACCGTTTACAAAAGCTCTGTTCAGGAAAGTTATCCCCAACTTTTCAACGGGAATTTTTTCTTTACAAAGCAGTTTAATATCGCAACCGTATCTATTCGCCTTGTTTTTCAAGTATTTATCGGGATTTCCTTCCGCGTCACAGCATATCAAAACAATATTTCCGTCTTCAGCCAACAAATTTTGCCGCGCAAGAAGAATATAATCCGTTAAATCAAAGCCGCGCTCGTCGTGCCAACTGTTTGTCAGAAATTTATATTTTGAGTCGTTCATTGCGGAAAAATCTTCCGAGTCGGTTATAAATTTATAATCAGCGTCAATCGGCGGATTAGAAACTATCAAATCAAAAGAATTTTCATCAAGCGTTTTGTATAACTCGGCAAAATTTCCTTCCATGACGGCAATTTTTTTCGCCAAATTATATTTCTCGACATTTTTTCTGCAACACGCCGCCGCTTGCGGATTTAAATCAACCGCCAAGACTTTTGCCGAAAATTGCTCGGCTAAATATATGCTCAACGCGCCCGCGCCGCAACCCACATCTAAAACATTGGCGCATTTCAAATCAAATCTCGGAAAATTCTCGGCGAAAAATTCTGCCAAGCCAAACTTATTGCAAACAAATTCCGTCGTTATCAAATCGTAATCCCGCGCAGGAGTTTTAAATATCGACATAAATATTTCCTCACATTATCGGGCGAATTTTTTCATTTAAAAATTCTTCCTTGTGCTCCGTCCAAATTCCGGCGCAAATTTCATTCATCAAGCAATCTTTACAAAAATCGGCTTTCCATCTCATGGAATGTTTCAGCTGATTGAAATCGGGCAGATAATTGTTTTCGCGATTGTAAATGTCAAGCACTTCAGGCCAATAACTTTCGCCGACGCACTCCTCCAAACCGTACATGAAACAAAATGGAATTCCCTCCGTTTTTAAAACGTCGCGACTTACATTAAGCTTGCGAATCGTCAAAGCGGTTTCCTTCAAGCCAACAGATAAATTTTCCAAGCCGGGCGCGTGCATCATGGCAAATTGAATTATTTCGGGCTTAAAAGCTCTGACCAAGTCCGCAATTTCCTGCAATTCGTCAAAATTTTTTCTCGTAACGACGGTGTTTGTATAAATACTGCAAGAAGTTTCTTCAAAAATTTTTTTCATGGCAAGAATTAGCTTATCAAATGCTCCGACCGAAGAAGATAATTCGTCATGAGTTTTGCTTTTTGCACCGTGAATGGAAAAGGAAATGGCAACGTCGCGTCGCTTTGAAAAATCGGCAAGAAAATTACTAAGTGATTCGCTCGTTGCTATACCGTGCCCGTTTGTCTGAATGATATATTTTTCGTAGCCGATACGATCTGCCGCTTCCAAGCATTTTAAAAATTTTTCTTCACTAAGAGTCGGCTCGCCGCCAGAAAGGACGAGTTCACGAGCTCCGTTGCTGAAGCCTTTTTCTATCGTGGCAAGCAAATTATTCAAAGTCAGAATTTCATTTTTCATGTACCGCGAAAAGCAAAACGCACAATTATTCGTGCAGTCATAAGTTAGTTTAAGGTTGAGACAATGCACAGTCCACACCCGCCTTTACGTAACTTATGAGCCTGTGTTTTCCTGCGCAGTATTCCTTGAGCAAACGCTCTGAAACTCGTTTCATTTCTGAACGTTGTGGGATACAACCGCCGTGGCAGAAATTAAAAATATCGCACTTCTCGCAACTGCTCCTAAGGTCGTCATACAAAGATTGATATTCACAACGCGAAGACGGCTTTAAAAATGCATTTACCAGCTTCTCATCGGACAAGCTCTTGATATTTCCAAGATAAGCGAAATTTTTCATTGTGTCGGGATTGAAGGTATCGCACAACCAAAGCCCGCCGTCAGGATATATTGTGGTAAAGCAGTCGCATTTCTCGTCGCGATATTCGCACCAATTCACGGGAGCTTCAACCAGATTTGAAATTATCGTTGCAATCGGTTCGATAACAAATTCTCTGTCCGTGACGGAAACTCTGTCATGCATCCACAAATCGAACAGCTCGCACATAAAATTTGCATATTCAAGCGGAGTTATTCCCAACATTTCCGGATTTCCCGCATCGTCGAAATTATAACACGGAATGAATTTTGAACAACGCGGCTTGTGACTTCTTATAGCTTCGTAAACTTCTTGAGGGCGATTGACATTGTGCCTGCCGACAACACTTATCGTCGTGTAATTCAAGTCGCAGTCGTTTATAATGTCCATTGCTTTGATTACCGCCGCGAAAGACGATTTGCCTTGTTTGCTCAAGCGAGCGGCGTCGTTTATTTCTTGCGAGCCGTCGAGACTTATACTTACAACGCGCTCGCTCATCAAGTCCAAGTTTTCTTCCATAAGGCGAATCCATTCTTCAGTAAGCAAAGTCGCGTTCGTTTGAATCGCAAATTTGTAGTTGACGTTGAAATTTTCGTTGGCTTCGCGCAGAGTGGCGATAAATTTTTTGAAGTAATTAATTCCCGTCATCAAAGGTTCGCCGCCGTGAAACATCCAAAGAATCTCCGACTGCGGAAACACTTTGGCGAAACGAATTATCCAATCGTGCAACTCGTCCGCCGAAAATCCTGCCTTAAAATATTTTCCCTCGTTGTGGCGGCTTTCGTAACAATATTTGCAATTCAAATTACAAGCCATAGTCGGTTTAAGTACTATCGTTTTAAAAAGCTTGTTCATAAAAAAAAAATCCTCCGCAAAAAAAATTCCGACTCCGAACGGAATCGGACAGTGAATCGTTCAAAAATTTTCAATAAGTATTGCAATGATCCGCATGATCGCCCCGGCAAGCTAACGAAGTGCGGGCTTTCACGTCGCGAACTTTATCGATGAACATTTTCAGCCCTGCAATTCTTTTGCGGAATATTTTTCGGGTTGTAACTCCTCGACGTTCGCCGTTGCCTTTTCGTTGAAATTTTTGCTTGTCTCCATTTCAATAGCCTCTGCCGTACTCCGAATGATCGCCCCAGCAAGCCAGCGAAGTGCGGGCTTTCACGTCACGAACTTTGTCAATGAACATTTTCAGCCCTTGCAATTCTTTTGCGGAATATTTTTCGGGCTGTAAATCTTCGACGTTCGCCGTTGCCTTTTCGTTGAAATTGTTATTTGTCTCCATGATGTGGTGCTCCCTTCAAAAATCATAATTGATATTTACGGGAGCCATTATATATATATATATATGCTGTCAAGTGTTTTTATAAAAAATTTTTACTCCGCGCAGATTTTATCAATCTCCTTGAAAAGTTCGGCGACGAGTTCGGCTTCGGGCACTTTGCGGACGATAACGCCCTTGCGAAAAATAATTCCTTCGCCGTCGGCTCCCGCAATCCCAACGTCAGCTGTGCGAGCCTCGCCCGGTCCGTTGACGACGCAACCCATTACCGCGACCGTCAAATTTTTTTCTATGGAAGAAATTTTTTTCTCGACCTGCGCGGCAATTTCGGGCAAATTAATTTTCGTGCGCCCGCAAGTCGGACAAGCAATTAAAGTAACTCCGCTTTCGCGAAGACCGAGCGACTTTAAAATTTCTTTGGCAACCTTGACTTCAACGACAGGATCGCCCGTCAAAGAAACGCGAATTGTATCGCCGATACCTTCAGCCAACAACGCGCCGATCCCAACTGCCGATTTTATGACGCCGCTGTTGACTGTGCCCGCCTCCGTTATGCCGATATGGAGCGGGTAATTTTTTTTCTCGCTCATCAATCGGTAAGCCGCCAGCGTCAACGGCACGTCATGCGCTTTGAGAGAAATTTTTATGTCGAAAAAATCTTCCGCCTCCAAAATTTCCACGTGCTCCAACGCCGATTCAACCAGAGCTTCGGGAGTCGCGCCGCCGTATTTCTGCAAAATTTTTCTGCCGAGCGAGCCCGCATTGACTCCGATTCTTATCGGGATTTTTGCCGCCCGCGCAGATTTTACAACTTCGCGAACATGCGCCGCGCCGCCGATATTGCCGGGATTCAATCTCAAAGCCGCCACGCCCTGCGAAATCGATTCAAGCGCAAGTTTATAATCAAATTGAATGTCGGCGACAATCGGCAACTCAACCGCCGAAACAATTTTTCCCAAAGTTTTCGCCGCCGCCTCGTCGGGAACTGCCACGCGAGCAATTTCGCAACCTTCCGCCGCGAGTTTTTGAATTTGATCAATCGTCGCCGCCGCGTCGTGAGTTTTGGTGTTCGTCATCGATTGAATGCTAATCGGAGCTCCGCCGCCGACTTTTACTTTCCCGACAGAAATTTGTCGCGTAAATTTTCTTTCAAACATTTTCATCACCCGCGAATATTTTATCAGCCGTCATTGTAACTTGCAAAAAAATTTTCCGGTAAACATTTTAAAAATTGACGTTGACAATATTGCTTTGTATAATTGCCGAGTTGACGAAGGGAGGAAAAATTTTTTATGCAAAAAGACAAAATCAGAGACCTGACAAAAATGTCAATGTGCGTCGCGCTGTGTTGCGTGACGGCTTATATTTCATTCCCGTTGCCGTTCACGCCGGGCTTGGTTACGGCGTTGACGTTCGCGCTGAGTTTGACGGCTTATCTTTTGACGCCGCGCCAAACGTTCACGGTAATTTTGATTTACATTTTGCTCGGAGCAGTCGGCTTGCCGGTATTCGCGGGCGGACAAGGTTTAAGCAGACTTCTCGGACCGGCGGGCGGATTTTATTTCGCATGGCTTTTCGCTTATGCGGCGTTGAGTTTTGCGAAGGGCGCAACGCCGAATTTCAAACGCTATTTGTCGGCAAATATTTTAATCGCGGTTCCGATAACTTACTTGGGCGGATTAATTTCGATGATGCTCGTTTTGGACGTAGATATTTTTGAAGCGTTGACTATGGCGGTTTTGCCGTTCATACCGGGCGACATTTTGAAAGCAACGGCGGCGGCATTTCTCGGCGTCAAATTGCAAAAAGTTTTGGGAGGCAGATAATTTTGGACATTGCAAAAAAAATTATTTCGGGCGAAAGACTTCATCCTTCCGACGATTTAAATTTTCTTTTGACAACGCCGCTCGAAAAACTTCAGGCGGGCGCACATTTGATTCAGAAAAATTTTTGCGGCAACCATATTGATCTTTGCACAATCATAAACGGCAAAAGCGGGCGTTGCAGTGAAAATTGCAAGTATTGTGCTCAATCTGCGCGGCACAAGACGGGAATTGACGAATACGATTTTCTTCCTGCCGAAAAAATTTTGGAAGTCGCGCTTGCAAACGAAAAAGCGGGCGTCAACAGATTTTCAATCGTGACAAGCGGGCGTGCGCTCGACGGAAAAAATTTCGAGAAGGCGATTGAAACTTACAAAGTTCTCCGCGCAAAATTGAAAATCGATTTATGCGCCTCGCACGGAATTTTGAGTTTTGAACAGTTAAAAAGATTAAAAGCGGCGGGCGTCAATCGCTATCATCATAACTTAGAAACTTCGCGCAGATTTTTTCCCGAAATTTGCACAAGCCACACTTACGACGACAGAATTAAAACGATTAAACTCGCGCAGGCGGCGGGGCTCGAAGTTTGTTCGGGCGGGATAATCGGCATGGGCGAAAATTGGCAGGACAGAATCGATATGGCATTTGAACTCGCCGCGCTTGAGATAAAATCAATTCCGATAAATGTTTTAACGGCGATAAAGGGCACGGCTCTTGAAAACATGCCGAGACTTTCTGCCGAAGAAATTTTGCGGACGACAGCAATTTTCCGATACATAAATCCGACTGCAAACGTCCGTTTTGCGGCAGGAAGAAAATTTTTGCCCGACAGAGGAGCGTCCGCACTTTTGAATGGAGCTTCCGCCGCCATTACAGGAAATATGCTCACAACGCCGAATAACAACATTGAAAACGATTTGAAACTTTTGGCTGAACTCGGTTTGACGAATAAATTTTGAGGAGGAGTTTTCATGAGCAGAATTTTGATCTCGGAAGACAAAAAATCTTTGATTATGTTGATTGGCGGGAGCGGACAGGATATTTCTTGCGGCGGCAAGCCGATGAATTTTCTCAAGGCGAACACGACCGACGCCGCGCAGGAAAAACACGTTCCGCAAGTGACTGTTAACGGAAAAAAAGTTATCGTCAAAGTCGGGAGCGTTGCGCATCCCATGACGGAAGCGCATTTGATTCAGTGGATTTATCTTCAAACAAAAAAAGGCGGGCAATACGTCCACTTGACGGCGAGCGATAAGCCCGAAGCAGAATTTATTGTTGCCGAAGGCGACGAACCTATTGCGGCTTACGAATTTTGCAACCTGCACGGACTTTGGAAAGCCGACATAGCGTAGCATTTGTCGGGAGGCGATTAAAATGGCGGACGACAAAGACAAAAATCTTGATGCGCGAGTCACTAACTTAGAAAAACAAGTGGCAGTCGTAGCTGCGAAAGTAGATGCGCTGTCAGATAAAATCGATTTAATCGTAAGTGAAATGCAAGCCAATCGCACCCGGCAAGATGAAGATATGCGGGAAATTCGTACTGCACTCAATAACAATGTGCGCAACATGTTTATAATCGTAATAATCGGCGTCGGGGCAATGGTCGTTGCCGTTATGATGAAATGACAAAAAAATAAGGCGGTGAGTTTAAAAAACCCACCGCTTTTTTCATGCTCAATTCCAAAATCATTCCTAATTCCTAATTCATAATTCCTAATTGCTTTTAAAGTGCCGCTCCGATTTTAAAAGCCGTATTGCCAAAATCCGAACGCTCAACCATCGAGCGCGTCCCGCAACCCGTCGCCCAAATTTGTCCGACATCCTGCCAACTCATATAGCGGACGAGTGTTTCATAATGACTTTGCAACGCTTCCATCGTCCAATCCGCCGTGTTCCAAGCCGTCGCCATTATCATAGATTTTTTTCCGCTGAGTTTCGTCGTCCGCGAATAAAATCTGTCGACGACCGTTTTTAATTGCGCACTCATGCCGAAATAGTAAAGCGGCGTCACCAAAACCAAGAGATCCGCCTTCAACATTTGCGGCATCAATTTTGTTTCAATCGCGTCGTCGAAAATGCACGCGCCGTCCATGCCGCATTGGTCGCAACCTTGACAAGGATGAGTTTCCTCTTTCGCCGCATCGAATACAAAAACTTCATGCCCCGCACTTTTGGCACCCGCAACAAATTTCTGCGCCAAATATCTCGAAGTCGATTGATTTTCGGAATGCGGGCTGCTGTTAATCACAACGATTTTCATAACTTTTCCCCCCGACACACTGCCCTGCGCGGAGGCTTCGCTCTCCTTTTTTTTATTTTCCGTCGCCAAGAGCCCGCAACCGCTTAAATAAAAAGTGATTGCCCCAAGTCCGACGACTTTTATAAATTTTCGCCTGTTCATAAAAATCACTCGCCGTAAATTTCCTTAGCCATCGGGAAAACTGCCCAAGCCTTCGGCCAGCCCGCATAAAAGCCAAGTTGAGTTATGATCTCGACAATTTCTTCCTTCGTGACGCCGTTTGATTTTGCGTTCGCAATGTGATGTTTCAAAGCGTCTGTGAAAATTCCCGCGCCGACCAACGTCGAAACCGTGACAATGCTCCTGTCGTGCAGAGATAAAATGTTATTGCGGCTCCACACTTCGCCGAAAAGAATATCATCATTGTAACGGGCAAATTCGGGCGCGAAGTCGCCTAAATTTTTTCTGCCCGCCGTCTGAGTAATTTTTTTCCCGACTTTGTCAAAAACCTGCGCGGAATCTTCGCCGTAAATTTCTTTTGCCATAGGGAAAACCGCCCAAGCCTTAGGCCAGCCCGCGTAGAATCCGAGTTGCGTCACAATCTCGACCATTTCATCTCTCGTGACGCCGTTTTTCTTCGCATTTGCAATGTGAAACTTCAACGAGCTGTCCAAAATCCCGTTGCCGACCAACGCGCAGATTGTGACAATGCTTCTGTCGTGCAAAGATAAAATGTCGTTGCGGCTCCACACTTCGCCGAAAAGAATATCATCGTTATAGCGGGCAAATTCGGGCGCGAAGTCTCCGAGTCTGTCTCTGCCCGTCGTCTGAACTACTTTTATCGCCTCAGGTTTCTTCATAGTTTTTGCCTCCGTCGTTGTAAAATTTATCATCAAAAAAGCCGCCAAGCCCGCCGCCAAAAATTTTTTCATGAAAACACCTCCCGCGCAGATTATAACACAAAAAAATCCCGCCGCTGTTTGGAGGGATTAAATTTTTTTCCGCGCTTTTATCAATTAGGAATTATGAATTAGGAATTAGGAATGGAAAACCTTCCTTCATTATTAATTCCTCATTCCTAATTCCTAATTAAATCAGCTCCGCTGATTTTATAATTCGTGCCGTTAATGTTAAAGGTTGTTGCTGAAAAATTTTTCAGCGTGAGTGCATTTGTCGTTGAATCGACGGCGAAATAAATTTCTTTCTTAGAGCTGTCATAAGTCGTTGAAAAATTCCCCGTGATTTGCAACATGTCAGCGTTTTCAAAGCCGAAAATGACATCTTGTCCGTCGCCGCTCTCGTAAATGAAAACATCCGAGCCGGAATTGCCCCAAAGCATGTCATTTCCCTTGCCGCCAATGAGTGTGTCATTTCCAACGCCGCCGCGAAGGGTATCGTTGCCCGTGTTCCCGAAAATCGAATCATCGCCCGCACCGCCCAAAAGGGTATCGTTTCCCTTACCGCCCGTCATTGTGTTATCAAGCGCATTGCCCGAAATTTTTGCGGCTTTCGTCCTTGAGGCGGCTGTGACTGTTTTTATCGCCGAACCGACCGTTACAGGCGATTTTGTTAAATTTGTTACGGTTAAATTCGTCAAGACTCCGACCATCGTTGAAAAACTTTTGCCCGCAGGATTAATCATGTTGAGATTTTTTCCTTTAGCCTTTTTAATCGTCAAAGTGCCCGCGTCCGTCGTTAAAATTACGTCCAAACCGTTCAAAGCAGTATCGGAAATGTTTGCGCCGAGAGAAATTTTTTCGGTAACCGCATAATCGGAAATGGTATCGTTGCCGCCGCTGTAGATGAAGAAATCTTTTCCGTTTCCGCCCGTCAAAGTGTCGTTACCTGCGCCGCCCCACAAAGAATCCTTGCCGTTATTGCCCGAAAGTTTATCATCGCCCGCGCCGCCGAAAACAGAATCGTTACCTGCCTCGCCCGTGATTGTATCGTCGGCTGAACCGCCGCTGATTGTATTCGCAAGCGTGTTGCCGGTGATTTTTGTTGCTTTTGTCCTTGATGAGGCGTCAACATTCTTAATCGCTGAGGCTATTGTAACAGAAGAATTTGTTGATTCATCTGTTATTAAAATCTTTGACTCGTCGATTGTGTTAAAAAATATTTCTACGGCTGATTTTGCCATCAAATAATCTCTATGTCCGACACCGGGAACTGTTGAAAGTTTCCAGTTGAATTCAAAACCCAATTCTTTAGCTTTATCAGCCATTTTTTGATAAAAATTTTTGCCACGTTCAAATCGATTCATTCCTTGCGCATCAGCTTCTGCAGTTACTCTTAAATTAGAATCTCTAACGGTATCTTCCTCGCCCAATAAAACAACAAGCGGCTTTGAAAAAATGATCTGATATTCTTTATTGCTTAGTGATACGCCAGACATACCGTAAGGAAAAGGTATCGTGCTGTCCGGCATGGTATACCATCCAGCATTTGCAGAAACAATTAAATCAAAATTTGTATCTCCATCAAAAATAACATATCTGTGCACAAATTGTGCTCCGGCTGAATGTCCATAAAGTAAAGTATTGCTTTTATGTGAATCAAACTTAATTTTTACGTCGTCAACAATTCTATTTATCGCCGGAAACAGCCAGTCTTCCTTATCTTGAAGTTCTCCTTTGCCGTTAGTCGAGCTCATAATATTCCCAATGTTATAATATCTGCTGCCTGGATATTTTTCATTTGAAAACTCAGGACATATAATCAAGATATTTTTTTCATTTGCATAGTTCGTCCAGTCTTCCAAATAACGTTCAGCATCGCGATTGGTTCCGTGCATAACAAAAGCTATTTCGTCTCCTGATTTCCATGTTGTCGGACGAAAATAGTAAATGTTTATTGGATCATCTGTAACACCTGTTTTTTCTTCAAATTGATA
Source organism: uncultured Selenomonadales bacterium (assembly GCA_937877655.1). GTDB lineage: Bacteria > Bacillota > Negativicutes > Selenomonadales > Selenomonadaceae > Quinella. Next base: position 62,088 of record CALFJC010000130.1, read on the forward strand.
TACACCTTTTCCAATTAAATTATCCATAAAGAACGCCTCCTTAACTAAAAAACTGTTTAAAAATCTCTCTGACCATGTAAAAACTAAATCTGCGCGGATTTTATCAAAAATTCTCTGTCTTGTAAACGAAAAACTCCTCTGAATCGTAAAGGAGGATTATTTTTTTTGATTTGAAAGGAGTAAGTCGGGCTTGAAAGAGATTTTGGAGATTGAAAAGGAGTTTGAAATGAATTTTGCCGCTGAAAATGACTTTGCAACCGATTTTAACTGTCGAGATTGATTTTGAAAGAGATTTTGACGGCTGAAAATGATTTTGACGCCTGCGCGGCGGCTTGAAAGAGATTTTTGCGGTCGAGATTGATTTTGAAAGAGATTTTGAAGTTTGAAAATGATTTTGGAGCTTGAAAATTGATTTGAAGAGCGATTTTGAGGGGCAAAATAAAAATTACCAAATATGGGAATTTTCATTTCGTAAGAATGGCGTTGTAATACGGCTTTTTCTGCACCTGCGATTTTTAGGAGTGATTTGGAGCCGGGATTTACACTTTCCGTTATAACGGATTTTGTGAATACACGATAAGGCGGGCAATTTGACACTGAAAAAATTTTGTGCTATTTTATTCGCGCCGCACGACGAGGCAACTAATCGGGCAACCGAGCCGAAGTCGGCGAGTTCATCCGTGTGGAGGTGTTAAGGTTGTACGCAATTATCAAAACCGGCGGCAAGCAATACAAAGTCGCCGAAGGCAACGAAATTATCATCGAGAAGCTTGACGCAGAAGAAGGTTCTTCCGTCACATTCGAGGAAGTTTTGGCGATTGGCGAGGGCGAAGAAATTAAATTCGGTCGTCCGCTTATCGAAGGCGCAAAAGTTACGGGCTCCGTCGTCAAAAACGGCAAAGGTCCCAAAATTCGCATCTTCAAATACAAACACAAAACCAATTATCGCCGTCGTCAAGGTCATCGCCAACCTTTTACAAAAGTAAAGATTGAAAAAATCGAGGGCTGAACAATGATTTCTGCGGAAATTTATACGCAGAGTGACGGCAAAATTGCGGCTTTCGTACTGCGCGGACATAATGACGGCGGCAAAGGCGGGCACGGTTACAATGTTCACTGCGCGGAAGTTTCGGCACTTTCTCAATCGGCGCATTTCGGCATCAGAAAATATCTGAATCGCGAAGTTGCCGCTGAAAATCACGAACACGGCGGCTTGGGCATAGAACTTAAAGAAGCTCCCGACGAATTGACTGAAGCTGTTTTTCAAACCATGATGATTGGTCTGCGCGAAATTGAAAAAATCTCTCCGCAAGCCGTCAAAATTGAAATGCGCGAGATGGATAAATCGGCGGAAGAAAATCTTCAGAGCAAAATCAAAAGTATGAAGCCGTCGCCCGTAAGGGATTTGCCGAAGTTGAATATTTCGGATGTCAAAATCCGCGCAGATATTTATCTTAATGACGAAAAAAAAATTGTCGGCTTTTCGATTGAGGAACGCAAAAATAAGGCTAAAGAATTCAAAATTTATCGCGCCGGCATTTGGATTTTGGTAAAATCCGCATTTTCTTGCGTCAAGGATTATTTGAAACACGATTTGAGATTCAAAAACGAGCCGCGCCGACTTGTGGTGAAGTTGAAAAGTTCTCCCGACGAAGTTACCGAAGCCGTTTTTCAAACCATGCTTATCGGGCTGTTGGAAATTGAAAAAAAAGTTCCGCAAGTCGTCAAGGTTGAAGAAAAAATCATCTCGGAGGTGAAATAAATGGATTTCCAATTTGATTTACAACGCTTTGCACATAAAAAGGGCGTTAGCTCCACTCGCAACGGGCGCGACAGCGAATCAAAACGTTTGGGCGTCAAGGAACAGGCGGGTACAATCGTTACGGCGGGCAGTATTTTGGTTCGTCAACGCGGCACGCATTTCCACCCCGGCTTGAATGTCGGCAAGGGCAAGGATGATACTCTTTTTGCAAAAATTGCGGGCAGAGTCGCCTTCGAGCGCAAAGGACGTTACAACAGAAAAATCAGCGTCTACGCCGTCGAACAGCAAGCGCAAGCTTAAAATTTTTTGTTGACAATTATTTGAAGGCGTGCTAATATTCCCCTTGCGCCGAAGTGGCGGAATTGGCAGACGCAGCAGACTCAAAATCTGCCGTAGGCAA